>NZ_JBGCCR010000022.1:0-123289 GCF_041262485.1 Streptacidiphilus sp. BW17 | reverse complement strand
GCCCAACGCGAAGAGGTGATCCGCGTCTACACGGCCGATCGCATGGAAACCTCCCGTGCCACCATCCGCCGCCTCGCCGAACGCAGCAACGCCATGCGGCAGGAATACACCGCCCGCTATTCGACGCTGCGAGCCCGCCTCTTCGGCTGGTCCCTCGCCGCTACGGCAGTCGCCATCCTGATTCAAGAGCTACTTGTCGGTCCGTGAACCGCGGCGCACAGCCGGTGCGCAGAGGCCGGATCACGCCCGGCGGGCCCGGCGGGCCTGGCGCTGGAAGAGCCGCTCGGAGAACTTCAGCGCGAAGGCGCTGTAGAGCGCCAGCACAATGAGCACGCCTCCGGTCACCACATCGACGACCGCCGCATCACCCGCCTCAGCATAGCTGGTGTAGCCCACAACGAACGGAGCGACCAGCAGCCATGCGCCCGCCAGCGCGACAACCCCGTCGCTGACCCTTGAGGGGTCACGCATCAGACGCGCCAGGGCGTTGAGGAAGACCACGATCCCCACCATGATCTCGTTCAGGTGGGCGTCCTGGGCGGGCCCGGTCTGCGGGTAGTCGAGCACCCAGAGCGTGACGAACAGCCAGACCCCGATCGCCAAGAGCGGATAGCCGACGGCCTGCCGCTGGTCCGCCCACCACAGCGGCCGCGGTGGGGTGATGAACTTGGGCGGACCTACGCCGACACTTACAGGAGCTGACGGTGACGCCACAAGAGCCATGGCAATCCTCCGGTCTCTGTACCCCGGGTCGATAGCAGCAGCACCGACCTGCTGCGGAGCGATCCCTTGCATTATCGCTCCGCGTGCGGATGCCGCGCCCGGCGACCAAGGCCTGGTCCGAGCCCCAGGTCGCGGCGGCCCCGGCAGCAACCGGCCCAAGCCGAGCGTCGCAGCCTGCTGGGCCGCGCTGCCCGCGAGCTCTCACGGAGCGAGGCCGGCAGCCGGGGAGCGCGGCCGTCCCACAGCACCGCGACGATCACCACGTTTCCCGAGAGAATGCCCGCCTGCGCCGAGCACGTCCGACCGTTTCCGGCAGTGGAGACGCTGTCTGTCTGTTCGCCGGACGGCGCGGGTCAGCCGACTAGTTGAGAGATGCTCTTGCTGACCAGCCAGAGGCCGGCAAGCAGGGAGATCGCGACGATGGCCTGGTCTTCGTGGCTCTCGATCCACCCGCTGAGTCTCGTCAACCGGTCCTGGGCCGCCTCTGGTGCGAACGTGGCGTAGAGCTGCATCACCAGGAGACTCGCCGTGGAAAGCAGGCAGAACCCCGTGAGGGCCAGGTAGGTGGCGGCTCGGGACATGTCGGCGTCGACCGCCGTCGCGCAGCCGGCTGCGACGAGTCCCCACGGCTGCACCAGAACAGCCAGTCCCGACGCGGTCCAGACAGAGACGCGGTTGAGCCGGGCGGTCCACGCGGGTCGCGTACGAGGACGGCCGAGTCGGCGGCGCCTGTGTGCCCCGTAGGCGATCAGCCCGACGCCAAGAGCCAGTTTGATGCCGAGGACCGCGGTGGAGGACGTGGAGCTGCGCGCGGGCGGGGTGCCCCCCGTCGCCAGCACCACGAGGGCCAGGACGAGGACGAGCGACGAGAGCCAGGCCAGGATGAACGCCAGCCCCTTGTACAGTCCCCGCTCTGCGGACAGCAGGAGGATGAACGTGATGACCGGCACCGGCTCGAGTGTGATGGCCAGGCCGAACACGGTGAGGTCAAGAACCATGGTGATCGGCGGCCGGAATTGTGACGACCGTCGTGCCCGTAGGGTGCGTCGGAAGCGCGCAGCCTTGGCTTTCCTGGTGAAGAGCCCCGCAAGACACCGAACCACTCCTCCTGTGCAGCTTCACGGGGTGACGACGGGGAGGTCGTGTCGGGGGCTTCAGGACAGTCGGACCCCAGGCGTCAGGCACCATCCCAACACGGACAGATGGAATGCGCATACCGTGACGTACCTCGGCCGGCGAGGCTCCCTGCCCCGAGCCACCAGGGCAAGATCCGCCGACGGCGCGGTGGACCGGGCCGACGGCGACGCCTCCGGCCGGGCCGACCGGTGCTTCGGCTGGTCCGGGGCAGCGGGACAGTCCGTGCGGTGTCAGGCTGCTGCACCACGGCGTAGAGTCGATTGCGGATATGCGTTATTGGCGGGTTCGAACGCCCGAAGCCCTGTGCTCTGGCGCCTCGGCCAGACCGACTGAGTCGGCCGCTCCAGCGGCGACCACTCCAGCTGCCCCAGACCCCGGCGGTGTCCCAGACTCGACAGCCGAGGGGCCTGGATGTCCGCGAACAGCATCACCGCCCGATCAGGGACGCGCCGGGCTGCGGCTGATCTCTGGAAGCTCGGCTGGGCTGGTCCGATTCCATGCCAACCTGCTGTCGGCGCCTGAGTCCCAGAACCGGAACGCGGGAGGCGCACGCGATGCTTTCCCAGTACGAGCGACGCGCATTGTCCGACATCGAGGAGCACCTGCGCGCGAGCGAACCCGACCTGGTGCACCTGCTGGAATGCTTCCACGCCTGGGCTCCGCCGCGACACCGCCGCCGCAGTCTCCGCCGCGTGGTCGGGCTGGCCGGGCTGGCGCTCGGCGCCTTCCTGCTCGCCGTGGCATTCACCGTGCGCAGCGCGGATGTGCTTCTGCTCGCCGTCACGGTCCTGTTGGCGGACGCGGCCTGGTGGACGCTGCTCGCCGCGATAGCACTGGCCAGACGGCGGGGCCTGAACAGCCGAGAACCTCAGCGTTGGTGACACCGGGCCAGGTGAAGCGAGGACGGTGATCGACCATGCGGCAGCGGAACCCCGGCCGGGTCGTCGTCGGTGTGGACGACTCGCTCGCAGGGCTGCGGGCACTGCGCGAGGCGGTGGAGATGGCACGTCGCCGCGGCATGGAGGTGCGAGCGGTCCGGACGTACCGTCCGCCGGCCGAACCAGAAAGCGGAGGGTGGACCACCGGAGTGGGTCCCCAGCCCTTCGCGGCGGAGGACCCCCGGTGGGCGCTGAAGCGAAACGCGCTGGCAGCCGCTCGGCACGCATTCGACCAGGCGATGGGCGGCGTGCCAGGTGACGTGGTGGTGTCCATCGAGACCGAGGGCCTCCCCCTGCACCAGGCGCTGACGGCGTCCGCCTGCCGGGACGAGGACCTGCTCGTCGTCGCCGCACCGCAGCGGCGTCACTCGTGGTGGCCGCCCCGACGGTCCGTCGCCCGGCGCTGCATCACCCGGGCGATGTGCCCGGTCCTGATCGTCCCGGCACCACAGGGAGCACGCGAACTCGGCGGCCACTGGCAGCCCTGGCACCGACGGCAACGCCGCCGGGAACTGAACGCCCTCCTCGACGAACTCACCGCGTAGCTGCGGCCCGCCGTGATGCCGTGCCGCGTCGGTGAATCGCCCATGGTCCGAGATGCCGACCCGCCACCCTGGTCGCACCCTGGAAGCCAGGAGACCAGGACCACGGGAGGCCGGCATGCCCGCGCACTTCGAAGTCTGGCAGGCCGAGAACAACGAGTGGCACTGGCATCTCAAGGCCGACAACGGCGAGACCGTGGCCGAGGGACAGGGCTACGCCTCCCAGGAGGAGGCGAAGGCGGGCTGCGAGGCGGTCAAGCGCGCGGCCGCGGAGGCCCACATCGTCGAAGCGAAAGCAGCGTGATGTCGATGTTGCCGGTCGACCACGAGCTGCACGTCGGGCACCGCCACGTGCCGTTCGGGCACGAGCAGGCCGCGCTCTGCAGCGTCGCCCGCACGGGGACGTTCGTCCGAGTGGAGGTGGGGTGAGCAGCCACCGTGTGATCGTCTACGGCATCGAGTCCGGCCCTGGGCACCCCGTCGGCCGCCCGGTCGAGGTCGACGGCCGCGACGTCGGCGTTGCTGCCGACCTGGCCGATCTGTGGCTGCTCCTGGAAGAGCACGGCGTGTTCGACACCGCTGACGTCGAGTGGCGCGACGGTGGGCCCGACCACTGGGAGAGTGCCGGAGAGCCGACGCCCGTCGAGAGCATCGCGCCGATCCCTGCCGGACAGTTCGAGAGTCTGCTCCGGCGGGCACGCGACGGCGACCTGCCGCGTTGCCCGAGGTGCGGCCGGGTGCCGACCGCGATCGAGTTCGAGGGTGCGGCGGGCCGGCCCATGCTGCGCTTCCGGCCGTGCGGTCACCGGGTCGAGTGATCCCCGGCTGTTCGGTCGACCTCAGGATGCTGCTGCGACACCCTCTCGTCGTCGTGCCTCGTCGACGGCCGCGCGCAGGCGCGCCGCCTGCGCCTGCGGATCGGCCACGGAGAGGGCGACGCGGGCGAACTCGGCCGGCGGCCGCAACTCGACCAGCAGGACAGGACCGCGCCAGGGACGCACTGCGATCCAGTCACGCCCGGCCGGGTGCTGCCACACCCCCAGCCACGCCCTGTCGGGGATCGACAGGCCGCTCTCTCGGCTGCCGCGCAGGCAGCGCCATGGCTCGGCGAGGACCTCGACACGCGCCACGACGGTGAGGGGTACGCGCACCGGCCCGTGCCGCATCACCGGTCGTTCAAGCCAGGACGGCCGGGCCACCAGCTCACCGCCGTGAATCGTCAGCCGCGCCATGACCGCCTCCAAGCCGGTTCGGGCCCGAGTCCCTTCCCCATCGCTCCTGCTCCGCGAAGCGCCGCCGCAGGACTGCCAGGTCCGCTACGGCGACCGCCGCGAACACCGCGCACACGGCGGCGACAGCCGCGTCGAAGCCTCGGTCGGCGCGTGGTGCGCCCGCGGCGAGGACCGCGAACCCCGCCGCCCCCGCGACGAACAGACACGCGAACACGCGCGCGAGCAGACGTCTCGCCGGCAGATCGCTCCGCGCCCACCGGGCCTCCTCGCCGGTGTGCCGCCACCGTCGGGCCGCGCCACGGGCACGGCGATCCGCCGCGCGCAACCGGAAGGTGCGTCCGGCGTGGTGATGGGCATCGCCGCTGGCCACAACCGACATCTACCCGCGCGTCGGGCCCGCACACGCGACCAAGGACCTGCCCGTCAGCGTCAAGAACCGGCCCGCGCTCGCACAGTCCGGCATCTCCCACGCTCCGGGTGGTAGCAGCGGGCCTCGGCAAGTCGTACAGTTCGCAGCAGAACATCTGTTTGCCTGGTCGGCGCGCACGGTCGAAGCCGGTACGACACAGCTGCCCCAACGCTCGGCCCCAGGCCGCTTCTGCGGCCTTGCTCCGACTGCCCCAGACCACGGCGGTCTCACAGACGAGACAGCCGAGGAGATCTGGATGTCCGTGGAGAGCATCGTGACTCGATGCATGATCATCAACCACCGCCTTCCCCGGCCGCGAGCGGGGGCGGCAACGTTCACGGTCGAGCGGCAGGATCGCGGGACCAGTACAGAGATCACCCTGATCGGTGAGATCGACCTGGAGTCCGCCCCACTGGTTCGCCAGACCCTGACTCGGTGCCTGCTCGACGGCATGCGCAGCATCGATGTCGATCTCAGCTACGTCGACTTCTGCGACTGCAGCGGCGTGAGCGCGTTCCTGGACGCCTACCACCGCGCCGCTGCGGTAGGCGCATCGGTGCGACTGCACCACCCGGCACCGACGATTGCGCGATTGTTCGCCCTGACCCGTACCGAGAACGTCCTGCTCGCGCCGCAGCCCGCACGCCCGGCGCAGTGCCGGTCCGCCTCCCCGCATCCGTTTCGGGACCGGGCCGGTACCGCAGATCCCGGACGCAGATCCCGGACTACCCTGTTGACGTAGGTTCTCGGTCGTTCCCTGCGCACCGGCGCGGTGGGGAGCGCGGTACGGTGGTCCCACCGGTCGGGAGCTGCGCCCTCCTCGCCGGCTCTCGGCGGGACGTCCCGTTCCCACCTGGGGAGGATCAGGCGGGCACCGACCTGCAACGCCCCCAGGGTCGTCTGGAACAGGACAACTGGTGATCAGTGACGGCATGGCCGAAGTTCTGCGACTGCTCCAGCTCGACGACGGGTTCGACGCCACAGCGGACGTCGCTGCCCGGGCCGCTGAAACCCTGGGCGTTGCCGGGCTGACGGTCTCCCTGGCGACCGGGGGTGACCGGGTGGAGCTGATGTGGTGCACCGACGAGGCCGCCGGCAGGTTCGAGGACCTGCAGTTCACCCTCGGCGAGGGCCCCGGTCCCGAGGCCGTGCGCAGCGGCGCGATGGTGCTGGTGCCCGACCTTGCGCGGGTGCGGCCCGACCGCTGGCCGGCTCTGAGCGTGGAGGCAGCCGGACTGGCGGCCCGCGCGGTGTTCTGCTTCCCGATGGGCATCGGGGCGATCCGCGTCGGCGTGCTGACCCTGGTGCGCCGGACGGCGGGGTCACTGGCCGACGGGCAGGTCGGTGACGCGCTGGTCCTGGCGCACACCCTGGCCGGGCACGCTCTGGGGAGCGTCCTACCAGGCCTGGACGGGGCCGTTCCGGCCGATTCCACCGACGTTCTGTTGCACGCGGTCGTGCACCAGGCCACCGGCATGGTCAGCGTCCAGCTCGACGTGCCCCTGACTCAGGCTCTGCTGCGGCTGCGCGCGCATGCTTACAGCAGCGGCCGGCCACTCACCGACGTCTCCCGGGACGTGGTCGCGCGACGACTGCGCCTGGACCTCAACGGCAACGGCAACGGCACTCCGTTGCCCGTCTCAGACAAGGACTGATCGCCATGGCCCGCGAGCAGCAACTCACCAAGATCTTCGTGGAGGTCGCCGACTCCCTGATCGATGACTTCGACCTGATCGATTTCCTCCAGCGGTTGTCCGAGCACTGTGTGCAACTGCTGGACGTTGCGGCGTGCGGGGTGCTGCTGGCCGACGAGCACGACGTGCTGCAGGTGCTGGCCGCCTCGGACGAGAACACCCGGCTGCTGGAGCTCTTCGCCCTGCAGCACGACCAGGGCCCGTGTGTCGAGTGCTACCGCAGCGGCCGGCCGCGCACCAACATCGACCTGGAGGACCCGAAAGTCACCAAGGCGTGGCCGCAGTTCACCCCGGCCGCCCTGCAGTCCGGCTTCCTGTCCACCAACGCGATCCCGTTGCGGCTGCGCGGGCGCGTCATCGGCGCTCTCGGCCTGTTCCAGACCAGGGACAACGCCCTGAGTGACGCGGACACCGCCCTGGCCCAGGCGCTCGCGGACGTGGCCACCATCGCCATCCTGCAGCAGCGCACCCTGGCCCACAGCGAGACCGAGCGCGGACAGCTCCAGTACGCACTGACCAGCCGGATCGTCCTGGAGCAGGTCAAGGGCATCCTGGCCGAGCGCTGGCAGGTCACCCCGGACGAGGCGTTCGCGGCGTTCCGCGTCTACGCCCGCTCCCACCATCACCAGCTCTCGCACCTGGCCCGGTTGATCGCCGACGGCGAATTCGACACCGACCAGATCCCCCGCTCACCCCAGCCCCGCTGACCTCGCCGAAGCGGCGAAGATCGCCGGCCGCTCCGCGCAGGGGCGGATCAGAGTTCGTCCGGCGCCGGTCCGCTGTGCGTCCGGGCGCGTGCCGCGGTGATCTCCTGCTCGGCCGCCGACCGGGCGAGCCAGGACGACGCGCCGTCGAACGACTTGCCGGGTTCCAGATCCTTGTAGACCTCGAAGAAGTGCTGGATCTCCCGGAGGTCGTGGGCGAACACGTCGCCGAGCTCGTGCAGGTGGTCCATCCGGGGGTCGGTGGCCGGGACGCACAGCACCTTGTCGTCCTCGCCCTGCTGGTCGTTCATGCGGAACATGCCCAGGGCACGGCAGCGGATCAGCACCCCCGGGAAGGTGGGGTCGCCGCCCAGAACGAGTGCGTCCAGCGGCTCGCCGTCCAGTCCGAGCGTGCCTTCGACGTAGCCGTAGTCGGCCGGGTACCGGGTGGAAGTGAAGAGCATCCGGTCCAACCGGATGCGCCCGAGAGCGTGGTCCATCTCGTACTTGTTGCGGGATCCCTGGGGGATCTCCACGACGACGACGAAGTCCATGTCCCGCTCCTGCCGACGACACGAATCAGACGACACGAACCAAAGGCCGAGGCTGAGCCACCACCTGCGCCTGGCCGCGCCCGGGGAATACCGGCGCAGGCCAACGGCCGCCTCCAGGTTACGGCCGGGACACCCTGGCCGACCGAGCGACACGGCCGGGGCCGGGACAGGCGGTCCGTCGGCAGCCTGGCACCACCGATCGGCTGGTTTCGAACGGGGCGTCATCACCGCCGAGCGAGTGAGCACTTGACCGACCGGGCGACTCCTCTCCGCGAGGCGTCGCCCGGTCGGTCAGCTGCTCACGCGGACCGGAGAGACCACGCTCCCCGGTCTCCACGGATCCGACCCGGTGTCATTCCACCGTGCCGAGGTGCCGTGCGCGCGGTGTTCCCTCACCGTCCGGGAGCGTGCGGGAGGTGCCGAGGTTCTGTCGGACCGAGTCCAGGATCGTCAGGCCCTGCCCGACCAGCCCGGCCGCGATCTCGCCGAGGCCGTCCGCGCCGTTCAACACGTTGACGTTCGCGCCGGCCAGGCCGCCCGCCGCCTCCTTGACGATCAACGGCAGCTGGTCGATCAGCATCCGGTCCAGGGCCACGCGGTCGTTGGACGCCGCCGCCTCCGCCTGGATCTTCATCCGCTCGGCCTCCGCCAGCGCCAGCACCCGGATCCGCTCCGCCTCCGCCTCCGCGGGCCGCACGACCTCCGCGACCAGCTGCTGCTCACGCAGCTCCGCGGCCCGCTGGGCCAGCTCCGTCTGTGCGGTCAGCACCTCCTGCTGGGCGTGCGCGGCGGCCAGCGGACCAGCCTGCGCGGCCTGCGCCTGGGCCCGGTCCACCTCGGCCGTGTACTGCGCCTTCACCACCGCCGTCTGCCGGGCGTACTCGGCCTGGTTCCGGGCGGCGGCCTGCTCCGCCTCGGCGGAGGCCTGAGTGGCCTGGGCCTGGGCGATCTTCGCCTGACGCTGGATCGCGGCCTGGTGCGGGGCCGCCATCGCCGCGATGTAGCCGGTCTGCCCGTCGTCGATCGACTGGATCTGCAACGAGTCGACGATCAGGCCGATCTTGCCCATCTCAGCCTTGGAGGTCTCCAGCACCTCCGTGGCCAGCTTCTGCCGCTCGGTCACGATCTCCTCGACCGTCATCGAACCGATGATCGACCGCAGGTGACCGGCGAAGATCCGGCCGGTCAGCACCGACATCTGGTCCTGGTCGGACAGGAACCGCTGGCCGGCGTTGACGATGCTCTCCTTGTCGTTGCCGACCTTGAAGGCGATCACCGCCCGCACCGTCAGCGCGATGCCCTGGTGCGTGACGCAGTTCTCGTCGACCTCCGCCTCGCACATCGCGAGGGTCAGGAAGCGGGTCTTGCGGAACACCGGCGAGACGAACGCGCCGTGACCGGTGACGACACGGAACGGGGCCGTCCCCATCCCCCGTCGGCCTCCGGAGATCAGCATCGCCTGGTCCGGAGCCGGAACACGATAACCGAACATGGTCATCTCCTCTGTCGCCACCACCCACGTGGGATCCGATCGGGTCGTCCGGTGGCGACCTGCTCCTCCGGGCGTCGTCGCTGCCGAGGCCAACGATCGGACCTCGGCCGCGCGCCGCCCCGGGCCGAAGGGGAATCCACTGGGGAGTACATGCCGATTCGGAGATCAGGGGTGTGTCACTTCCATCGTGCACCCAAAGGAGCACCAAGGTGGCAGGTCGACGGCACGTTCTTTGCCGAGGCGGCAAGGAACGTGCCGCGCGGGCTCCGACAGCCGCCACGGTTGCGCCAGGCCGGATGCGGGCGATGCGGACCTCCCGCGTCCGCCGAGCTCCGTCGGGCGCCTGATCGGCGGTCACCCGGCAGGTGTGATGCCGGTCTTGACGAAGATCTGCTGGGCCGTGTCCGAGGCACCGGCCAGCACGGCCGCAGCCATGGCGGCATGCGCGGCCGCGGGGTCGGCGTCGGGAGGGACGACCAGGAGCAGGAAGTGGTCGTGGGCGCCGCGGGTGAGGATCACGGTGTCGTCGCCGACAGGGAACCAGTCGATGTGGACGACGCGGTCGTCGACGGTCATCCGTCCCGGTACGTCGTCCCAGGCGGCGGCGTCCAGGCCCACCCGTTCGATCGGCCCCACGGACTCCGCCACCGCCGTGACCAGTGCCGGAAGCTCCTTGGTCAGGTCGCGTGAGCGCGGCCACCAGGCGCCGTCGTGAGTCCCCAGCCGGGAGGCCGTCGTCTCCAACCGCAGCACCACCGCGCCGGGCGCCTGCGGCCAGTCGTGCGTGTCCGGTAGCAGCCGTCCCGCTGCCGGCGTCGAAGGATCGACACTCATGGAACACCGCCTGTCCGCCGCGGACCACCGCGCCCGACGGCCGACGTCGGTCGGCCCGGAGGCCGACGCGCCGAGCCGCTTCGGGCCCGATTCCACGCTACTCCCGTGGGGCCGCGGTGGCGTGGCTGCCGGCGGGCCGCGCGAGGCCGCGGGCAGCGAGCACCCGCACCCCGGCGAGGTCCGGTCCCGGCGACGTTCCCGGGCCACGCCGGAATCGGGGACCCGGGGTCGGCCCCCCGCGGCATGGCGCGGAGTAGGCTCAAATCACCGAGGGTTTTCCGAACACCGGCTGCAGTGCCCCTGTCGTTCTCGGCGAACGCCGACACCGGGCCTGCGCGCAGGCCCGGGGACGGGACGCGCACCATGTCCGTGTCACTGCTTCGGCTGCCCTCCGTCACTCTCCCCCCGCCCCGGGCGGAGTCTCCCCCGCTCAGGCCCATCGGCCGGATCCTCGTGTCCGAGGGACGGTGGGAACGATGACAACGCTCTTCACCGTCCTCGCGCTCGTCGCCATGATCAGCGCCTGCGCGCTGCTCATCCAGCTGGCCAACGCCCGGCACGCCGCGCTGCCGACGACGGCCCAGCCGCACCGTTGGCACCTCCACCGGCTCGGCACCGGCGCCCGGCGGACGAAGCGCGGTCCCTGACGACCGGTTCCGAAGCGCCACGAGGCCAACGATACGAACCCGGACCCACGACTGGGACCGGGCCGGCGACGGAGAAGGCAGTCACCCCCATGACCACGAACACCGGCCCCGCGCTCGCGGCCGTCGCGCAGGCCCGACCTTCGCTGCGGCTGGCGCTGACCCCCGAGGGTCCGCCGTCCCGACTCAGCGGCGCCTGGTGGCCGCACTCACACAACCTCTCCGAGCAACTCCCCGACTTGATCGAAGAGTTGGACGGCATATGGGGTCGCATCACCGGGGCCGCCGTCCAGGTCACCGCGTGGACCGAGCTGTCCCACAGCGTCCCGGCCGGATCCCACGACGTACGAGTGAACTGGCACGAGCCCACCCACGATCCCCACGCGATCACCCTCTTCTCCTACCGCATCGGGGAGTGGGAACTGCTGGTGGTGCCACCGGAGAGCGCCCCTCGGCGGGCGAATCGGCTCATGGCGGCCGCTACGCGTCCTGGCAACCGGCAGACCGCCCGAGCGCTCCTCGCCGACGGCCCCGAAGCCCCCGAAGCCCCCGAAGCCCCGACACCAGGCAGCGACCGCGAGGAGCGCCCGCCATGCCAACCCCGGCAGCCGTCTTCACCACCAAGACAAGCGACATCTACCACTCCCGCGGGGACTGCACGATATTCCTGGCAGGCCAGGACATCGCGCGCACGAACGACGGCGGCACTCCCGACGTGATCCTGGTTCCGCTCGGCGAAGCCCTGGCCCACCGCCATCCCTGCCCAGGATGTCTGCGCTGACCGGAGACCCCGTGCCCCCGACGTGCAGTGCCCGCGCGGTCACAGGAAGCTGGAAGCATGGAACCGCAGGTTGACCCCTACCGGCCCGCCGTTGTCCGCTTCGCCGGCGATGTGGAGGTGGACGGGCGGACGTTCAGCGGCAACATGCGTCTGTCCGTCTGGATCCACGACGCGTGGATCCATGTCCGTGTTCCGGGCGCGGCAACCCCCGACTACTGTCTGCCCGTGCATGCGGTGGCAGGGGTGCACTGGGAGGACTGACGGCTGATTAGGAAGAGTTCGAAGGGTCAGCGCCACTCGATCATGAACAGGGTGGCGTCGTCGCTGGTCTGACCGCCCCGTCGCTCCTTGAGGCTGTGGGAGAGCGCCCGCACGATCGCTCGCACGCCGTCGTCGACGCGCTCCAACTGGTTGACGGCCTCGATGAGTTGCTCCTCACCGAACTGCTCGCCGCCCGCTCCGCGTTCCTCGACCAGGCCGTCGGTGAAGCACAGGACCTGGTCGCCGTGCCGCAGCTCCCGCTCGCTGACCACCGGCGCCTCGCCACCGAACCCCACCGGCAGCGTGGTCGCACCCTCCAGCCGCTCCACGACGACCCGGTCCCGGATCAGCAGCGGCGCGGGGTGGCCCGCGTTCACCCACTCCAGGTGGCCGGATCTGGTGTCCAGGCGCATCATCTGGGCGGTCACGAAGTGATCGATCCCGAACTGTTCGGCGATGGCGCTGTCCATGAAGGAGTAGATGTCGGCCAGGCCGACGTCGGCGCGCCTGGCGTGCCGGTACGCGCCGATGGCGACCGTCGCCATGGTGGCGGCGTCCAGTCCGTGGCCCATCGCATCGATCGTGGCGACATGAAGCAGGTCGTCGTTGAGGGCGTAGTCGAAGCTGTCGCCCGCCACCTCGTACGCCGGTTCGAGGATGCCGGCCACGGCGACACGGGGGACGGACATCGAGAGCGGGGGCAGCAGGGACCACTGGATCTCCGCCGCGACGCTCATCGGTTCGAGGCGCCGGGTCTGGCACAGCCGGTCGGTGTAGCCGTTCTTGGCGAGTAGGAGACCCGCGACCAGGCGTGCGAACTGATGCAGCAGCCTCCTGGCGGCGTCGTCCACGGCGTCCATGGTGAGTGCCATCACTCCGACGTGGTTGCCGCTGTCGGACAGCGGCAGGTACAGCCGCACGCCGTCGGCCTGTGGGACCTCGGCCGGGGCGCCGCGCAGGAAGGTGGCGCCTGCGGTGGTGCCGGCGATCGGTTCGGGCGTTCCGGCGGTCAGGCCGCGGCCCGGTAGCGGAACCAACGCCGTCTGCCCGTAGTCCGGCAACAGGATCGACAGCTCTCGGCCGCCGAACTTGTGCGCCGTGCCGACGAGCAGGGGCGCGAGGAGCTGCGGCGGCAGCTCCTGGGCCAGGTCCATCAGGGATCCGAGCAGACGTTCACCGAGCCCGTGCGGGTTGCCGGGATGCGCCCCGACCAGCCACCGCTCATCGCTCATTCTCGGTCACCGTCCGCTTCATCCCGCGTCGCGCAGGCACCGACCGACCTCGATCGACTTCAGGCGCGGTTCATCGGCCGGTCCCTCCATTACGCCCGACAACAGCACATTGCGCCTCTGCAGAGGCCCTCACCCTGGTCCGGAGACTGCGGAGGTCACGAGGCTCCGTGGACGTGTTCAGGTGCGTCGAGAGCATCCGTGATCGCGTCCCACAGAGTGCGGCGGGCACACATCGTGGCGCGGACCGTTTCGGCGCACTCCCGCCATTTCGCGCTGTCGTCGCCGCACAGGTCGGCGAGCATGGCCATCGCCATCGGGGTGTGCTCCTCGCCGTCGACCTGGATGTGGCGTGCCAGGTAGTCGCGGAAGGGCGCAAGGCGCCCGCCCCGGTCGTCGATGGCGGCGATCTGGTCGAACATCTCGGGGATGAGGTCCTCACGTCCGAAGGCGAAGGCTGCGGCGCGGCGGTGCACCGGCGCGTTCTCGATGAGGTCCCAGGTGGCCTCCACGAAGTCGGCTGCCGCTGCCGGGATCTGGGCGGTCTTGAGCGCGGTGCGGACGTCGTCGCCACGGCGGAGGCGGGCCAGGAAGCCCTGGACGGGCCGGGTGTCGGCACCGGCCGTCTCCATACCGGTCAGGTAGAGCTCGAAGTGGCTGGTGAATCCCTCGCCCAGCTCGTCACTCTCCTCCACCAGCACGATGTCGTTGATCAGCCGGCGGCTCTGCGGCGAGCCGTGCGGCACCCAGGGCACATCGACGCAGGTCAACTCGCGCTGCAGGGACTTGAGCAGCGACATGAAGTCCCAGACAGCGAACACGTGGTGCTCGGTGAAGGTCCGGACGTCGCCGATGCTGTTCAGCCTCCGGTAGACGCAGTGGTTCACCACCTCGGTGCGGGCGGACGCGACCGCGGCCCGCAGTTCGTCGATCTCCGGGATGTTCACGGCATGGTCGTAGCGCGACACGGACGTCCCCATCTGTTCAACTGCCCTGCCCTGGATGCCCACTCCATCAGGACCGGCCGCTCATCCGGCGGTGGTGGGGCCGTTCGGTCGCACGAACGAGTGAGCGGGGACGGCTCCGCGTCGTGTCGTTGACGACGTCATGCCGGAAGATCGTCGCCTCGCAACCTGCGCGACGATCGTGCTCCACGAGTGCCGCCCGCGGACACCGCCCGCGGACCGAGTCTCCGACCGGCGTGGAAACGGGCAGAAGGAGCTGGGCATTCGGGCAATGCCGCATCCGCCTCAGGTCCGCAATACCGGTCCTGATCTGCTGTGACGGGATGAGAGAAACGGGCAGACTTCGGGTTTGTTTCGGTCGTGTGCGGGCGGCTGCCACGGGCGGGAGCAACGGTATAACTCTGTTGCGGGCAGGAAATGGGCGCGCGATGTCCGAACGGGCACGGCGTGTCCGGCGATGGGGAGAGGGGGGCGGACAGATGCAGGCAGAGGAACGGAAGCACCGGATCCTCGTGCTGGCTCGGCAGGAGGGCCGGATCGACGTGGCCAAGGTGGCCGCGGACCTCGGCGTCGCACCGGAGACGATCCGGCGCGACCTCGGCGAGTTGCAACGCCGTGGCCTGGTCCGCCGCACCCACGGCGGCGCCTACCCCGTGGAGAGCGCGGGCTTCGAGACCGGGCTGGCCCAACGGGTCAACCGCAACGTGGAGAACAAGCAGCGGATCGCCACCGAGGCGGTGAAGCTGCTGGGTGACGCGGAGACGGTGTTCGTCGACGAGGGCTACACCCCGCAGATACTCGCCGGCCTGCTCCCCGTGGACCGCCCGCTCACCGTGGTGACCGCCTCACTCACCACCGCGGCCGCCGTCGCCGACTCCCCCGACCTGACCGTGCTGCTGCTCGGCGGGCGGGTGCGCGCCAGGACCCTGGCCACGGTGGGCTCCTGGGCCTGCTCGATGCTCGACGGATTCGTCGTCGACCTGGCCTACCTGGGATCGAACGGCATCTCCAGGGAGCACGGGCTCACCACCCCCGATCCCGTGGTGGCCGACGTCAAGGCGAAGGCGATCGAGGTCTCCCGAAGGCGGGTCTTCATGGGCGACCACAGCAAGTTCGGCGTCAGCAGCTTCTGCAGGTTCGCCCAGGTCGGCGAGTTCGAGGCGATCGTCACCGACACCGGCCTGTCCATCGCGGAGGCCCGACGCTACTCGCTGCTGGGGCCCACCGTGATCAGGGTCTGACGCGAAGCGAGCGGACGCGCGATCAGGACCCCTGAGCCACACCTGCTTCCTTCGCCTCCACAGCGGAATTTGTCATGCCCACGTACTAATTGCCCCGGCCACCACCCGGCACCATCACCACCCGGCACCACCCCACCAGGCATCATCCCCCACCCGGGAAAGCCGACTACCGGAAAGAGGACGACATGACCGGCAGACGAACCCTCCTCCGCCGCACCGCGCCCTTGGGCGCCCTGGTGCTCAGCGCCTCGCTGCTCACCGCGTGCGCCGGCGCGGGCGCAGGAGGCGGGAGCGGCAGCGCGACGCACTCCATCAACGTGCTGATGGTGAACAACCCGCAGATGGAGGACCTGCAGCAGCTCACCGCCAAGTACTTCACCGAGTCGACGGGCATCGCCGTGCACTTCACGGTCCTGCCGGAGAACGACGTCCGCGACAAGATCACCCAGGACTTCTCCAGCCAGTCCGGCCAGTACGACGTCGCGACGATCAGCAACTACGAGACGCCGTTCTTCGCCAAGAACGGCTGGCTGGCCCCGCTCTCCGCCGAAGCCCAGGCCGACCCCACCTTCGACCAGAGCGACATCCTGCCCAGCATCCAGCAGTCGCTCACCGCCAACGGGCAGATCTACGCCGAGCCCTTCTACGGCGAGTCGTCCTTCCTGATGTACCGCAAGGACGTCTTCGCGGCCAAGCACCTGACCATGCCCGCGCACCCGACCTGGGAGCAGGTGGCCCAGCTGGCCGCCGAGGCCGACGGGGCCCAGCCCGGCATGAAGGGCATCTGCCTGCGCGGACAGCCGGGTTGGGGCGAGGTCATCGCGCCGCTCACCACCGTGGTCAACACCATGGGCGGCACCTGGTTCACCAAGGACTGGAAGGCCCAGCTGACCAGCCCCGCCTTCACCAAGGCGACGTCCTTCTACGTCAACCTGGTCCGCGCCCACGGCGAAGCCGGCGCCGCGCAGTCCGGGTTCACCGAGTGCCTGAACGACATGGAGCAGGGCAAGGTCGCCATGTGGTACGACGCCACCTCGGCGGCAGGTTCCCTGGAGGGCAGCGGCTCGCCCGTCGCCGGCAAGCTCGGCTACGTGCCCGCGCCGGTCGACCAGACCAAGAGCTCCGGCTGGCTCTACACCTGGGCCTGGGGCGTCCAGAAGGCAAGCCAACACCAGAGTGACGCCTGGAAGTTCATCTCCTGGGCCTCCAGCAAGCAGTACGAGCAGCTGGTCGGCACCACGCTCGGCTGGTCCCGGGTGCCGGCCGGCAAGCGCGCCTCGACCTACACCAACCCCGGCTACGCCGCAGCCGCAGCCGCCTTCGCCCAGCCCACGCTGACCGCGCTGGACTCCGCCGACCCGCAGAACCCCGGCGTGCAGCCGCGGCCCGCTCCCGGCATCCAGTTCGTCGGCATCCCCGAGTTCGAGGATCTGGGCACCCAGGTCTCCCAGCAGATCAGCGCCGCGATCGCGGGCCAGGTCAGCGTGGGGCAGGCGCTGAGCACCAGTCAGTCGCTAGCCGCCAAGGTCGCCGCGCAGCACGCGGGCCAGTAAGGGAGGGACGACATGAGCACTCCCCTGATCACCACCCGTCGCGGTTCCCCTGCGGTCACCGCACCCGCGTCGTCGAGGAAGCCCAGACAGCTCAGCGCGTGGGCGCGCCGGGCCCCGCTGCTCCCGGCGCTGATCTTCATGATCGTCGTCACCCAACTGCCCTTCGTCGGCACCGTGGTGATCTCCTTCATGCGCTGGAACGCACTTGACCCGACCGACCGCGGCTTCGGCGGGCTGACCAACTACAGCAACGCCATCAGCGACCCGACGCTCCGCTCTGCGATCCTCACCACGGTCGTGCTGACCGCCACCGTGGTGCTGGTGAGCCTGGCCCTCGGGCTCGGGCTGGCGCTGCTGCTCGACCGGAAGTTCTTCGGTCGCGGTCTCGTCCGCACCATGCTGATCACGCCGTTCCTGGTGGTCCCGGTCGCCTCCGCGCTGCTGTGGAAGCACGCGATCTACAACGCCACGTACGGCCTGCTCAACGGAAGCCTGACCTGGATCTGGAGCCTGTTCGGGAGCAGCCACGCGCCGCAGCCCGACTGGCTGTCCTCGGTGCCGCTGATCTCGGTCGAGGCCTCCCTGGTCTGGCAGTGGACCCCGTTCATGATGCTGATCCTGCTCGCCGGTCTGCAGAGCCGCCCGGCGGACGTGGTCGAGGCCGCCAGGGTCGACGGGGCCGGGACCTGGCAGGTGTTCCGCTACCTCACCTTCCCCCACCTGCGCAGGTATCTGGAGCTCGCCGCACTGCTCGGCAGCATCTACGTGGTGCAGAACTTCGACGCCGTCTTCACCATCACGTCCGGGGGCCTGGGCACCGCCAACCTCCCCTACGCCGTCTACCAGACCTTCTACGAGGGCCACGACTACGGGCAGGCGTCGGCCGAGGGCGTCATCGTCGTCATCTGCTCCCTGCTGCTGGCCACCCTGGCGCTGCGCACCGTCTCGTCGCTGCTCAAGGAGGAGACGCTGTGACCATCGCTGTGATCCGTTCCCGCTCCCGGTCCGGCGGGCGCTCCGCCCGCCGGGACCAGTCCGACCGTCGCGGTGGACCCGTGCTGGGCCTGGTGGCGTGGCTGTGCGGGCTGCTCTTCTTCCTGCCGTTCGCCTGGATGGTGCTCACCTCCCTGCACAGCGAGCAGGACGCCGCGACCAACCCGCCGAGCCTCGGCGCCGGGCTGACCCTGCAGGGCTACCGGGAGTTCTTCGGCGCCGGCACAGGGGTGAGCCCCTGGCCGCCGCTGATCAACTCGCTGACCGCGAGCGTCGCGTCCACCCTCCTGGTGCTGGCGCTGGCCATCCCGGCCGCGTACGCGCTGTCGATCAGGCCGGTGCGCAAGTGGAGCGACGTGCTGTTCTTCTTCCTGTCCACCAAGATGCTGCCGGTCGTCGCCGGGCTGCTGCCGATCTACCTGATCGCGCAGAACGCGGGGATGCTGGACAACATCTGGCTGCTCATCATCCTCTACACGTCGATGAACCTGCCGATCGCGGTGTGGATGATGCGGTCCTTCCTGGGCGAGGTACCCAAGGAGATCCTGGAGGCCGCCTCACTGGACGGTGCGTCCCTGCTGACGACGCTGGTCAGGATCGTGGGCCCGGTGGCCGCTCCGGGCATCGCCGCCACCGCGCTGATCTCCTTCATCTTCAGTTGGAACGAACTCCTCTTCGCCCGGGTGCTCACCGGCGTGGTCGCCGGCACCGCGCCCGTCTTCCTCACCGGGTTCGTCACCAGCCAGGGCCTGTTCCTGGCGAAGGTGTGCGCCGCAGCCGTCTGCATCTCCGTACCGGTTCTCGTCGCCGGTTTCGCCGCCCAGGACAAGCTGGTCCAGGGCCTCTCGCTGGGAGCCGTCAAGTGAAGGCAGCCGTCATCAGCGCCCCCGGGGTGGTCGACGTCGTCACGGTCGACGACCCCACCCCGGGACGCGAGGACGTCGTCGTCGAGGTCGCCGCCGTCGGGCTGTGCGGAACCGATCTCCACATCCTGGAGGGCGAGTTCGCACCCACCCTGCCGATCGTCCCCGGGCACGAGTTCGCCGGGCGGATCGTGGCCGCGGGCGCGGACGTGGTCGGGCTCGCCGTCGGCGACCGGGTCGCGGTCGACCCCTCGCTGTACTGCCACGCCTGCCACTACTGCCGCATGGGCCGCGGCAACCTGTGCGAGCGCTGGAACGCGATCGGGGTGTCCCGCCCCGGCGCCGCAGCCGAGTTCGCCCTCGCGCCCGGGGGCAACTGCGTGAAGCTGCCCGACCACGTGCGCACCGAGGACGCCGCGCTGATCGAACCGCTCTCCTGTGCGGTACGCGGCTACGACGTGCTGCGCGCCCGGATGGGCAGCCAGGTGCTGATCTACGGCTCCGGCACGATGGGTCTGATGATGCTGGAGCTGGCCAAGCGCACCGGCGCCGCCGCTGTCGACGTGGTGGACCTCAACCCCGAACGGCTGGCCACGGCCCGCCTGCTCGGCTGCAGCCGGGCCGCCGCCTCACCGGACGAGCTGGAGCAGCCGCGTGGCTGGGACGTCGTCATCGACGCGACCGGCAACGCGCAGGCCATCCAGGACGCGCTCGGCCGGGTCGGCAAGGGGGGCACCTACCTGCAGTTCGGCGTGGCCGACTACGCGACCCGCGCCACCATCGACCCCTACCGGATCTACAACCAGGAGATCACCATCACCGGGTCGATGGCGGTGCTGCACAGCTACGAACGGGCCGCCGACCTGTTCGCGTCCGGGGTGCTGGACCCGGAGGTCTTCATCAGCGACCGGTTCGGCCTGGCCGCCTATCCGGAGGCGCTGCAGCGGTTCAAGGACGGCAAGGGCAGGAAGATCCTGGTGACCCCGTGATGCGAGCGAACGGAGACGGGACGGAGACACCGGTGGGGATGCTGCCGACGCTGGTCATCGGTGAGGCCCTCGTCGATGTGCTGACGGATGATCAGGGCGTGCGCCGGGCCACCCCCGGCGGCAGCCCGGCCAATGTGGCCCTGGGGCTGGCCCGCCTGGGCTCGCCGGTGCAGCTGGCCACCCGGATCGGTGACGACGCCCACGGAGCGCTGGTCCGCGACCACCTGACCGGCGACGGCGTGGAGCTCGTCGACGGATCGACGGTGACCGGGCGAACTGCCACCGCCTCGGTGACCCTCGATCAGGACGGCTCCCCCGCCTACACCTTCGACCTGCGCTGGGAGCTGCCGACCCCGACGGCGCAGCGGCTGGGGAGCGGATCGGTGCGCTGCACCCACCTGCACACCGGCTCGCTGGGCACGTCCCTGGAGCCGGGCGCGACCCAGGTCGTGGCCGCGGTGCGGTCGGCTCACCCGCACGCCACCGTCTCGTACGACCCGAACCTGCGGCCCGCGCTGCTGGGCGAACCGGACGCCGAGCGTCCCCGGGTGGAGACCCTGGTGAGCGCGGCCGACCTGGTGAAGGCCAGCGCGGAGGACCTGGAGTGGCTCTACCCGGACCTCGGCGCGGAGCAGGCTGCCGAGGCCTGGCTCCAGCGGGGCCCGACGCTGGTGGTGCTGACCCGCGGCGACGCGGGGGCCACGGCCTTCTGGCGACACGGCAGCTGCGAGGTCCCGTCGGTGCCCGTGGCCGTCGCCGACACCGTCGGCGCGGGCGACGCCTTCATGGCCGGGCTGCTCCACGGCCTGCTCACGGCCCGGCTGCTCGGCGGCGAGAGCGGCGACAGCAGTGACAGCGGTGAGGGCCGCGAGGGCCGCGAGGGCCGCGAGGGCGACGGCGGTTCGGGCACGCCGGTCCCCGGTCGGGCGGCGCTGCGGGCGGCGACGCGCTCCCCGCAGCCGCCACCGGCGCTGCTCACCGCGCTGCGCCTGGCCGCTGACGCGGCGGCGGCCACGTGCAGCCGCGTGGGCGCCGACCCACCCACCATGGACGAGTTGCACGCCTTCCGAGGGCTGCGGACTCCCCACCGAGCGTCGGCCCGGCTGTAGGGCCCGTCGCCACCCATCCACATCACCCCCTTGACGGCGTCCGTCCCACCCCGCGTGGGCCGACCGCCGTCGGGGCACGGGGCTCGAACTGCGGCATCGCACGCACGGGAGGTCGGACGTGACGGAGGTAGGTCGCCTCTGGGTCGAGACCCTGGGGCCACTGCGCGTGTACGTGGGCGAGCGGGAGATCCCCCTCGGGCCGCCCAAGCAGCAGGCCGTGTTCGCCGTGCTCGCGCTCAGCAACAACACCCTGGTCACCAGGGGCGATCTGATCGACCACCTGTGGGGGTCCGCTCCGCCAGCCACCGCGGCCGGGAGCATCCACACCTACGTGTCGGGGCTGCGTCGCGCGCTCGGCGAGGCGGAGGCGTCGCTCACCAGCTCGGCGACCGGCTACGGGCTGCGGCTCGCTCCCGACCAGCTCGACATCCGCGTCGTCGAGCGTCTGGCATCCCGGGCACCGACCGCTCCGGAGCACCGCCCCCTCGCCGAACTCTCCGCCTACGACGAGGCGTTGGCGCACTGGCGCCCGGGTTCGGCGCTCGCCGGCGTGCCGGGCCCGTTCGCCGAGGGATTCCGCGCCTGGGCTGCGGACCTGTCGCTGCGGCTCGTGCGGGAACGCGCGGAGCTGCTGCTCGCACTCGACCGTCCCGTCGGCCTGGCCGACGAGCTGCGTACCCATGTCGCCGCCCACCCGTACGACGAACGGCTGCGTGCCCTGCTGATCACGGCGCTGTGCCGCAGCGGCCGGACTGCCGACGCCCTCGCCCAGTACCAGGACCTGCGGAGGGTGCTGGCCGAGGATCTGGGCATCGCCCCGTCGGCGGAGCTGCGGGAGCTCAACTCCGCCATCCTGACCGGGAACGGGCGCGGCACGGGTGCGCCCGAGCCGACTCCCGTCCCGGCCCCCGCCCTGGCCGCTGTCCCGGCCCCGGCCGGGGCTCCGGCGACGCCCGCCCCGGTCGTCCGGCCGGCCCAACTGCCGCACGGCGTCGGCGCCTTCGTCGGCCGCGCCGACGCGATCGGACAGGTGCTGGCGGCGGCGCGCGGGGGCCAGGAGAGCAGCGGCGGTCAGCCCACTCCGGC
The DNA here is from genome assembly GCF_041262485.1 of Streptacidiphilus sp. BW17. Lineage (NCBI taxonomy): Bacteria > Bacillati > Actinomycetota > Actinomycetes > Kitasatosporales > Streptomycetaceae > Streptacidiphilus > Streptacidiphilus sp. BW17. The sequence goes on along the minus strand of NZ_JBGCCR010000022.1, from coordinate 101,316 downwards.
GATCATGATGGTCGCCGGAGTGGGCGGGGTGGGTAAGACGGCCTTGGCCGTCCACTGCGCCCACCGGCTGATGGACGAATACCCGGACGGCCAGCTGTACCTGGATCTGTGCGGCTTCGCCCCCAGGCAGCAGGCCCGCTCCTCGGCGGACGGTCTGCACCACCTGCTCACCTCCCTGAACGTGACGGACATCCCGCCCGACCACGGGCAGCGGGCGGCCCTGTGGCGCAGCATCGTCCGGGACAAGCGCATGCTGATCGTGCTCGACAACGCCGACTCCGCCGAGCAGGTCGAGGAGTTGCTGCCCGGCTCGGGGCCCTCGTTCACCCTGGTGACGAGCCGCAACCGGCTCAGCCGCCTGGCGGTGCGCTACTCGGCCCGCCGCGTGGTCCTCGGCCCGCTCACCCACCCCGAGTCGCTGGAACTGCTCTCCGCGGCGATCGGCCCGGCCCGGGTCGCCGCCGAGGAGTCGGCCGCCCGCCGCCTGGCCGAGCTCTGCGACCGACTGCCGCTCGCCCTGCGGATCGCCGCGGAGCAGGTGACCGCCGGGTCGGCCGCCCGGATCGCGGACCTGGCCGCCGAGTTGGAGGACGTGCGGCACCGCCTCGACGGCCTGGAGATCCCGGACGACGAACTCTCCTCGGTGCGCGGGGTGCTCTCCTGGTCCTACGCCCGGCTCGACGCCGGATCCGCACGGGCCTTCCGGACCCTGGGACTTCTGCCGAGGACCCCCGTCCGGGCGGAGGCGGCGGCCGCCCTGCTGGACCTCTCGGTGCCGGAGACCGTCGCCACGCTCCGCAACCTGGCCGCGCACCACCTGGTCGAGGCCGCGGACGGCGGGTTCCGCATGCACGAGCTGACCCGGCTCTACGCCGGGGAACTGTCCGGCGAGGGCGAGAGCGCCTCCTGGCGCAGGCAGACGTTGGCGCGTCTGCTCCACTGGCACATCACGGCGTTGACGCTTCCTCCGGGCGATCCTGCGGCCTGGCGTGCGCAGGCCTGGGACGACGTCGCGCCGCTGGTCCAGACCGCGCAGCGGATCGGCTGTCATGCCGAGGCCGCGCACCTGGTCGGTCTGCTCTTCGAGCACTGCTACGGCTCCGGCCGGCCCAGGGACTGGGTCGGGCTGCTGCAACTCGGGTTACGCAGCGCCGATCTGGCGCGTGACCAGGACTCCCGCGCCGGGCTGCTGCGCCAGCTGAGCCGGGCCTGCTCGCGGCTGGGCCAGGACGGGCTCGACCAGGTGGACGCGACTCTCGGGCTGCTGCGCAACGCGCTGGCGACGGGCAGCTCCGCCGGGGACCGCCGCCTGGAGGGCCTGGCCCTTTTCGGCCTGGCCAAGGTGCGCGCCGTGTCGGGGAGCCGACCCGCTCATGTGCGGGAACTGGCGCTCGACGCCCTGGCCCGGCTGGAGGGGGTCGGCGCCACGGAGGCCGCCGAGGTCACCGCGTTCCTGCGAGCACCGGATGCTGCCCGGTCGGCGTCCGCTGACCCGGGACGCGAAGGCCGTCGGGTGGGCGCGGGGTAGCCGCTCCGGGAATGCCCGGGGCGCCCCCGCTGCCCGGCACCCGGCCCGCCCGCGCGTCCCGTTGCTGGGCCTGCCAGATCAGCACTGCCTCGATCCGGCTGTCCGCGCCCAGGGAGCGGAAGATCCGGTTGATGTGGTTCTTCACGGTCTTCTCGCTGAGGCGCAGCCGGGCCGCTATCTCGGCGTTGCGCACGCCTCGTGAGACCAGCGCCATCACCTCGTGCTGACGCTGCGACAACGGCACGGTCGGCCGGTGGGGCGTCTGCGACGCGGGCGCATACCCGGGCGCTGTCCCACCGGGAGCCGCGGGTTCGCCCATGCCCCGGTCGGCGACCGGTATCACGTTGAGCCGGTACTCGGCGCAGAGCCTGCGGGGATTGATCCTGGCTGCTGGGAGCGCAGCAGGGGCCACCGGGACCGCAGGAGCCGCGGCCGGCGGCCGGAGCGCCACCGCCCCGGCCGCGGGCCGTACGGCGACCTCGACATACGGCATCCGGACGAACTCGACGTCCAGGTTCTTTCCGGCGAACACCTGCCGGATCTCGGCGAGGATGTCAGGGCTCGTGATGGCGATCCGCACCAGGCCGAGGCGGGGCCCGTCGGGTGCGGCCGGGGTGGGCGGCTGCGTCATGAATCCAGCGTGACGGACCCCGCTTCACGCCCTCTTCAGGCCGTGTCCATGCCGCCTTCAGGTCCGGCGGTCGCGGCTACCGCGTCTGCGAGCGGCTCGCCGTCCGGCGTCACGGCCTCCCCTGACTCCCCTGTCTCTCCGGACTCCCCTGCTTCCCGGGCCAGTTGGGCCAGTTCGGCCAACACCTCCTCCTCCGTGGGCACATCGACCCGGTCCGCCCAGCGCAGCGTGGTCACGATCGCGTCGAAGAGCAGCTCGACCGCCTGGACCGGCGCGGCCTCCACGTCTCCGTCGGTCAGCACAGTGAACGTCAACAGCCCCCACACGCCGGGCGTCTCCGGGTGCGCGACGTAGTAGGAGACCTTCCGCGACGGCGCCTTGCGTCCGATCCGGCTGCTCTCCACCACTGAGGCCACGCGCACCGCGGGGCCGCCGCCGATGTCCAGGTAGGTGCCCCCGTCGCCCGCCTCGGCGAGCACGGCGGCCAGCAGCTGCTCCGCGTCCTCGACGGCGTCCTCGTCCTCCGCCTCCGACTCGAGGACGGTCACCAGCATCGATCCCGGCAACCTGATCCCGCTGAACTCCTGCAGCGGCAGCAGCACCGAGCGAGCGTTGTTCCGCGCCGCCTCGTCGGTCGCCTCGGTCAGCTCCCGGCGCAGCATCCGACGCCACGGGCCCGCCTTGTCGCGTGGCAGTGAGTCCGGCAGGTGGTGCCGGATCACCTCCTCGATGATCCGACGGCGCAGCGCGGTGGTGTCGGCGGTCGTGGGGATCTGCACCCAGCCGTCGGGGACGACCAGCTCGAAGTCGATCACTCCTGCTCCTCTCCACTGTCCGCGCCCCCGGCGGCAGCTCCTCCGGCGGCAGCGACCAGGCCGAGCCGGGCGCGCCCGCCGTCGGCAGGGTCGCAGTCCGCGGCGATCTGCTGCATCAACTGCTCGACTCCGGGGCCGATCAGCGCCATCAGCCCCATCTCGAAGACGCAGGTGCTCAACACGACGTCCGCACTGACGCCGGGCATGTCGTCCCTCGACGGGACGTCCAGGCGCAGGGCGGCGTCCAGGCGGGCGTAGGCCGCTCCCTCCGTGCTGCGGCACAGGGCGAAGACCCGCACCCCGTCACCGCTCGGGGTGGTCACGTAGTCGACGGCCGGTTCGCGCGCGTCGATCTCCAGTCCGCGCGCGCCCACGACGTCCATCAGGTAGTTCGGGTCCTCCGCCTCCGGGGCGCGGAACTCCACCACCACCGGGACCGGGGCCCACCTCGCCCTGCCCGCCACGAACGCCGCGCCCCAGGCGAGCCGTGACCACTCGGGCAGTTGCTCCGCCCGTTCGCGCAGCCAACGGGCGGTGTCGCGGCCGACTTCGGCGGGATCGAAGGGGAACTCGGCCTCCGCGTCCTTGGGCCAGCCCGCGCGGGCGGCGGCCACGCCCTCGGCCGTCCAGTCGTCGAAGAGGCCCGTCAGGTGCTCGGTCCAGGCCTCCGCCTCGGGCTCCCCCGGCAACCCGGTCGGCACCCACTCCCAGTACCACGGCGTGCCGGTCAGCTCCGAAAGATCCTCGCTCATGGTTCCTCCCGCGCCCATGTGTCCTCCCCCGCTCATGCCGCTCCGTAGCCGGGCGGGTTGAGTGCGGGGATCCAGCCGTTGAGACGCCCGCCCGTGTAGACGAAGCCGGCGCCCGCGCCGAAGGCTCCGTTGAGGCCGCCCCAGACGTACCAGAGCGGCGAGATCTTGCCGAGACCGGCCGCGCCGACGACGTCCTGCAGGCCCTGGGCTCCCTTGACACCGGCGATGATGCTGCCGAGGTCCTTGCCGAACTGCAGCGGGTTGGTCAGCAGGCCCTTCCACATGTCGCCCACGTCACCGAGCTGCTGCCCGGCCGAGCCCCAGAAGCCGACCTCGGGGGTGGTCGCGCCCCCCTTGCCCAACAGGAAGTTGGTGGCCGGGTTGTTGAACCAGTCGGACAGGTTCTTCCAGTCCGCCGCCGCGTTCGGGGCCGGCTGCGGGAGCGGCCGGGAGAAGTTGGGGATCGGACGGCCCGCGCCGAAGCCCTGCCCGACCGGCCCGCCCGGACGGTTGCCGGGTCCGAAGGGACGGGAGAAGTTGGGCACCGGGCGCTCGTTTCCGGGCCCGAAGGGACGGGAGAAGTTGGGGACCGGGCGGCCTCCCGCACCGCCCACCGGCCGCAGCGGCACCAGCGGGATGGACCCGTCCCCTCCGCCGAGAGGAACCGGTCGCGTCTTGCCTGCGACAGCAACGGCCTTGGCCGCAGCGGAGATGCCCTTGCCGACGACCGAGGCGATCGCGCCCAGGCCGGCGAGGCCGAGCCCCACCGCGCCGAGGATCACATCCGCGAGGCTGCCCTTCCCGTCGTGGTACAGGGTGATGTTGGCGATCAGGGTGATCGCTCCCGCGACCACCGAGGCGAGCACCAACACGTCGACCCCGGGGATGAGGATGGCCAGCGCTCCCAGGATCATGCCGATGATCGCGAAGACCTGGCTGATCTTGGCCATCACCGCGTCCAGCTTGTCCTTGAAGGTGTCGGTCAGTCCGTCCTTGTAGTTCTTGGAGTTGACCGCGTCCCCGAAGCGCTTGCCCGCCGTGTTGAGCGCGTCCATCGCGTTGTTCAGGCGGGTCTTCGCGGCGGTCAGCTGCGCGTTCGCGTTGTCGGTCGCCTTGGTCTTCGCGTCGCCCTTGGCCTGCTCGTCGGGCGAGATGCTGCCGTCGGAGCTCTTCTGCGGCTCCGGCATGCTGCTCGCCTTGGTCTGCGCGTTCTGCGCGGCCTCGGCGTCGGAGAGAGCTCCGGCGGTCTCGCTGAGCCCCTGCTCCAAGTCGGGTTCGTACGTGCTGATCTGGCTCGCTACGTCGTGGTAGCGGACCCCGGCCTTGGTGAGCCGGTCGTTGAGCGAGCTCGCCGCCGACTGAAGTCCCTGGACGTACTGCCCGGCCAGGCTGTCGCTGTTGGTACCGACGATCTTCTGCAGCTGGGCGGTCGCGTCATCGATGGTGTCCGCGATGTGCTGGTACCGCTGCTGCGCCGCGCTGACGGCGTCCGGGTCGGCGCGGACCGGGTCCGAGCCCAGACCCAGCGGCATCCAGTCCCCGAGATTCCTGACACTCATCGGCTCTCCTCGACTTCGCTCCGCGTCCTCTGCTCCGCGTGCGTCCGATACGTCTGCTTCTTCTGCTTCATCCCGGTCCTCAGTTCTGGAACGACTGGAGGAGTTGGGTGTCGCTCTGCGCCCATGCCTGGTCGACCTTGGTGACCTCGTCCCGAAGGCTCTTCATGTCCTTGACCATCGCGTCGCGGTGGATGGTCCAGTTGGCGGCGAAGTCGCCCATCGAGAGGTTGGCGTTGTGCTGTCCCCAGAGCCCCTTGTCGTCGTTCTGGAAGTCGAGCGCGCCCTCGAACTGGCCGATCAGGTCGTTGAGGTCACTGACGAGCGCCTGCAGGTCCTTCACCACGACGTCTGCCATCACTGCTCCTTCTCGGTCGGGACCGACGCGCCGGACGCGGCGGCCGGTACGGGGGACGGTGCCGGGGCCGGCTGCGCGGCCGGCAGCGGGATCTGAGCGGTGGTCAGGCTGCCGGTGCCGAGGTGCACCAGGGCGGCACCGGGCACCACCCGCGCGGCCACTTGCGACCGGGGCAGCCGCACGCCCACGAGATCCCCGTCGCCCGTGTTGGACGGCGACAGCAGCACCCCGCGCCGGTTGCGCTTGACCTCCGCCTGCCAGCCGGAGAAGCCGCTCGCCACCGTGGAGACTTCCCCGCCGATGACGACACCGCGGTTGGAACCCGACGCCTTGCGGACGAAGGCCTTCAGCCAGTCCCGGCAGGGCAGGTCGCGCCAGACCTCGGCATCGTCGACCAGCAGCACCACCGGGCCGTCCCCCGGGTCGAGCAGGGCCGCGAACTCCGCCTCGGTCGGGGCTTCGGCGGTGAGCACGCCCCGTACTCCGGCGCGTCCCTCGAACGCGCGCAACGGGGAGTTCATCGGCGCGCCGAGCACCACCTCCGCGCCGCCGCGCAGCAGCGACTCGGCCATCACGCACAGCGCGGTGCTGCGCCCGGACCGCGACGGTCCGGCGACCAGGAAGGTGGGCTGGTCGCCCAGCAGGTCCGCGCCCACCGGTTCGAGCTCGTCGCCCCCCACGCCGATCATCGCCCACATCGGGGACGGCGTCTCGGCCAGCTCCCAGGCCTGCTCGAAGGAGAGCTGGGTGGGCAGCGCCGCGATCCGGTTCGGGCGTGCCGACTTCGGCACCCCCGCCTCCCGTTCGGCAAGGCTCGCCCCCAGCGCGTGCAGCGCGGCGACCTGGGCCGGACCGGCCGGGTCGGCCGCCATGAGCGAGACCTGGGTCTCGATCGCACCGGGCGCGCGGTAGCCGCGTCCCGGCGGCATGTGCTCGGGGATCTTCCTGGGGTTCAGCCCGGCCAGGCTCGCGTCCATGCGGTCGGACAGGCGCAGGATCAGCTTGTCGTCGCAGAGCGAGCCCATCCGGCCGCTCAGCAGCATGTGGTCGCCGGCGACGACCAGATGCACGCCGGCGCTCGCGCCCTCCCGGTGCAGCGTGTGGACCAGGTCCGTCAGCGAACCGCCGTCGTACTCGCTGAGGGTGCCCACGAACCCCTCCCAGCGGTCGAGCAGCAGCACGATGTGCGGCAGCCGTTCCGCCTCGAGGGCGGAGGCGCGTTGCTCGGCCAGGTCGGCGAAACCGCCCTCGCCGAGGATCCGCTGACGGTTGAGCACCTCGGCGTGCAGTCGCTTGAGCAGCCGGGCGGCCCGCTCGGTCTCCACCCGCTGGACCACCGCACCGCAGTGTGGCAGCCTGCTGAGCGGCAGCAGTGCGCCGTTCCCGCAGTCCAGCCCGTAGAGGTGCAGGTCGGTCACCGCCGAGGCGGCAGCCGCTGCGGCGGCGAACGTACGCAGCGCCGTGGAGCGACCCGAGCGGGGTGCGCCGACGATGTGCAGATGCCCGAAGCCGGCGAGGTCGACCGTGACCTGCTCCTGGCGCTGCTTGGTAGGCAGGTCCTGCACGGCCCAGGAGAAGACCGGGTCTCCGCGCTTTCCGCGCACCGGATCCGCGGGGAGCTCGACGACCGGTGAGAGCGGCAGCGGGGGCAGCCACGGTCGGCGTTGCGGGGCGACGCCCACCAGCGCGTTGGCCTGTTTGACGGTACGCACCAGCGCCGCGAGGTCGGTCTCGGTGTCCGTCTCGACGGTGCCGCGGGGGCGTTGCGGCACCGGGCGCCCCAGGTCCAGCCAGGAGACGGGCTGGAGGAAGGGCGGGACCGCGACGGCCTCCCCGTCGCCCAGCGGTCGCCGGCCGCCGACCCGCCCGGTCTGGAACGGAATCAGGGAGCTGTGCCCGAGCCTGGCGTAGGCGCGGCCCGGCGTGGCGGCGGAGATTCCGGCCGCCTCGCGGGCGTCGATGACGTCGGTGCTCTCCGCCGGATCGGTCACCCGCAGGGCAACCCGCAGGTTCGTGTTGGCGCGGATCTCCGCCGAGACCACGCCGGACGGCCGCTGCGTGGCCAGGATCAGGTGGATGCCCAGGGACCGGCCGCGCTGTGCGACGTTGACCAGTCCGGTGACGAAGTCCGGCAGTTCGCGCACCATGGACGCGAACTCGTCGATCACGATCAGCAGCCGCGGGATCGGGGCCAGATCGCCGGGTCTGCGCTCGGCGAAGTCGAGGTAGTCCTCCAGGTCCTTGGCCCCCGCGTCGGCCAACAGGTGCTCACGGTGCGTCAGTTCGGCACTCAGCGAGACCAGCGCCCGCTCGACCAGGTGCGTGTCGAGGTCCGTGACCAGACCGACGGTGTGCGGCAGGTCGACGCAGTCCTTGAACGCGGCGCCACCCTTGTAGTCCACCAGCACGAAGGTCATCGCATCGGGACGGTTGGCCACCGCCAGCGCCGCGACCAGGCTCTGCAGGAACTCCGACTTGCCGGAACCGGTGGTACCGGCCACCAGGCCGTGCGGCCCGTGGTTCACCAGGTCCAGGGCGAACGGCCCGTCCAGCGAGTAGCCGACCACCGCCTTGGTGCTGCGTCCCGAGGCACGCCAGCGGGCGGCAATCGCGCCCGGCGTCAGCTCCTCCAGTCCGAGGACCTCCAGCAGCCGGGCGGCGCCGGGCAACGCGGTCTCGCCCTGCCCGTCGCTGACGTCGCGCAGCGGGGCGAGGCAGCGGCCGACGGCGTCGAACCAGTCGTCGACGACCTCGTCCGCGCGGATGCCGTCGATCTGCTCCTCGCGTTGACGGCGCAGGCCGACCGGTCGGCCCGGCCCGCCGACGACGACGGTGGTGCACTCCTCCGGCAGGGTGCGCTCGTCGGAGTCCACGCAGATGCTCAGCACACCGACGGCCGGGCCCTCCTGAAGGATCGTCACCACACCGGGCAGGGCGCGCAACCGGCGGGCCCCGTCCATCACCACGATCACATCCGGGTCAGCGGAGACCGCGACGGCACCCGAGTTGAGGCGGGCCTGCCGACGGGCCTTGATCAGCTCCGTCAGCTCCGCCACCCGGTGGCCCAGCGTCTCGGCGTCGGCCCCGACCAGCGCCAGCGCCTGCTGGCCGAGGAGCGGCCGGGCGTGGGGCAGCCAGGTCGCCCACTCCCACAGCGCCTCCCCCTCCGGGTCGGTCAGGATGTAGAACTGCACGTCACGTGGGCTCTGCAGCACGGCCAACTGGCCGACCAGCCAGCGGGTGGTGCGGCGGGGCCAGTCCTCCGGCCCGACGACGCCGACGACGCCCGCCTGCGCGATGGAGAAGGCAGCCGGGACGTCCTGCGCGGCCCGCAGCTCGCGACCGCGCTGGCCCGGCTCACCCGACTCGACGGCGACCGCCGTGGGAAGGTCGGCGGTGCCGACCCGGACCAGCAGGTGGTCGGGGTCGGTCCGGCGGCGCTCCCACAACCGGGCCCGCGGTCCGGTGGCCACGACCAACAGCTCGCCGGGGTCCGGGCATTCGGCCCGGCGATCCACCTGTTCCTGGCCCAGCGCGGCGGTGATGTCCGCCTCGGTCGCCTGGAGCTGCGACCGGAACTCGGCCAGATGGCGCCGGTGGCTCGACTTGCCCTGCCGTCGACCGGAGTACCAGGTGCCGAGCATCATCACCGGCGACATGGCGGTCATCATCAGGTACATCATGTTGTGCAGCATCATCGCCATGGCCCCGCCGAAGACGGCGGGCAGCGCGGTCGCCAACCACGGCAGGGCGTTCAGCGAAGGCGCCTTGGGCTGACTCGGCAGCTTGAACGCGGTGCGCCTGACCGGTGGCAGCAGCCGGGGAGGCCGGTTGTAGTCCAGGAACCCGCCGTCGGACGAGGCGGCGATGACCGCGTCCGGGCGCGACAGCACGTGCGCCTCCAACACGGTCTCGCCCACCACGAGTTGGGCCTGCTCCCGCCAGCGCACCTCGGTGTCGTCCGGCAACGGGGCCCGGTCCAGCAGGACGCCGCCGTGGCCCGCGCGGACCCGCACCACGGCGTCCAGGGACACCCGGGCGACGGCGGCGACCGGCAGCGGCTGCTCCCCGTCCACCACGATCCCGCCCGCCGGGTCCGCCGCGATGTGGTGCAACCCGGCGTCGAGATACCAGACCCGGCCCGCACCGGCCCCGGCCACCGCCCGCAGGGTGACCAGTCCCCGCAGACCGGTCCTGGCGGGGCCGGGCTCGTCGAGCCAGAGCACGGCCCCGTCCTGGATGCCGCTGCCCGCCAACGGCTGGTCCAGATCGAGCAGTCGGCCGGCGAGGTAGACCCGGGTCGCCGACGGTGTGTCGACGACCGGCAACCGCTCCGGCTCCAGGCTGTCCAGCAGGTTCGCGACGACGTCGCGGACGCTGGTTGCGGGCTCGGCGTCCACCACCACGTCGGCGGACCAGTCGGGGAGCCGGGAAATCGTGATCATCATGGCGCTGCTGCTTCCCCACTCCTCGTGTAGCTGGACGCCGGTGCCTGACCAGAGCTGACGGGTTCCGGCGCGTCGCGCCGGGATCAGCCCCTGTTCAGCTCTTGTTCAGCGATCCGGCCAGCTGGGAGTCCATGTCCTGCATCGCCGAAACGGCCTTGTCGAGCCACTGCGAGAGCTGGTCCAGGGTCTCCATGGCCTGGTTCGCCGAGTTCACGAACTCGGTGTGCACCTCGTCGAACTTGCCCGACGCCTGGTCGGTGACGAAGCCCGAGCCGGTCAGGCTGTCGACGATGCTCTTGCACTCGCTCAGCTTGGCGTCGATGTCCGACTTGTTGTTGCGCATGCGGTTCGCGCTGTCCGACATCTCCTGGTAAGTGACGTTCACGTTTGCCATGGGAGGTCCCTTCTCCGTCGTGCCCCCGACTCGGTTCGCATCCACGCGTTGGCGCTGCGTGTTCACTGGGGACGCCGACGATGCTAGGAACCCTCGGGAGGGCCGGTCCAGGCCCACCGACCGCGCTGTGGGTCCACGGGCCCAAGGCCAGGAGGCCTACCCCTGCCCGTCGTTGACACAGGATGCGGCCCCGGCGAACGATCTGAGGGGCACCACGGGCCGGGCCCCCCGGTCAGTGCGCGGGAGGGCCGCGCGGACGGGTCTCCCCGTCGGTCCGGCCGCCCACCCGCGGCCGAGACCGTGCCCCCCACCCAGCCGAGGAGACGAAGGTGACCGTGTCGAGCCGATCCGCACAGCGAGTTCCGGCCCGGGGCGCGTGGGCCGCCCGGCTGCTCCCCTGGCGCGGCAACTCCTCCCGACCGGGCCGGGCCACCCGCCCCGACCACGGTCTGTGGACCGTGGACCGGGTGGTCCGTGCCCTCACCGCCGCCTGCCACGACGCGAACCGCGACGTGCCGGCGGTGCACACGCTCATCGTCGGAGCCCAGACGGTCCGACTGTTCCTGAGCACCCCCGACGAACAGCCGCCCACCGGCTGGCTCTGCGAACAGGACGGCAGGGTCTGGCAGGCCGCACTGCGCGATATCCAGCTCGCCAACGTCTCCGAGGCGCTGACCGACCCCTTTCCGCGGCTGGTCTCGCTGGGCGGCTCACGCCAGGGCTTCGTGCTGCTCAACCTCGGCCGAGCCGGCGGCATCATCACTCTGGAGGGCGACGGGCGCCAGGCGCGGACGCTGGCCGAGGACTGGATCCGCGAGCTGACGACGAACCCGTGGGCACGGGACGTGCAGGTGGTGCGCGTCGGCTTCAAGACCCCCCGGGAGGAGCCGGGCATCCTCGAGTTCGCCGCCCTGCGCGACGCGGCGTCCACGTTGGCAGGGCTCGACGGCGCGGTGCTCGTCCTGTCGGGCTCCCCGAACGGGCGGGACCTCGAGACACTTCACCGTGCGGCGGAGGAGCAGACCGGTCGCTGGACGGTGGTGGTCATTGGTCGCGTGGCACAGCCGCGGTGGCGCCTGACCCTGGACCCCGAGGGAATGGTGGAGACCGGGTTCCTGAGCGATCCCGTGGCGCGCCGGCTGGACCACCCCGATGCGGCTCCCGGCCCCGACGACCTCGACGAGCCCGACACCGACTCCGATCCCGTGCCTGCTGCTCCTGGCGGCTTCCGTTCCGGCGGGCAGGGGCAGGGCGGTGAGCGGCGGCTCACCTGGCGGGGCGTCGTCGCGGCAGGCGCTGCCGTAGTCGTCGTCGCGGCCGTGGTCGTGGCGCTGACCACCGGTCGCTTCGGGTCCTCGGGCAACACGCCCGTTGCGCGGGGCTCGGCTCTTCCGCGGGTCACCGCGACCGGTGCGAGCACGCCGACGAGCGGTGCGAGCGCACCGACGACCGGCGCACCGCCCACGGGGGCGCCTTCCACCGGAGCTCCGGTGGGAGGCCCGGCCGGTCCGCCCGCGCCCACGCTGCTCAACCCCGGCACCGGGAAGTGCCTCAGCGCCGGGGTCGGCACCGACGGCACGCCCCTGCGGCTGAGCAGCTGCAACGGGAACGCGAACCAGGGGTGGCAGGTCGTCTCGAACGGAACGCTCCAGAGCCAGGGCCTGTGCATGGACGCCGCCTGGGGCGGCACGACTCCCGGGACGGTGGTGCAGGTCGCGCGGTGCAGCGGCAATCCCGCGCAGCTGTTCTCGATGCGCAACAACACGGTCTACTCACAGCAGGCGAATCTGTGCCTCGGCGTCGCGAACGGCGGTGCGGCGATCCACTTGGCCGCCTGCGCAGGCACCACCACGACCTTCAAACGTCCCTGACGCGTCACCCTGTGGGCGCGAGCGCTTCGTGACGGCCACCGCCCGGTCGCGCACCTCCCCACGGCCACCTACGGTGAGCAAGCCGGTACTGTCCGGCACCGAAGGGAGAGAATCATGATCACAGCGCGCGACATCATGCACGCCGGCGCCCAGTGCATCGACGCCAACGAGACCGTGCGGGCAGCCGCGAAGATGATGCAGTCCAAGGGCGTCGGCGCCCTGCCGATCTGCGGCCCCGACCAGAAGCTCAAGGGCATGATCACTGACCGCGACATCGTGATGGACTGTCTGGCCGCCGGCAAGGACCCGGACCAGATGAAGGCGATCGAGCTGTCCGGCCACCTGCACTGCGTGCGGGCGGAGGACGGCCTGGACGACGTGCTGCTCAAGATGGAACGGCACCAGGTGCGTCGAATGCCGGTGATCGACAACGAGCGCCTGGTCGGCATCATCACCGAGAAGGACCTGGCCATGGGGCACAAGATGGCCAAGGGCGTGACCGATCAGCAGATCATCGACTTCATGGACAGCATGTTCGTCAAGCACTGACACGCTGCCGCACCGCAGCGCGGGCCGGGATGCGGGAATCCCGGCCCGCACCGACGGGCCCGAGTCACCTCGCCGCCTCCACCAGGCCCTTGAGTTGCTCCAGGTCGTCCCGGACGGTGTTCTCGATCCGGTGGACCTGGGCCATTCCCCGTGGGCCGCCGAAGGCGTCGTGGATCGCATCCGGTTCGTAGGCCACCCGGATCTGCACCTGACTGTGAGTGCCGTCCAGCGGGCGCACCACGATGTCGCCCTTCAGCTCGGGGCTCCCCTGCGTCTGCCAGGTGATCACCTGCTCGTTGCCGCGGTCGGCGAGCACCGCCTCGAACTCGCGCTCCACACCCTTGGTCCGGACGTCGAGATGGGCGTGGTTGCTGCCGTGCGCGTAGGCGCGCTGGACCCCGTGCATGAACGCCGGATAGGACTCGACGTCGTGCAGCCGGTTCCAGACCTCCCGCGCCGGAGCGTCGATGGTGATCTGCTCTTCGAGCCTGCTCATCGTGAACCTCACCTCCGGCCCGGCGGAACGGGCCCATCGGTTACGTCCAGCTTGCGCGGCAGGCCCGTCACACGGCAACGGGACACGTTCGACGGCGCCCTGGCTCAGCTCGGCGAGGCCCCGGCCCACCGCCGCCCCTGCCCGGACTGTCTGCGCAAAGAGCGACGCGGACACGTGCGGGCCAGGGGGGCGCAGGGTCGAATCCTGTCGTCCCGAGGTGCGGAACCACAGGTCGGGGCCCTTTCGGGCGTGCGCGGTGTCGGCGGTGTCAGAGTTTTGTCATCGCGGAGAAGGGCGTGGAGATGCGCCGGTGCGCCGAGCCGAAGTCGACGATCACCGAGTAGTCGTCCTCCACCGCGACCACCCGGCCGAGGCCGTGCTTGTCGTGCGACACCCGGTCCCCCACGGCAAACTGCTCGGGCGCTGCTGCGGTGGGGCGCGTGAAGGGGCTGGCGGGAAGAATGCGTCGGGGTCCCTCAGATCTTGTCATCACTTCAAGTATGCGGTCACGAGGCCCATGCATCACCCCTGCCCGGGCTGCTCTCCGGTAACGGTGGTCACCACGGCCACGACGACCGCGGCCACAGCTGCGCCGTCCGTGCGCCTCGACCGTCGTGAACAGCGGTCCGGGCACGTCTCATGATGCGGAGAGCGCAGGCTCTGCGGCGGCGGCCGGTTGACGGATCGCCGAGCTTGAGGAGTCCTGCCTCGTGGCGGTCATGAGGCCCTCGACGTGGCGCGCGCTGAGCACGCCCAGGAGGTGGCCGTTGTCGTCGACGACGGGCCAGACCCGCAGCTTGCCGACCCGCATGGCTTCGTCGGCGCGTTCCAGTGTCATGCCCGGCCGGGCGAAGGGGCCGCGCTGGTGGGTGGTGTCGCGAATGAACGTGCGCTTGGTGTACCAGGAGCGGGCCAGGAAGACGAGCAGCCGCGAGCGGGTGACCAGGCCCTCGCAGCGGCCGGCGGCGTCGCGCACGAGCAGGTAGGGCACGCGTGGGTCGTCGAAGAGGTCGTTGGCCTGGTCGATCGTGGTGTCGTCGGCGATCTGGTCCGTGTGCGGCTGCATGGCGTCGGCCACGGTGAGGCAGAAACCTGCGTGGGAGGGAGTCTGGCTGGCCACGGCGGCACCTGAGCCCGTCTCCGGGCTGCCAGTGGCTGCCCGGCGGTGTTGTGCGCCCAGGACGAGCCGGAACGTGTACCGGTACGAGGTGCCCTGGACCTCCCAAGGCTACTCCGGCCCGAGGGGCGGCCGGTCCCGGACCGCCGGATTGGACGTCGCGCGGTGGGGCGGTCCCGCGGCCGGGGTCAGCCGTGCCAGGCGGTCTGGCCGGGCCTCCGTCGCAGGAGCTCCGCCGCCGATCGGTGGTTCTCGCTGGCCGAGGCCTGGATCATCGCAGCCGACGCGGTCCGGGTGTCGGTTCCGGGCGGGACGACAAGCAGGAGGAAATGGTCCTGGAAACCCCGGGTGACGTTGATCGTGCGGTTGCCCCCGGTGAACCAACTGATCCTCACGACCAGGCCGTTGACGGTGACCGTCCGGGGAGCCGCGTCCCAGGCGGCGGTTTCGAGGCCCACCCGGACGATCCGCCCGAGGTGCGCGGTGAGTGCCGTGATCAGGTCCGGCAACTCGGCGCTGACGTGGTTCGTCCGCGGCCACCAGGCACCGTCGAACATGCCGGTGCGCAACAGCGTCGGTTCGAGCAGCAGTCTCGGGAGCAGCGGGGCGCCGAGGGCGTCCATGCGCAGCGGAGGAGGCAGCGACCAGGGAACGGGAAGAGGGAGAGGAGTCGACGCCATGGGAGGCCGCCAGTCCGGCCCGCGAGCGGGCCCGTCATGACCCAGGGCGGCACCAGCGCGGGTGCTGGTGGGAAGGCGCTTACTCGGTAGTCCCCACCCTACTCCGGTCCTGACTCCCGGTGGCCGGAACCGCACGCAGAGAAAGCGGGATGCCAGGCCTGACCTGCGCTTCGCTACGGTCGCCGGGCTCCGGTGAACCGGCTCAGCTCGCCACCGCGTTCGACGCCGCCCAAGCCGACCCGGGTGGTCTGCGGGGTGATGCCGGCCTGAACCAACAACTGAGCGACGGTGCAACGCTGCTGGGGCAGCACCAGGGTGACGACGCGGCCCGACGCGCCGGCGCGGGCGGTGCGTCCGCCGCGGTGCAGATAGTCCTTGAGGTGCGCGGGCGGGTCGACGTTGACCACCAGGCCGAGATCGTCGATGTGGAGGCCGCGGGCCGCGACGTTGGTGGCCACCAGCGCGGTGACCTGCCCGGCCCTGAACTGCTCCAGCGTGCGCGAGCGTTGGGCCTGGGACCTGCCCCCGTGCAGGGTGGCCGCGCGGATGCCTTCGCCCAGCAGCCGCTCGGCGAGCTCGTCGACCGCCTTTCGGGTCTCCACGAACAGCAGCACCCGCTCGCCGCCGGCGGCGAGCCGCGTGACGGTGGCGTGCTTGTCCGCCGCGGCGACCTCGATGACGTGGTGCTCCGCCCTGCCACTGTCGTCGGCCGAGGCGTCGACCGCGTGCGCGACCGGATCCGTCAGGTAGCGGCGCACCAGCAGATCGACGTCACCGTCCAACGTGGCAGAGAACAGCAGGTGTTGTCCGCCGGACGGCAGTTGATCGAGCAGGGCCGTGACCTGGGGCAGGAAGCCCAGGTTGGCCATCTGGTCGGCTTCGTCGAGCACGGTCACCGCGACGCGGTCGAGCCGGCAGTCGCCGCGTTCGACGAGGTCCGCCAGCCGCCCCGGGGTGGCGACGACGACCTCGGCCCCGGCGCGCAGCGCGCGGGCCTGACCGCTGATCGACCGGCCGCCGACCACGCTGACCAGTCTGAGGCCCAGTGATCGCGCATAGGGGGTGAGCGCCTCGGTCACCTGCTGGGCCAGCTCGCGGGTGGGGACCAGGATGAGTGCCTGCGGCCGCCGGGGGGTGCCACGCTGCCCCGCGGTCCTGGCCAGCAGGGCAAGCCCGAACGCCAGCGTCTTCCCTGATCCGGTGCGCCCGCACCCCAGGATGTCGTGCCCGGCAAGGGAGTTGGGGAGCGTGGCGGCCTGGATCGCAAACGGCGCGGAGACACCCTGGCGGGTCAGCTCTTTCAGCAGCGCGGCGGGCAGGCACAGATCGCCGAAGGACGTGACGACGGGCGGCGGCGTGGCCGGATCGTTCGGGCTGTGCGTACGGTCCATGAAGCGCCTCCTCGATCGAGCGGGCGTGTCGAGGGAATTCCTGGCCGTCGAGGGCAGCGCGAATCAGGACCGAACCGGGGCGACGGAAACAACGTCAAGCACGTCGGTTTCTCGCCCGCACCGGCATTCCGGCAGACGAGAAGGATGACCGAATTTCCAGATCACCCGACCGGAAAAAACATGTTCTGCCGACAGTTCATACACGTGCGATGAAATGCCGACGGCCCGGGGACCGCACCACACGGATGCGGGCCCCGGGCCGCGTCGTACGCGTCAGCGTCAGGCCGGAACGATGTTCTCCGCCTGCGGGCCCTTCGGGCCCTGGGTGACGTCGAAGGTCACCTTCTGGCCCTCCTGGAGCTCACGGAAGCCCTGGCTGGCGATGTTCGAGTAGTGGGCGAAGACGTCGGGACCGCCGCCCTCCTGCTCGATGAAGCCGAAGCCCTTTTCCGCGTTGAACCACTTGACAGTGCCGGATGCCATCTTGAATCTCCTTCAGGGGCAATACCCGGGACCCGCACCCTGCGGACCCCGTGTCACCGTGATGATTGCCCCGCCCGGAAGCACCGGAAATTCGCAAGCACACCCGCGGACCGGAGAGGACCGACAGGCGACTCGAAGTTTTGGGAACCACAACTGCAACTGATATCGACAGTAGCACGGAAAGATGCCGTACCCGCAGCATTCCCCGACGCCACGCGGGCCCGCGTGGCGCCCGGCGGGCTCATTCCGACTCCGGCATCGGCCCCGCCCGGCGCAGTCCGGCCTGTACCCTCGGCTCCATGTCGACGCCTGATGCGCTGCTCATGGAGATCGCCACCGTTGTGGAAGCGGAGCAGACCAATCAGATGCCGCTCACCGTGGTGGTCCACGGCACGGTCATCACCGGCAGGCTGGTACCCGAGAAGGTGTGGCGAAAGCACGTCGCGGAACTGCTGCAGGACTCCGAGCGCCTGGGGCCCTTCGCCGGCATCTTCATGGGACCCACCGCAGACGCGCGGGGGCGGGCCGCCGAGGCACCGTCATACCTGCACTTCCACCTGGCCCGAATCCTCCAGGGTCACGTGGGCATCCCGGAGACCGGCGGGATGTACCGGATCGCCATCGCGGACGTCAGCGCCTGGACCGCGGGGGACTTCGGCTACGTCGACCAGTAGTCCGCCCGGCACCACTCTCCCGCGGTGAACCACCCCTCCGCCGTACACCCCATCGGGCCGCACCCAGCCGCTGCCCCTAGCCAGAAGCCTCCATCCTGCGCGAACCTGTCCCAAAGGCCCACGACGGCAGGCAGCCACGCTGCACCGCCGGTGTCCTCGTCAAGGCGGCTCCCGCCGACGCGCAAGCGAGAAGGTGCCTCATCCTCCATATCCCCCGCCGTCCCGGCCTAGCTCGCATGCCGCGGCACGCCGCGAAGGCGCCTGTTCGGCACCTGCCGCTCCGCAGCCCACAGACCGAGGCACCCACGCACACGCTCAACCACACCGACCTGTTCCTGGAACCGGAAGCGGTCCGGTGACCGCCGAGGACGACGCGCAGTTCCTGGCCGAACAGCTCATCGTGGCCGAGGCCGGCGACATCGCCCACGGGTGGCGCTTCCTCACCCTGGACAACCTCGCCCCGCACAGCCGCTCCGACGCCCTTCTGTTCGAGAAGGCGCTGGACACCTTCGACCAGGCCGCCGGCGACCGTCAGCGCCGCCACCGCGGCGGTCCGCGCGGCCTGACTTTCGGTATCCGCGGCGACGACGCCGACCAGCGCATCGCCTGGCTCCACGCGCGCCTGGAGCAACTCAACCCACCCGACCCATTGGGCTTCGCCAGCTGGGACATCCGCGACGGAGCACGCTGAACCACGCAACCGCGACCGTAACAGCAACCGCGACAGCGACCGTCCAGCGGACCGCGTCCCCGGGCGACCCCCGGGCGCGGTGTGCGACAGACCACCCGCCCGGGTGGCAGCGACAGGACACCGCGACCGCGGTGCGGAGGGATGGCCCACCCGTGCACGACCCCTACAGCTCAGGCGATTTCGACATCTTCACTGCCCAGGACCGCAGAACCCGTCAACAGGCCCGCCTCCTCGTGGCCTCGCGAGCGCAGGGCGCGGAGGACTGCCGTGCACTGCTCCACGCTCTGGATCTGCTCGACTACGTCGCCGCGGGCATCACACGCCAGTGCCCCCGCTGCGGCACCCCGCACGAGCGCTGGGGCAGCAGCGCCCGCACGCGCTTCTGCTCCGATGCCTGTGCCGCCACCGGCCGGGGCGAGGCATAGGCCGAAGCATCCCCCTCCGCCCCCGTCGCTCGTTCGAGCGGCGCACTCCACCCGGATGCGATCACCCTGCGAACACCGCAGGCTGGGCGACATGAGCGAAGCAAGCCCGGAAGGTGCGGGCCATCACGCGCACGTCGTCGTCCACCCGGTCCACACCGAGCCGATGGCCGGCCCGTACCGTCCCGTGACCATCCTCGGCAGGCACGTCGGCAAGGCCCACGTGCTCGCGGACGTGGCCGAGTTCTGCCGCCTCGCCGGCCTCGAAGAACTCGACCTCGAATCCGAGGACATGGTCGAGTGGCAGGGCGGCGGACCCGACGTGTGGGCGTGAGCCGCGCGGACCACCGGACGGATGCCGGTGACGACATCCGTCGGCAGCGGCGGACCTTCGGTGACCGACGGAACGCGGATGCGGAACCTCAGGTCTGACGGCGGCGGGCGCGTACGGCGATCTGCGGCGTCAGCAGCATCTCGGGGCCGCGGTTGAGCGAGAGCACCGCGGAGAAGCTCTCGGACACCACCGGGTCGGTGTGGGCCGCGGCCAACACGCGGGCCAGGTAGTCCTGCTGCATCCTGACGAGTCGGCCCGGTGCCGGCCCGTCCGTGTTCGGATAGCGGGAGTCCTCTCCGGTGGCGATCGCCCAGGCCGCCTTCGGGCACTTCGCCACGGCCTTCTGCAGCTTCTGCGCCTCAGCGGCGACCGTGGCCGGCTCACGCGCGGCAGTCTGCGCGGCGATCACCTGGGCCTGCAGTGCCGCCACCGTCATCCCGTGCCCGTGGACCGGGTTGAACCGGCACAGCGCGTCCCCGGCCACGAGGAGGCCGCGCGGCCACCGCTTCAGGCGCTCGAAGTGCGTCCACTCGTTCGCCGTCGCCCGGTAGGCGACTGCGGCTGACAGCGGCTCCGGTCACCGTGGGACCGACCCGACCTTTCATCCTTCACTCTTCACTCGATCGAGTTATCGCAAAGCATCCGCCCCAGATCGGACGTGTACGTCCAGTATGGTCGTCGCCTGTCTGGGATACGGACGAGGTGTCAGATGCCCAGGCGCGGACCTGGTCGGGCGGAGGAGGGCAGATGATGCCGGCGACGTGTGAGGGATTCCGGAGGCCGGTGTGGGCAGCCGCACTGGCACTGCTGCTGGCATTGGCGTCCATGCTGTCACTGGGCAACGCCACCGCGGCGCGGGCGGAGTACCCGATGCCGCAGCCGGCGATGAACTGCGACAAGCCCTGGGTGATCCTCTCCGCCTACGGAACCGGCGAATACGACAAGGACAGCTCCACCGGCCAGATCTACCCGTACGGCGACGTGGGCGTCAACAACACCTACGTCAGGGCGCTCGTGAGCGCGCTGGCCGACCGGCACGTGACGTCCGACGAGCTCACCGTGCGCAATCTTCCCTACCCGGCGTCGGCGGCGAACCTGCCCTCCTGGTTCCCGTGGCACCTCGGACCCGACGACTACCCGACGTCGATGGCCGAGGGATGGCAGAAGCTGGTCGAGGCGATCCAGTTCTACTCGGCCTGCGCCAGCCGCCCCACGCTGATCCTCCTCGGCTACTCCCAGGGGGCCCAGGTCGTCAAGAACGCGATCGCGCAGTCGGTGATCGCGGGCAACCAGCGGGAGTCCGACGAGATCGGCGCGATCGTCGACGTCGGGGACGCGTCACGCTACAACGGCCAGGTCGGCCTGGCCCAGCGTGGGTACATGACCACGCTGAACCCCGACTTCTCCGTCGGCACCGCCGACGTCGACCACGGTGGACTGATGCAGCGACTGCCCGTGCCCGAGGTGTTCGCCGGATTCGTGGGCGACGGACGGTACTTCGACGTGTGCCGCACCGACGACGCCGTCTGCGACGAGTCCGCGTACCCCGGCTCCTCCAGCTGGCAGCAGAAGTGGTTGACGGACTTCGCCGACAGCGGCTTCGTCGGCGCTGACCCGCCGCACGTGTCGTACCGGGACTACGGCGACAGCGCGAGCGACAACCTCAAGGCACACGCTGTGGCGGCCGACACCGCCGGGCGCGCGGTCGCCGCCGCGATCCGCCAGCGCGACATCGTCCACCCCGGCCCCACCCCGCCACCGCCGAGCGGCACCCCCGAGCAGACGTGGGCCACGGACGTCCACGTGCGGACCGCCCCCACGACGCAGGCCGCGGTCACGGCGACCCTGCCGTCCCCCACCACGGTCTACGTCAGCTGCCAGGAGCACGCCGATCCCGTGACCTCGGGCGGGGTGACCAACGACGTCTGGTCCTACCTGCCTGCCCAACACGGGTGGCTCAGCAACATCTTCCTCAAGGGACCGGCCTGGCTACCGGGCGTGGACCAGTGCGCCGGGCCCACCCCCGGACCACCGTCAGGGCTCTACAAGTGCTCCATCGGCGGCAACCCCAACGACTGGTGCGCACACGTCACCGACATCGCCCCGGGTTCGTACCTCTCGATGCAGAACTCGCCGGACTACGACCACGGCCACAACGCGTACTACCAGGGCCACAACGGCAACCAGCTGATCACCTACTGCTGGACCACCGGGTCCGACGACGCCGACGGGACCGGCGACCACTACTGGTTCTCGGTCGACGACGGCGCCAACTTCTCCGGCTACGTCAACGACCGGTACCTGACCACCGGAACCTACGCACAGTGGAGCAAGATCATCAAGCATTGCTGACGGTCGGCCAGCAGGAAGGCCTGGTGGTTCCCGCCCGCACGCCGCCGGGCGGTAACCACCGCTCAGCTCACCAGGCGACGGGCAGTTCCTCGACGCCGTAGACGGCGGCGTCCGTGCGGAACCGCACCTGCTCGACCGGAACCGCGAGCCGCAGCCCCGGCAGCCGCCGGATCAGGGTCTCCAGCACGATCTGCAACTCCAGCCTGGCCAGCGGCTGTCCCAGGCACTGGTGCACGCCGAACCCGAAGGCGACGTGCCGCCTGGCGTCCCGCCCGACATCCAACTCGTCCGGCGACGCGAAGACGGAGCCGTCCCGGTTGGCGGTGGAGAGCATGCACACCACGCCCTCCCCGGCCTCGATCGTGGTGCCGCCGAGCTCCGCGGTCTCGACCGCGACCCGGACCGTACCGCTCTGGACGATGCTGAGGAAGCGCAGCAACTCCTCGACCGCGCCCTTGATCAGCGTCGGATCCTCACGGAGCCGGGCGAGTTGGGCCGGATCGCGCAGCAGCGCGAGCGTGGACAGGGCGGTCATGTTGGCCGTGGTCTCATGGCCGGCGATCAGCAGCAGCAGGCTCATCCCGGCCACTTCCAAGCCGGTGAGATCCCCGCGGGCGACCAGCCGGCTGATGATCCGGTCGTCCGGCTCGTGCGCTTTGCGTTCCGCCAACTCCTCAAGGTAACTGCGGAGTTCGTCGTTCGCCCGGCGCACCTGGTCGGCCGTGGTGTGGTTGTTCAGCAGGATCCGGCTGCGTTCCTGGAAGTAGTCGTGGTCCTGGTACGGCACGCCCAGCAGCCTGCAGATCACCAGCGACGGCACCGGCAGCGCGAACTCGGCGACCAGATCCGCCGGGGGGTGGTGCGCGGTCATCCCGTCGAGGAAGCCGTCGACGATCCGCTGGACCTCGGGCCGCAGCGCCTCCACGCGTTTGATGATGAAGTCGCCGGTCAGCATGCGCCGGAACCTGGCGTGCTCGGGATCGTCCATCCGGATGAAGGACGGGTTCTCCGTCGCCAACTCCCGGCGCCCGTCGCTGAGGAACGGGAAGCCGGCGTTGCGTGCGTCGGCGCTGAACCGCCTGTCGCCCATGACGGCGCGGACGTCCTCGTGCCGGGTGACGAGCCAGGCGCGGGAACCGTCCCAGAGCGAGATCGGGGTGATCGGCCGCTGCTCCAGGGCCTCCTGGTAGGCGGGCGGCGGCGCGAACGGGCAGCCGCCGCGGGCGGCCGGGAAGGTGATGGCGTCGATCGGCTCCACAGTGGTCACGAGTGGTTCTCCTTCATGGTTCCACGGTTCCGCGGCCCGGCGGCGCGGCTGGCGGGCGCCGCCCGGCTGCTCAGGGCTCCTGTACCGAGATGGCCCGGCCCGGGCAGATGCCGGCCGCCGTGCGTACGGCGGACTGCAGCTCCGCCGGGGGCCGGGGCTGGATCAGCAGGACGACCCCGTCGTCCTCGGACTGGTCGAACACCTCCGGCACGGCTGCCACACACTGCCCGGAACTGCAGCAACGGTCCGGGTCGACACTGACGCGCATGACGGGCCTCCACGTAGATGGCATGAACACCTAACTACGTCGCCAACGTAGTCCACGTCCTCCCGTAGGTGTAGTACGCAACGGCATTCGGGAACACAATGGCCGGAAGTGCTCCGTACCCGTCCCACGAGTTCCGACCGAGACCTGTCGGCGGCTTGTCGGAGATCTGTCGGCGGACGCCGCCCCTACCAGCCCCGTGTCGACGCCGTGTCGGCGGTCTGTCGGCAGGGCCTGGCAGCTTGGCGGTCATGACGCGAATCGACAAGACCCCCGAATCCGGCCGCCCGGTGGCCGTGTCCGTCCGGGGACTGGTCAAGCACTTCGGCGAGACCAGGGCACTGGACGGCGTGGACCTGGACGTGCACGAAGGCACCGTCCTCGGTGTCCTCGGCCCGAACGGCGCCGGCAAGACCACCCTCGTACGCTGCCTGTCCACCCTGACCACCCCGGACGCCGGGCAGGCCATCGTCGCCGGGTACGACGTGGTGCGGCAGCCCCGGCAGCTGCGCCGGGTGATAGGCCTGACCGGCCAGTACGCCTCGGTCGACGAGAAGCTCTCCGGCCGGGAGAACCTCTACCTCATCGGCCGGCTGCTGGACCTGTCCCGCAAGGAGGCCCGCTCCCGCGCGGACGCGTTGCTGGAGCGGTTCTCGCTCACGGACGCCGCGACCCGTCCGGCCCGCACGTACTCCGGCGGCATGCGCCGCCGCCTCGACCTGGCCGCGTCGATGATCGGCCGCCCGCACGTCCTGTACCTGGACGAGCCGACGACCGGCCTCGACCCCCGCACCCGTAACGAGGTGTGGGCCGAGGTCAGGAGCATGGTGCGGGACGGCGTGACGGTACTGCTCACCACCCAGTACATGGAGGAGGCCGAGCAGTTGGCCTCCGAGCTGACCGTCGTCGACCGCGGCAAGGTCATCGCCAGCGGTGGCATCGACGCACTCAAGGCGAAGGTCGGCGGCCGCACTCTGCGGATCCGTCCCGCCGACCCGTTGGAGCTGGACCCGCTGGCGCACGCTCTTGATCAACTGGGTCCGGGCGAACCGGCTCAGGCCGGTACCGCCGCCACCGCCCTTGTCCCCGGCGCTGTCATCGACGCCGAGTCCGGCGAGGTCCTGGTGCCGATCGTCAGCGACGAGCAGCTGACCACGGTCGTCGGCGCGGTCACCGCCCGCGGTCTCACGATCGGCTCGATCACCACCGAACTGCCCAGCCTGGACGAAGTGTTCCTGTCTCTCACCGGCCAGAAGGCGTCCGTGCCGCAGCAGACCGCGCCCGTTCTCGAGGAGGTCTCCGCATGAGCGCCGTCACCCTTTCCCCCACCGTCCCCACCATCACCATCGAGGCCGACCCGAAGATCGGCCTGCGCGGCCACCTCCGCCACACCGGTGCGCTGATCCGCCGCAACCTGCTGTGGATCAAGCAGGATCCCGAGTCGATGATGGACGCGGTGCTGATGCCCGTCATCTTCACCCTGCTCTTCGTCTACGTCTTCGGCGGCTCGATCGGCAAGGCGCTCGGCGGCGGTCAGGCGGCGTACGTCCAGTACGTGATCCCGGGCATGATCGCGATGATGAGCATGAACATCGCGCAGGCCGTCGGCACCGGGTTCAACGAGGACTTCAACAAGGGCATCATGGACCGCTTCCGGTCACTGCCTATCGGCCGTGGCTCCGTACTGGTCGCGAAGATCTCGGTGGAACTGGTCCGTCTCCTGGTCGCCATGACGGTCCAGATGATCGTCGCGCTCCTGGTCGGCTTCCAGATCAACGGCCACTGGGTCGGTCTGCTGGCGTCCGTCGGCCTGTCCGCGCTCTTCGGCTCCGCTGTCATGTGGATCTTCCTGGTCCTCGGTGTGACCATGAAGAACGCCCAGTCCGTGCAGGCGATGGGCTTCCTGGTGATGATGCCGCTGCAGTTCGGCTCGTCGATCTTCACCCCGACCACCTCGATGCCGGGCTGGCTGGAGAGCTTCACCACCTACAACCCGATGTCCGGTCTCGCGGACGCGGCGCGCGGCCTGATGACCGGCGGCCCGATCGCCCACGGGCTGACGGTGACCCTCGCCTGGACCGCCGGTCTGACCCTGGTCATGGCCCCGGTCGCCATCCGCAAGTTCACCAGGAAGAGCTGACCCGCCGCCAGGACTCGTCGGCCCGCGGGACACCGGTCCCCCGGTGCCCGTCACAGCAGGGCGGCGGCCTCCTCCACGGAGAGGCCGCCGCCCTCGGCGTAGGCGCGGTCGTAACCCGCCTCGTCGAGCAGGGCCCGCGCTTCCGCCTCGGCCGCGGTCCGCCAACGCAGTTCGGTCGCGGTCGGGACATGGCCGTCCGGGAGCGCGGCGTCGGAGGCGCCGACCAGCCGCGCGGCGCGCAGGGCGCCGTCCTCGTCGCCACGCTGGGCGAGGGCGCGGGCGGCAGTGAGCAGATACGTCGCCCGCAGGTGCGGCATGATCACGGAGATGAGCGGGTCGGCGCCGAGGTCGAGGGCCTGCGTCAACCGCTCCAGGGCCGGGTCAGGGCGCCGGTCCAGGACCTCGATCATCGCCTCCATCCCCGCGAGCACGCCATGGACGAACGGGGCCTCCCTCGACGTGACCTCCCCGCGGAGCAGGGCGAGTTGCTCACGTGCCTCGGCGATGCGACCGGTCTCGCCGAGCCGGGTGACCAGGAACATCCTGGCTGCGGGCCGCGCCTCGTTCGCGAGCCGACGGGACGGCTCCAGGGTCTCGCGCAGCATCCGCTCGCCACGCTCCCCCTCGCCCTGGTCGATGAGCACCTGACCGAGCCTGACCTGGAGGATCGTCGCCTGGGTGTGGGCGCCCATGTCCTCGGCGAGCTCGCGGGCGCTGATGTAGTCGGCAGCGGCCTCGGCGAGGTGGCCGAGCTTCTCGTGCGCCTCACCGCGCACCGACAGCCCCTCGGCGACGCCCCACTCGTCGCCGAGCCGGGTGAACAGCTCGATGGCCTCGTCCGCGTCCGTGAGCGCCTGCTGCGCCCACTCGCTGCGGTTGGCAAGGAGGTTGGCGCGGGTCTCCAGGACGAGGGCGAGTTCCCAGGTGTAGCCGAGTTCGCGGCAGGTGCGCACGGTCAGGTCGCTGAGCTCGCGCAGGAGATCCGGCTGACCGACCATCAGGACCGCGAAGTACCAGACGTTGCCGGGCGGACGGCAGGCCTGCGGCAGGTCGGCGCGGTAGGTGTCGATGATGGCGTGCAGCCGGGCCTGGCCCTCCTCGGTCTGCCACTGCTCCGCCTCCACGTCCAGGTACGCGAGCCGGAGCAGGTGGACCTGGCGTCGGGCCTCGTCGAGCAGGTCTCCGGCGAGCGGCGGCGGGGTGTCCGTGCAGCGCTGGAGGAGCGGCGGCGCGGGGCGCACCGGTCCCGCGAAGGGGTCGGGGCCGAGCGCAGAGGTGGCCTCACCCCACACGCGGGCGTCGGGACGCAGGTCGCGCATCTGCCAGAACCAGCTCAGCGACAGGACGAGGCTGATCGCCTCCTGCTCGTCGCGGGCGTCGACGGCGCGGTGCAGCGCGGTGCGCAGGTTCTCGTAGTCACGCTCGAGCCTGGCGATCGCGGCGCGTTGGCCGTGCCCGCGCAGCAACGGGTCGGTGGTGCGGGCGAGTTCGCGGTAGTAGGTGAGGTGCGCGCGCTCGGCGTCGGCACGCCGGCCGGTCTCGTCGAGCCGGTCACCCGCGTACTCGGCGACCGTCTCCAGCAGTCGGTAGCGCATGCCCCCGTCGACGCCGTCGCCCTCGTCGGGCCCGGCGACGACCAGGGACTTGTCGACCAGCGAGGCCAACGCGTCCAGCGCATCGGGCCCGCAGACCGCCTCGGCCGCCGCCAGATCGCAGCCGCCCCGGAAGACGGACAGCCAGGAGAGCACACCCCGTTCGGGCTCGTCGAGCAGGTCCCAGGACCAGTCCACCACCGCACGCAGCGTCTGCTGGCGGGGCAGAGCGGTGCGCGAACCGGAGGTGAGCAGTCGGAACCGGTCGTCGAGCCGGTCGGCGATCTGACGAGGTGTCAGTATCCGTAGTCGGGCGGCCGCGAGTTCGATGGCGAGCGGCAGCCCGTCCAGGCGGCGGCAGATCTCGGCGACGGCCTCCGGGTCCTCGTCCGGGGTGAATCCGGGGCGCACCGCCGCGCCGCGGTCACCGAAGAGCCGCAGCGCGTACGGCTCCGGGAGCGGCTCCACCGGTCGCAGCAACTCCCCCGGGACACCGAGCGGTTCGCGGCTGGTGGCGAGGACGGTCAGGCCGGGGCAGCGCGCGAGGAGCTGCTCGGCAAGCGCGGCCGCGGCGTCGATCACGTGCTCGCAGTTGTCGAGGACGATCAGCATGCGGCGGTCGGTGCAGTGCTCGACCAGCCGGGTGAGCGGGTCGTCGCCGTGCCGCTCGGAGACGGCGCGCAGTTCCTCCGCGCCGGCGCCGGAAAGGACGGTCTCGCGAGCGCCGAGGGCGCTGACCACCGCCTCCGGGACGGCGGACGGGTCCCCCACGGGAGCCAGCTCGGCGAGCCAGACGCCGTCCGGCGCGGCCGCGGTGCCGCCGAGCCCCTCGGCCGCCTCCTGCGAGAGTCGGGTCTTGCCCGCGCCACCGGGACCGATCAGGGTGACCAGTCGGGCCCCGGCCAGGTCGGCACGGATGGTGTCGATGTCGGCGCTGCGGCCGACGAAGGAGGTGAGCCGCGCGCGCAGGTTGCCCGGGGGACGGGGCGCTCCCGGCGGGGTCTGCGCTGCCCGGCCGGACGCGTTGCCGGGCCGCACTGCAGGCCCAGCAGGCCCAGCAGGCCCAGCAGGCCCAGCAGGCTCGGCGCGCTCGGCGCGCTCGGCCGGGGACAGCAACTCGGCGTGCAGCGCCCGCAGCTCGGGGCCCGGGTCGGCGCCCAGCTGGTCGGCGAGACTGCGGCGTACGTCCTCGTACCCGGCCAGTGCCTCGGCCGTGCGCCCCAAGTCCCGCAACGCGCGCAGCCGCTGTGCCTGGAACAACTCGTCCAGGGGGGACGCGTCGCACAGCGCGGCGAGCTCGGGCAGCGCCGCGTCCGCCCGGCCGAGCGTCAGCAACGCGTCGAGGCGGGCACGGCGCGCGTCCAGGTGCCTGACCTCCCAGCGCGAGGCCTCGGCCTCCCGATCGGGCAGATCGACAAGAGCGGGCCCCTGCCACAGGGCCAGTGCGTCGTCGAGCACCTCGACGGCCTTGGCCGGGTTGCCGTCGGAGAGAGCGCGGACACCGTCGGCGGCAAGGCGGTCGAACCGGAAGAGGTCGACGTCCTCGGCCGCGGCGGCGAGCCGGTAACCCCCGTCGACCGAGACGATCGCGCCGGGCCCGAGAGCCCGTCGCAGCCGCCCCACCAACGCCTGCAGTGCGCCTGGCCCGTCGGCGGGCGGGTCCGCGCCCCACACCTCGTCGACCAGCATCGCGACGGGCACGCTGCGGCCTGGCCGCAGCGCGAACACGGTGAGCAGCCCACGCAGCCGCGCTCCGCCGACCTGGACGGCCATGCCGTCGTCGCGGAGCGCCTGGGTGGTGCCGAGGATGCGGTAGCGCACGCGTCCCATCATCGCAGTGCAACGCGCCCGGCCCGCGCGCCTACTCGCCCCGGTCGCCAGCGCGAAGAGATCCTCGGGCCGCCGCCCAGGTGCAGTGGGCGGCGGCCAGGGCCGTACGGGGTGCTGCGAGTGCGGCGGTCAGGAGAAGACGACGGAGCGGACGATGAGGCGCTGGCCGCGCACCGCACCCGGGGGCATCACGTGGTAGGTGTCGCCGCTGCACCCGAAGTCCAGGAAGACCGTCGCCGTCACGTCGGTGAAGTTCTGCGGCGCGTAGGCGGGGCTGTCGAGGGCCGCTTCGGGGATGTCGATGCATTCACCGCTCGGCGGCTCGTCCAGGGAGGACGTGAGGCCGGGGCCGAACTGGTAGCGGAACTCGCCGTCGGCCGCGTGGGCGGCGGCGGGGAGGGCGAGTGTGAGCAGCAGAGCGGCGGCGGCCGAGGTGACGGCATTGCGCAGGCGCATGGGGATTCCTCGAACTGAGTGGTCACGGGGACGGCGCTCACACTAGAGCCGGTCGTCCGTGGCCAAACGATTCTTCCGATCCCGTTCGCGTGTCGGGCGATCCCCGCGGCACCAGCGCCCCGGGCAGGCGCCGATGCCGCGGGAGGGACGCGCTCCCGCACAGCCCGAGGTCCCGGCTCCCCCCTGCGCAGAAGGGAGCCGGGACCTCTCGGGGCGGAGTGCGAAGGCGTCAGCCGAGGTTGTCGGAGATGAACTTCGCGCCGTCGTAGGAGCCCCAGCCGGTCACCTCGTCGTAGCCGGTGCCGGCGCTGAACGCGCCGTTGCTACCGCTGGTGACGTCGTGGAAGTCGTTGGCGTAGTTGGAGCCGCCCGCGTCGGCGTAGATCGTGGAGTTGGCGTTGCCGAACGCGGCGTGGCCCTTCGCGGCCGCCACCTGGTCGTAGATCGCCGTGAAGGCGGCCCAGTTGGGCGCGGCGCCGCTGGTGCCGCCGACCTCCTCCCACTGGCCGCCGGTGTAGACCGCCCAGCCGGTGCTGGGGTCGGCGGCCGCGGCCACGTCCGGCACGTCGCGGTTGGTGTCGCTGGTGACGCCGGACTGGTAGCTGGGCTGGGTGAAGACGGTGGAGGTACCACCGCCGCTGCCGGACCAGGCGGTCTCCCCGCCGTACGAGCCGTCGGAGTTGGTGGAGAGGGTGGTGCCGCCGACGCCCGAGACGCTGGGGTCGCTGGCCGGGAAGTCGACCGAGGTGCCGCCGTCGCCCGCGTCGTCGGAGCCGTTGTCGCCGGAGGCCGCGTAGACCGACTGCCCCTGGGCTGCCGCCTCCTGGAGGGACTGGTCGTCGGCCGTGCGGTTCGCGGCGTCGATCTGCGACTCGGCCTGGCCCCAGCTGGAGGAGACGACCGGCACCTTGTCGCTGGCCAGCTGCGAGTAGAGCGCCTCGTCGCCGGCGGTGGAGTTGGGCGCCTCGTAGACCTTGATGGTGGCGCCGGGGGCCAGCGCCTGGATGACCTCGATGTCCAGGTCGACCTCGTCCTGGCCGGAGGTGTCGGTGGTGCCGCCGTCCACGTTCACCACGGTCGGCGCGCTGACGTTCAGGCCGTAGGTGGAGTCGTAGGTGGAAATGTCGGACTGGGAGAACGCGGAGAACTCCACCAGGCCGACGGTCACCCCGGTGCCGTTGTCACCGCTGGACTGGAGCGACGCGAGGTCGTAGGCCGCCGGGCCGCTGGTCGGGTCGAGGCCGGCCACGGGCGCGGTGGCGTTCGGCCGGACAGCGGTGTTGACGTGGTTGAAGTGGCGGTGCGCCGCGAAGTTGTCGAGCCCGGAGACGTCCACCACGTCGGCGGCGAACGCGGCGGGGATCTTCGGGGCCGTGGTGTTGGCGAAGAAGTCGCGCTTCACACCGGCGTCGTGGTATGTCGCCAGGCTGGTGCCAAAAGCCTTCTCCACCTGCTGCGCGCTGCCCGCGGCCGTGACGGAGAGGTGGTTCGCCGCGATCTGTCCGACGTGGAGGCCCTGCGACTTCAGGTAACCGGTGACCTCGTTGACGGTCGCCTGACCGGCCCCGTAGCGGGCCGCGAACTGACTGACCGTCAGATAGTGCTTGTACTGCGCCGAGTGCGGGTCGGTGACCTGCGCGAGGAAGGCCCGCAGACCGGCCTGGTCGCGCATCGCGAGGCTGACGGTGACGTTCAGGCGCGTCGACGAGGCGACGGCGCCGGTGCGGACGGAGTGGCTGATGGCGCTCACCACGTCGCCGCGCAGCGCGACCTGCGGTTGGGCCACGGCGTGGGCGGGCGTGGTGAGGGCGAGCGCGGCGATCGCCGGGAGCGGAGCGGCGAGGAGACCGAGGGTCTTGAGGCGGCGGGCAGTCACGGGACGTCCTCCATGGAGGTCGAGTCTGATCCGTGCAGGTGATCATGCACGGGTCAAGCAGTTGCCCCAACCGTAGGAACTCCCGCTCCCTCGACGTAAGGCGGGAAAACCCTCGACTGTGCGTCGCCTGACCCTTGCCTGTGAAACTCTGGTGAAGACCGCCCACTTCTGGAGCTACCGATCGACCGTCAACCCGACAGCGTCTGCGCTTGCTCGGTACGGGACGCTTGCTCGGTACGGGACGCCAGCTCGGTGCGGGATCTGACGCCGATCTTCCGGTAGACCCTGGACAGCGACGCCTCCACCGTCTTGACGCTGAGGTAGCAGTCCGCCGCGATCTCGCGGTTGGTCGCGCCGGCCGCGGCCAGTGCGGCGATCCGCTGCTCCGAGGGCGTGAGCGGGGAGGAGACTGCCGCATGCGGGGTCCGCCGACGGGCGGGCGCCGACTGGACCGCACCCTGCGTGCGTGGCTCGATCGAGGCCAACCATGCTGCGGCGCCCGCGTCCTGGAAGATCTGCAGCGCCTCGTCGGCGGCCCGCCGGGAGGCGGCGTGCCGCCGTCCGCGCCGCTCCACCTCGACGGACGCGGCCAGCGCGCGGGCCAGTTCCAGCGGCAGGCCCTCCCGTCGCAGTCGGGCGATCGAGGACTCCAACAGCGCGGTCGCCTCCGGCAGTTCACCGCGACTCAGGCAGAGCAGGGCTCCGGCGCGCTCCGTCGTGCCCAGCACCGCCTCCCGGCCCAGGCGCCGGGCGGCAGCGGACACCTCGTCGAGGAACTCCTCCGCCTCGGCCAGCGACTGCTCCGTTCCCTCGCCGACCAGGGCCTCGGCCAGATCGGCGTGCCAGCGGCCGACACCCGGGTCGACGATGCCCATCTCCCGCTCGATCGCGCGCGCCTCACGCAGGACCTCGGCGGCCTGCGCCGCCTTTCCGGCCATCAGATGCACCCGGCCCAGCACCGTCAGGTTCCACAGCCGCCAGAAGCGGTTGCCCTCCCGGGCGGCGCGGTGGGCGCCACGTTGGGCCAGTAGCCGGGCCCGGTCCAGCGAACCGCCGACCGACTCGGCGGCGGCGGTGATGTACAGCACCGGGCCCGCCGCTTCCGCCTCGCGGCCAATGGTTTCGTGACCGATGGCTTCGTGACCGTTGACCTCGTGGTCGACGACCGCGTGCCCGATGACCGCGTGGTCAGTGGGCTCGCGCCCGATCCGCTCGTGCCCGACGGTCTCGTGTCTGACGGCCTCTCGGCCGCCGGCAACGTGGAGCGCCTCCGTCCCCACCAGCTCGGCGTGGAGCTCGCGGGCGCGCCGAGCGGCCTGCAGCGCGCCCCGGCAGTCGCCGGAGTTGATGCGCACATCCGCGAGATGGATCTGAAGGCCCATCTGCTCCTCGACGCCAAGTTGCCCCCCGAGGCGGGCGAGCATCCCGAGCAGCGAACTCTCGGCCGCCGTCAGGCGGTTGGCGTGCAGGTGGAAGACGGCCTCGGTCCGCAGTGCCTCCCCCAGCACGAGCTCGTCGATGCCGCGCCCGCGCGCGTTCGCCAGCGCCCGCCGCAAGGTCGCCTCGGCCTCCGGGTCGCCGCCCAGCCGTTGCAGATACGCCAGCGTGGTCAGTGCTTCCAGCTCGGTCTCCCACAGGCCGGTCTCGACGGCAAGGCGGGCCGCCCGCCGCGCCTCCGTCTCGGCCCGGTGGATCCGTCCGGCGAGCAGGTCACGGGAGGCACTCCAGCAGCGCAACCGGGCCTCCAGGCCCGGGGAGCGG
This sequence comes from Streptacidiphilus sp. BW17, assembly GCF_041262485.1. Taxonomy (NCBI): domain Bacteria; kingdom Bacillati; phylum Actinomycetota; class Actinomycetes; order Kitasatosporales; family Streptomycetaceae; genus Streptacidiphilus; species Streptacidiphilus sp. BW17. Next base: position 68,587 of record NZ_JBGCCR010000022.1, on the reverse strand, counting down.
GCGGCAGCGGCGTCGCTCAGCCCGTCCCGGATCAGTCCGCCCTCGTGCTCCAGCGACTGCCCCGCACAGCGCAGCAGCACGATCCGGGCCTGCGCCCGCGTCTCCGGGCTCCGGGCCTCGGTGATCAGCAACTGCGCCTCGGTGCGGGCGACATCGCGGCGGCCCGCGTCCACGGCATAGTCGGCCGCGGCCAACTGCCGCTCGGTGCGGGCGGCCTCGGCGTCGGCGGGCGTGCGGACCACGGCGAGGGCGGCGAGTTCCGCCGCCGCCCCGGGGGCGCCGCGGCGACGGGCGGCGGCAGCGGCGACCATCAGGGTCTGTGCCACGCCCTCGTCCCGGGCCGGGTTGGCGAGCGCGAGATGCCGTGCCCGCTCCACCGGCTCGATCACCGCGTCGGCGAGCCGGGCGTGGGCGTTCCGTCGCTCGTGTCCGCTCGCCTCCGTGTAGAGGGCACTGCGCAGCAGTGGGTTGTCGAAGTGGACGTGTCCGTCCGGTCCGATGCGGATCGTCCCCAGGCGTTCCGCGGTCTCCAGATGCAGCGTCACGGACGGGCCGCCCGCCGTGGCCAGCAGCGTGAGGTCGGGGCGGGTGGCCGCGGCCACGAGTACGAGCGCCTCGCGTACCTCCTGCGGCAGCGCGTGCAGGCGGTCGAGCAGCAGGCCGCGCAGCGGGGCGCGGTCGGCGCGGTCGGCGCCGCCCAACGCCGCCGCCTCCGGGCGACCGCCCGGCGGTAGCGAGCGGAGCAACTCCAGCGCGTAGCGGGGGTTGCCCGCGGCGGTTTCGACGATCCGCTGCACGGTGCTGCTGGGCAGCGGGGCGCCGCCCGCGTGCTCCGCGAGCAGCGCGGCCGACTCGGCAGGCCCCATCGGCGGCACGGTCAGCCGCACGGCACCGTCGGGGCACAGCACGTCATGGACGAGTGCCCGACCGCAGCCGGTCGGCTCGGTGGCGATGATCCGCAGCCCCGTCCCCGCGGTGCGGCGGGCGACGAAGGAGAGGACCCGGGCGGTGGGCTCGTCCACCCACTGCGCGTCGTCCACCACCAGCCAGACCGGGCCCTCGGCGGCCAACCGGCGCAGCAGGGTGAGCACCGCGAGCGGGACCCGGGCCCCGGCCGGATCCACGTCCTCGTCCGCGCCGCGCAACAACGCCGCGCGCAGGGCGTCCCGCTGCCCGGTCGGCAGCGCCTCCAGGGTCTCGTCGGGGACCGTGTCGAACAGATCGATCAGGCACATGAAGGGCAGCGGCAGTTCGGCTTCGGCCGGCGCGCAGCGCAGCACCCGCACGCCGTTGATCCGGCCGTGCTCGACCAGCCGCTCGACCATGTGGGAGCGACCGCTGCCGGCCGCACCGAGGAGGACCAGCCCCGGTGCCTCGTGGAGTGCCCGGACGGCGCTGTCCAGGACGTCATCGCGGGTCACCGTCGCGGCGGCGGCATCGAGTTGGCGCACCAACTGGCTCCCCTCCTGCAGTGGAACAGTTCAGAGGAAGTTCAGAGCCACTGTCTACACGACAATCGGGTGTTGAGTAACCCCACGCCGTGGTTACAACCGCTCGGCGCCACCCGCGGGGGCGGGGATGGTCATCCCGGTCGGCGGGTCGATGACCGGAACCGGGCTCACACCGACCTGTTCGGCGATGCGGGTGAGCAGCATGTCCTGGGCCGCGAGGTGGGCCTGAAGGAGCGCCACCTCGTGGAGGGTCGCGTCGGCGTCCTCGTAGGTGGCCTGGGAGCGCTTGTCGGCGGCGTCGGCCTGCACGTTCTGGCCGACCATGATGACCGACAGCAGGACCAGTTGCAGGAAGGTCTGGGCCACCCAGGAGACGATGGCCGAGGCCCCGCCCTGGATCGCGGACGGCAGGCTGATCAGGTCGAAGAGGGCGAACGCGTAGGCGCACCACATGCTGCCGACAGCGCGGGTGACGATGAGCGCCACCTTGGTGTTGAAGCGGCTGACCGCGCTCCCCTGGGGATGCTGGTCCGCGGTGCGCACCGGGTGGTTGGCCCGTCGCGAGGGCATGTGCGGGTGGGGAAGGTGCTCGTACTCGGTCATGGGCTGCCTCCAGGAGCTTCGTTGGCGTCAGAGCGACCGGGCCGGCGTGCGCACGCCCCGGACGCCGCGGCTTGGCGGGCAAGGGCCGGCGGGCGCGGAACTAGGGCCTGTCGTCAAACTCCCGTCGGATCAGCCCGGCTCGTCTGGCGCGGTCAGATGCAAGGCGGAGGGTCGCCCACGTACTGGGCCGTACTTGGGTGATCCGACAACGCAGCAGATGGGCGTGCCAGGCGGGCCGGGCCCGGCGGGAGTTTGACGACAGGCCCTAGTCGACACAGGGGATGCCGCTGCCACCGCCGTTGACCGCCGGGCCCTGGAAGACCAGGTGCGCGGTACTGGCCGGACTGGGCGTGCTGCCCGCGCCGCTGGAGGCGGATCCGGCGGCGGGCGGGGTGAAGTCCGAGGCCAGGATCACCTCGACGTGCCCGGCGGCCACCGCGCTGCTCGCCTGCGGCGCGCCGACGCCCACCTTCGACGCGATCTGCTGCGCGGCGGCCTGCTCGCCCGCGCCGTAGAGGATCTCGGTGCTGCTGACGGGGGCGTGGTCGCCGACCAGGCCCTTGGTGTACCCGGCAGCGACCAGCGCGGCGGACTCGACCCCGGCCGACCCGGTCGGCGCGGAGGCGTTGAGCACGTCAACGGTCGTCGCCGACGCAGGCGCGGACGACGCGCCGGCCTTGGGCGCGGAGGACGGCGCCGGGGCGTCCGCGAAGAGGGCCGTGACGGTGCGCTGGACCTGCGGGACGCTGACCGAGTTGACCGACTGCATGCCCTCGCCAGGGATGTCCACGGTGGGAAGTCCGGTGATGGGAAGGGTGTTGAAGGTGACCTTGCCGCCGGTCAGGTTCGGCGCCTGCTGGGCGAAGTCGAGGATCGACCACTGGTTGTCGATGACCACGTCCTTCTTGACCACGTTCAACAGTCCCTGAAGCTTCGTCAGGTCCGAGAGCACCCCGCCCTTCTTCAACTGGGTCTCGGCCGAGGTGATGTAGGCCTGCTGACGGTGGGTGCGGGCGAAGTCGCCGCCGTCGCCGTCGGTGTTGGTCAGGTTGTGCCGCTGGCGCACGAACGACAGCGCCTCGGCGGGCGTCTGCAGCACGTTGAGACCGGCGTGGAAGTTCGCGCCCGAGCCCTGGCCGTCCTCCGCCGGGTCGGAGGTGGCGTGGTTGAGGCAGACCGTGACCGGGCCGATCGCCTGGGCGATGTCGTAGAACCCGATCAGATTGACCTCGGCGAAGTGGTCGATGTGCACGTTGAGGAACTTCTGCACCGTGGTCAGCGTCGCTTCACGCCCCACCTCACGGCTGGCCTGCTCCAGCGCCGCACCCGTCAGGCCCTTGGCCTCAAGCCCCGGCATGGCTGCGGCCTTGGCCAGGCCGTAGGCCTCCTTGACCTTGTGCATGCCCTGCTCGGAGCCGTCGCCGTTGTAGGTCATCACGTAGTCGTCACGCGGGATCGACACCGCCTGGACCTTGGCGCTCCCGTCCGCCGGGATGTGCAGCAGGATCAGGCTGTTGGTGTTGTAGCCGCCGACGTCACTGGACGACCCCGCGTGCAGCTCGTCCTGGACGAACCAACCCGGCAGGTTCGAGCCGTCGTTGTTCTTCCGGCTGTCCAGCCCGATCAGCAGGATGTTCTCCGAGTTGTCCAGCTTCGGCGGCGCGTTCTGCCCCGACACCGCCAGGGCGTTGGAACTCAGCACACCCGACGTCAACTGCTGCACCCCGTACCAGGACACCCCGGCCACGCCCAGCACCGTCACCGACCCGAAGACCGCCGCCGTCCGCCCGACGACGACCGCCTTCGACGCCCTCCCCGGACGTCGGGCCGCGCCCCTGCCCCGCTGTGCCGCCCTGCCCATGCCGCTCTGCTCCTCCCGGCGTTCCGCCACAACCTGCGTCACCCGCTCCGACGCGCGGCCACCAGCCGCGCCACACCCACGACCACCGCGACAGCCATCGCCGCCGCCATCGCGGGAAAGGCCCCCGCGACGCACTTGGCCATGTCGGTCGCGAACTTCCCCGTCGAGCCTCCGGAGTCGCGCACCACAAAGCCGGCCAGGGCCATCAGCAGCACGACGGGCGGAGCACCGGTGGACACCCACCACACACCCGGCCGCGAGCAGAGCAGCGCGGCGCACAGGGCACCCAGCACGGCACCGGCGTCGAGCGCCGCACCGCCGCCCCCGCTCACCAGGGCGCCGACCAGCGGCAGCCCGATCAGCACCGAAGCCGACACCGCGCCGGGACGGCGCCGCTCCTGCGATGCCTCCGCTGCGCCCCGACGGCGGTCCGCGCGGCCACCCACCGCGGGCTCCCCCGCGCCGCGCTGCTCCGGCACGGACCGCCGGGCGGCACCCGTCGCCTGCGGCGCCCGTCCGGCCGCGTCCGGGCCCGGATACGGGTCGCCGCCTTGCTGCAAGCCGCCTCCCGAGGGAGGACCGCCCCACGCGTCGGACATCGTTCACACCTTTCGCACTCCAGCGACCACGGCAACCGCGTTCACCCGAGGGACGCTCCGACCACACGGACGGTTGCAGAGTTGCGCAATCTAGCAAGGCGAATGCGTGTCGCCCGCCGGGGACCCCCGAAAGATGAGAATCCCCGACCAGCCACACCGGCCCGCAACCCGCCGGAATGCGGCCCGCCCTGCCCCCGGGCGTCAAGGCCGCGCCAATACGCCGCCCGCTCCTCTTACCGGTTCCTTACCCGACTCCACGGGTTGAGCCACCCGCCAGGTCGCGGCGCCCACGCGGGGAGGGCGTCCGGCTCACCGGCAACCGAGCCCGCGGTCTTCGGGCGGACATCCTCGGCCGTTCTCGCCGCCGGGACCGATCCGGGATTTTCCGCGACCGCTTTAGTCTGATACTTCGTCATTCTTCAGCCCTGCGTGGAAGTTCGCCCACAACTTTGCACTGCGCAACCTCTTGCTGTGTCCCATGACAATCGGCATGCTCGGCACCGCTGCCCACACGAGGGCCAGCTTACGAGCGTCCTGATCGCCCCTCACCAAGGAGCCAGCATGCGCCGATTTCTGATACGCGTCGCCACCGTCGCGGCCGCAGCAACTCTCGCCGCCCCCGCCGTGCCGGCCACCGCGGCGGCTGCCCAGGGACTGTCGTTCCGCCCGCTGCACTACAACATCAACGGCTACAACTGGGGCGGCTACGCCGCCACCGGCAGTGGCTTCACCTCGGTCTCGGCGAGCTGGACCGAGCCGAGCGCCACCTGCAACTCCAGCAACGACCTCTACGCCCCCTGGGTCGGGATCGACGGCTACGGCACCTCCACCGTGGAGCAGACCGGGGTGGCGACCGACTGCTCCAGCGGCAGCCCGGTGGACGAGCCCTGGTACGAGATGTACCCGGCGAACCCGGTCTACCTGAGCACGAGTTCGCACCCGGTCTCCGCGGGCGACCACCTCACCGCGTCGGTGACGTACGCCGGGAGCAACCGCTACACCCTGAAGCTGGCCGACTCGACCAAGGGTTGGACGTACACCACGACCAAGTCGCTCTCCGCATCGCGGGCCAGCGCCGAGGTCATCATCGAGTCGCCGACCGGCGCCTACCCGAACTTCGGCACCCTGAGCTTCAGTTCGGCCACAGTCAACGGCAAGTCGCTCGGCTCCTCCAGCCCGACCGCGCTCGACCCCTCGAACGGCGTGACCGAGGCCCACACCAGCGCGCTCGGCTCCAGCGGCACCAGCTTCACAGAAACGTTCCTGCACGAGTAACCGAGCAGGGCAGGGCTGGTCCCCGAGCGGCGTCCTCCACACGCGCTCGGGGACCCGCCCTCTCCTGCATCCGTCACGCCCTCGACCGCAGCCATGTTGAACAGGGGACCCCCATGCGCCGCACCGCACCGGCCGCACTGCTGACACTTGCTCTCGCCGGCGTCCTCGCCGCTCCGACCAGCGCCACCGCCGACGCCTCCGCCGCTCCCGCCGGCTCGCGCGTCGCCGCGACAGCCTCGAAGCCCGCACCCGTGCCGCACCTGGACCACCGTCTGCGCCGGCACCAGAGCGGCAACGAGAACTGGGGTGGTTACGCCGTCACCGGCGGGACCTACCACACCGTCACCGGCGACTGGACCGTTCCGGCGCTGGACTGCTCGGCCACCGCCGGAGACATATCCTTCTGGTCCGGCCTGGACGGATGGTCCAGCACCACCGTCGAGCAGATCGGTCTCGACGCGGTCTGCACCCGGAAGGGCGCCGTCCAGTACAACCCGTGGGTCGAGATGTACCCGGCCAACTCGATCTACTTCACCGAGACGATCAAGGCCGGCGACACCATGACGTCCTCGGTCACCACGGACGGCAGCGGTGACTTCACGCTCACCCTCGCCGACCCCACCCGGGGCTGGACCAAGACCTACACCAAGACCCTCGCGAACGCGCAACTCAGCTCGGCCGAGGTGATCGTCGAGGCGATCGGCAGCCAGACCATCCCGCCGTGCCCCGACTTCCACCAGGTGCAGTTCAGCAACGTCACCGCGAACGGCGAGGACTTCGCCTCGGCAGGGACGGTGAACACCACCAACCTCGAACGCGCCGGCACCCTGCTCACCCAGGACGGCGCGCTCTCCGGCAGCTCCTTCCCGGTCTCCTGGCTGCATGCCTGACGGCTCGTCAATTCAGGTCGGAGCGACCGAACTGGTCGAAGGCCTGGACCGCCAGATAGAGATGGGACGCGTCCCTCGGGTCCTTCAGCTGTAGCCCCGTCAGTTCTTCGACGTGGCGCAGCCGGTAGCGGACGGTGTTGCGGTGGCAGTAGAGCGCCTGGGCAGCACCGTCCGTGGACCCGCCGGCGTCGAACCAGGCGGTCAACGTGTCCAGCAGGGCGTCGCGTTGGGGCTGCGGGAGGTCCGCCAGGCCGTGCAGGGTGCTCACGGCGAGGTCGAGCGCGTCCTCGGGGTTCGCGCTGATCAGGCATCCCAGCGGGAACTGGCCGTAGCGGTGATGGCCGCGGGCGCCTCCGGGGATGCTGCCGAGTGCCAGCCGTGCCTGGCGCAGCGCGCGGGCCGCGTCGAGGATCGAGGTGAAGGTCTCGCTCGACCCGAGCCGGACGTCCTCGGCGTCGAGCAGGTCGGGGAGTCCCGCCCAGTCGAGCGGTGCCCGCCCTGCGCCGACGACCCCGACCGTACCGTCCGGGGAGTCGCGCCACAGGACTCCGGCGCCGCGACCGGCAAGTGCGCCCTCCCAGGCCGTTCGCACGGCCGGCCCGGCACCCTGGGCCGCGATCACGAGGTAGCGGCCCTTGCGCGCGAGCCCCAGCGCCTCCGCGCTCTGCAGTCGCCTGCTGGTCTCGACCGGCCCCGAGGCGAGCAGGGTGTCGAGGTGCTGGTGGCGCTCGGCCTCCGCCATCCGCAGCAGTTCGGCGGTGCGGTCCCGGTAGGCGTCGCGCAGTTCGGCGGAGTAGTCGTCGAGCAGCACCCACATCCGGTCGGCCTGTTCTACCAGCGCACGCAGGGTGTCGGTGTCGACCGGGACGACCTGGTCGACGAGGTACGACCAGGCGAACCGGAACCCGATCCGGAAGCTGTGCAGCAGGGCGGGCAGCGGCACGCCCTGCTGGGCGCGGCGATGTCCGAGTGCCCGCACCGCGCCGAGGTCCGGAGGGACTCCTTCAGCCATGTGGAGAAGGAAGTTGCGGATCAGATGCCCGGTGGCGTCACTGATCTCGGCGACCGACACCTCCGAGCCGTCGGCCAGTTCGGACTCGTCGCGGACGATCTGCTCCACCACGCGGGAGGCGAGGTCGTCCGCGTTCGTCAAGGCACGGCGGCACAGCTCCCTGATCGCGGAATCGGCGGAATCCACGCTGCTCCCCTGCTCGTCCGGTCCACTCGCGGCGGGCCCGCGCACAGGGCCCGTCCACGGCAGGCTAGAACCGCAGGCCGGAGCGATCAACGACCGCCGGGCCGTATCCGTGCCGGGCCACGTCCGCCGCGCGGAGCACCAGGGGGAGCTCAGGCTGAGCATCGGGGTCAGACGAGCATGTAGACCTCGTCCGGTCGAAGTACTGGACCCAGGCGGGGTCGTCGTCACCGGCGTTGATTCGGTTGAAGTGGTGGTGGGCATCCTCGATGGCCTGGTGGGTGGCCCCCTGGTCCCGGGCGCTCGCGTGGCCGAACGCCTCGCGCATGGACAGCATGGCCATCAGTCTCGGCGTTCCGCCGTAGAGTCGGGCGCTGTCCTGGGCCGCTCTCGCAAGGGTGATCGCGTCCTAGTCGAACAGGTCGGGATCGGTACGCGAGATCTGGTCGAACAGCGGCTGGAACTGGACCCAGCCGGCCAGCTCGAAGCCGACCTGACCATACGTCAGCTTTGCCTCCTCGTGCGGGATCCGGATCGTCTCGCCGGCGGCCTTGGCCAGGAGCTGTGCCTGGGCCGAGCGCTCCATGGTGATGAACCACCAGGCGGCGGAGTCGACGGTCGCCCCGACCGTCAGCAGGCCGTGGTTGCGCAGGATCGCCGCCTTGTTCCCACCGAGGGCGGCCGCGATCCGGCGGCCCTCCTCCGGGTCGTTGGCGACGCCGGAGTAGGTCTCGTAACAGCCGTGGTCCTCGTAGAAGGCACAGGCGTCCTGGGTGAGCGGCTCCAGCAACTGCCCGGTCGCGGACAGGGCCTTGCCGTGCACGGAGTGGCTGTGCGCCGCGCCGATCACGTCCGGCCGGGCGGCGTGGACCGCCGCGTGGATCGCGAACGCGGCCCGGTTCACCCGGTGTCGGCCCTGGACGACGTCGCCGTCGTGGTTGACCAGCAGCAGGTCGCTGACCTTGATGTGCTTGAAGGAGACGCCGAAGGGGTTGACCCAGAAGTGGTCGGTGAACTCCGGGTCGCGTGCCGTGATGTGGCCGGCCACGCCCTCCTCGAAGCCGAAGCGCCCGAACAGCCGCAGCGCGCCCGCGAGCCGCTCCTTGCGGTGGCGGCGTTCGACGGCGGGATCGGTGAACACCGGCGGGAGCCGGAAGATCAGCTCTTCCTCCGGCACGGGCACGAGGTCGGTGCGGCTCAGCGGTTCGGCCTGGGGGTGCTCGTTCGCGGTCGGCTGGGCGGTCACGGGTCCTCCTGATCGGGCATACGGCGTGCGGCATACGGCGTGCGGCCTGGCGAGGCTTCGACCCATGCTGGCGGGCGCGACGGCACACCGTCTTGGTCCAGGGGACGCGGAATGCGGGTGCCGGATTGTCGCCCGGCACAACGGCAGCCCGCGAACCGTGCCTACTGGCGCTTGAGCCGGAGGGCCAGGCTGGGGACGGCGAAGGACAGGAGGAAGACCGGCAGGAAGCTCTTTCCGGTGCAGCGGAAGGCGACGGTCTCACCCTCGGCGGCGTCGAAGGTCGTGGTGCGGCTGCAGTTTCGGCCGCTGCGGACCTGCAGGGCGTGACGGCCGGGTTCGACCGGTGTCTCGAACATGGCGTTCATGGCGACCGTCCCGACGCGTTCCCCGTCGAGCACGACGTCGTAGGGGCTGCGCCGAACCTCGGCCCCGATGGCCTTGTGCGTCACCGTCAGCGTTGCGGACAATGCCGGCCTCCTGTCGTCACCCTGCCCGGAGCGTGAGCAGGGTGATCTCGCTCGGTGCGAAGACCCGGAAGGGCGGTCCCCAGAAGCCGGTGCCCCGGCTGGTGTAGAGCTGGGTGCGCTCCCCGTGTCGGCTGAGGCCGCTCACGACCGGCTGGTCGACGCGGACGAGGAAGTTGAACGGCCAGATCTGGCCGCCGTGGGTGTGCCCGGAGACCTGCAGGTCGATCCCTGCGGCGGCGGCCTGTGCCACGTACTTGGGTTGATGGGCGACCAGCAGGACCGGCTGGTCCTGGTCCGTCCCGGCCAGTGCGCCCAGCAGGTTCGCGCGGTGCCCGGCCAGGCCGGAGGACTCGGCGGTCACGTCGTCGACGCCCGCCAGCACCAGCCGGTCGCCGCCGCGCTCCACGATCACGTGGCGGTTGTGCAACGACTCCCAGCCGAGCTCGGTCATCCGGTCGAGCCAGCCCTGCGCCTCGCTGAAGTACTCGTGGTTACCGGTCACGTAGACCTTGGCCAGGCGTGCGCGGATCGACCCCAGCGGCGCCGACTGCTCCCGGCGCTGGGTGGGGGTGCCGTCCGCGATGTCGCCGGCGTGGAGCACGACATCCGCGTCGAGCGCGTTCACCGCCTCGGTGACGCCCGCCGACCAGCGTGCCCGGTCGATCGGGCCGTAGTGGGTGTCGGCGAGCACGACGACACGCGTGCCGTCGAGGCCCGCGCCGAGCCGCGGCAGGGTGACCTCCACCTGCTTCACCCGGGGCACCCTCATCGCCTCGAAGTGGCCCCAGGCAAGCAGCGTGGTCGCGACCACGACGACGGCGACAGCGATGATCCGGGCCTGGCCGACCCCGCCCATGCCCAGCGCGACCAGGATCAGGTGCGCCAGGTCACCGAGGACGGACCAGGTGAAGAGCACCCAGACGATCCCGAGCGTGCTGTCCGCGATCCGGGAGGCCCGGTCGATCCGCCGGCGTCCATGGCCCGCGACCATCAGGAACGGGAAGGAGACGAGGCCCACGGCGAAGACGACGGTGCCCGCCACGAAGACCGGCAACGGCCAGTGGACGCCCATGGCGAAGAGCGTGCCCCAGGGCAGCGCGAACAACAGGACCAGGACGAGGAAGACCACACCCCCACCCAGTCGCCGACGCAGCGAAGCCCGCGGGGCCGCTGCGGCCTCGGAGCCGTCCTCGCGGACCGAACGCGGTTCCGCGGATGCGTCCGTGGACACGTCGGTGGACACGCCGGTGGATACGCCGTCTGCCACAGCGCCGCCCCTCATGTGATCTGCCAGGTCGTCTGCGTCGACCGTTCGCCTGACCCCATCATCCCGCATGCGTCCGAGCGACCCACACGGGCCAGAACAGGCCCGAGCACCCCCGTGGTTGCCGCTCGGTGTGCGTCAGGCCCCGGATGCGGCCGTCTCCGGGGTCCGCTGCGTCGTGCCGCCGCAGCGGCTGGCGTACGACAGGACGCCGCAGAGCGCGATCCTGAGCAGGGCGCGGAGTTCGGCGTGCAGCGGCACCACCTCGTCGGTGGCCTGGCTCCACCGGTAGAGGAGCCCCAGGTAGGCGTCCCGCAGCATGTTGCCTGCCATCACCGGATCGACGTCGGAGGCCACATCGCCCCGGTCCCGGCCCGCCGACAGCACCCGGACGAAGACGTGACTGGCGTACTCGGTCTCCTCCTGGAGCGGCTGGCCGGACTTCACCCACGCGGCCAGCATGACCGGGGTGAGGTTGTTGTCCGCCTCGTTGAAGTCGGCGAGCGCGGACATGCACCGCTCCAGCTGGACGGTGGTTCCGTCGTCCGTGTGGGCCAGGGACTTCTCCATGAACTCCCGGAGCTGCTCCTGACGCCGGTGGGCCCAGGTGGTGACGAGGTCTTCCTTGCGCTGGAAGTGGTTGAAGAAGGTTCCCCTGGCCACGTCGGCGCGCTCGGTGATCTGGTCGATGGTGGTGTGTTCGTATCCCTGCTCGGCGAAGAGCTCCAGAGCGGACGTGTACAGGCGATCATGCACACGCTGCTTGCTCCGCTCCCTTCTGCCGGGGGTGCGCACGGCCGGGGTTGCCTCAGTCGTCATCGTCTCTCTTTCCTTGGCCCGTCGACGAGTCTCCGACTCTCTTCGAAGCCCGACGACGGCACTCGTGCCGGCGCGTCACAGGGCCCGCCCCTGCGTAACGCTTTCGTGTACTGTAGTGCATCAATACATCTCAGTGCTAGATGCGCGGCAACCTTCCGGAAACGTGAGAAGCGGCTGCACCGCCGAGGAAACGCGGTGCAGCCGCTGGTGAGGCCGTACGTAAGGCTATGCGCAAGGCGGTGCGTGAGGGCCGCTACGCAGCGACAACTCCCCCTGCCAGTCCGGCACGTGCCTTCTCCAGACCGGCCGCGATGGCGGCCGTGCTCTCGTCGCCCAGCAGTCGGCTGGTCGACACCTCCACCCCGAAGTCCCGCTCCAGGATCCGCCTCAGCTGGACCGCCATGAGGGAGTCGAGGCCGAGGTCGCGCAACGGCCGACGCGGGTCGACCCGCTCGACGGTGGTGCCGAGGACCGTCGCGGCGTGGACGATGAGCCGGTCGGCGGGGAGATCCGAACCGGTCGGCACGACGGGCTCGGGCTCGCTGCGGCGGGCCCACTCGGCGGGCCGCTGCGGAACCACGGGCTCGGCGGCGGGCACAACGGCGGTGCTCCGGCGGGCCGGTGCGTCCGCCCGGCTCGGCAGCCGGAGCATGGTGATGCCCTGGAACTCGGCGAGCAGCCGGTTGTCCGCGGTGGTCAGGGCCACGTCGCAGCTGGCGCTGTCCCCGTCGCCGTCGGGGACGAACCGGGCCACGCACCAGACCTCCCCGGCGGGCAGTCCGGCCAGCCGGACGCGCTCGAAGGAGAGCGGCGCGTACCCCCACGCCTGGTCGTCCGTGGCGGCGCGGTGCGGCCAGGCCCCGAGCATGGCCAGCAGCCCGGCCTCCAGCGCCACGCCCGCCGCGTCGGCGGGCAGGTGCAGTCGGGCCACCGCCTCGCCGTCCCGCCGCCACATCTGCTGGACCGCCTGCAACTGCGGTGCCACGGAGTATCCGTGGGCCTCGGCCCGGCGGTAGAACTCGGCGCCCGGGACGAACTCCGCGCAGCGGGTCAGCATGATGTCCAGCGGGACGGCTGACGAGGTCTCCGCCGACCGGGGCCCGTGCCCGGTGTGCGCACCCCCGGCGTGCACACCCCCGGCCTGGGCCTGCGCGGTCCCCGTCACGCAGAGGGCAGGGACCCCGGACGGGCCGACGAGCGCTTCGACGCGGAAGCCGAACTGCCCGTCAACTGCCGTCTCGTCCAGGGTGATCGTCAGGGTGGTCGCCGCCGCGTCGGCCAGGGACGGCAGCGTGTCGCCGATGCGTACGTCCCGCAGTTCCACCGGGCCCTCGCCGACGAGGTCGCGCAGCGTCTCCGCGACCGCCTCCAGGTAGAGCACCGGCGGGACCGGGGTCACCCCGCGCACGGTCACCCCGGCGCCGGTCGCCGCGACTCCCAGCCGGGAGAGCCGGATCCGGCGTTCGTGGCGGGACCCGAGCGGCTGGGGTGCGTGGGGTGTCCGGGCTGTATGGGACGCCGGGGCTGCCGGCAGGGCTCCGGGGGCCGGCATCGCGTGCAACGTCGTCTCCGCGCGGTGGTCCTCCACGTCCCACGGGTACAGCGGCAACGGCACCCGGGCCGTGTCGTCGCCGTACCAGCGCCGCCAGTCGACCGTGGCGCCCAGGCCGAAGGCCCGGCCGAGGGCACGGGTGGTCGCCGTCGACTCGCTCTGCAGCCGCGCAAGCGTGGTCACCACGGTAGGCGGCTGACCGGCGTCGCTCTGCACGTCCTCGATCGCCTGGCTGAGCACGGGATGCGGGCTGACCTCCACGAAGACCAGGTTCCTGTCCTCGGCCAACTGTCGCACCGAGTCGGCGAAGCGGACCGGCTGACGCAGGTTGTCCATCCAGTACGCCGCGTCGAGGACGGCTCCGTCGACGGGAGCGCAGCGGGCGGTGGAGAACATCGGCGTGTGCGGCTCCGTCGGCTCCAGCGGCGCGAGGCGGGCCAGCAGGTCGTCCCGTATCTCCTCCATCAGCGGGGAGTGGGACGCGACGTTCACCTTGACCGCGCGGCACAGGACCTGACGCCGCTCCAGCTCGCGGGCGACCGTCTCGAGCACGCCGGGGTCGCCGGCCAGCACGGTGGAGTGGGGGGAGTTCTCCACCGCCACGCAGACCTCGTCCCCGTACCCCGAGAGGAGGTCGCGGGCCTGCTGTGGGGAGAGCTCGGTGGCGAGCATCGCGCCGCGTCCCGCAAGGCGCTGCATCAGGCTGCTGCGCCGGGCGATGACCCGTGCGGCGTCGGGCAGGGTCAGGGCTCCCGCGACGCACGCGGCCGCCACCTCCCCCATGCTGTGGCCGACGCAGAGGTCGGGGTCCACACCCACGGCCCGCCAGTATGCGGCGAGGGCGACCTCCATGGCCCACAGCACCGGCTGCACCGCCCCGACGGCGTCGGTGAGTTCGGCGGCCTCGTCCCGGAGCAGCTCGACGACCGACCAGCCGAGTTCGTCACGCAGTGCCGCGTCGCACTCCGCCATGGCCGCCCGGAAGACCTCGGAGGTCCGCAGCAGTTCCCGGCCCATGCCCTGCCACTGCGTGCCCTGGCCGGGGAAGACGAAGGCCACCTCGCGCGGGCCGCCGAAGCCCGCCTCGTGCAGCCCGCCGTCGGGGGTCGGGCGGCCGTCCGCCAGGGCGCGCAGCACGTCGGCCAGGGCGTCGTGGGAGTCGCCGACGGCCCACAGGCGGAAGGGGTGGTGGTCCCGGCCGGTCGCCGCAGACCGGCAGATGTCGCGCAGGGCCTCGCCGCGGCCACGGCCGTCGGGGCCCAGGTGCTCCGCGTGACGCAGGGCCAGCCGGCGCAGGGCGGTGGGCGTGCGGGCGCTGAGGACGAGCAGGTGCGGGCGGGCGTCCTCGGCGGGCTCCGGCCTGCGCGGGGCCGCGGGCACGGCCGGCTCGGGAACGTACTCGCCGATCACGAGGTGGGCGTTGGTGCCCGAGATGCCGAACGAGCTGACTCCGAGCACCGCCCGGTCACCCCTGGGGCGCAGCGGGGTGTTGCGGTCCACCACGGCGACGGGGAAACCCGGTTCGGCGAGCTGGGCCTGAGGCGACGTCAGGTGCAGTGAGCCGGGGATCGTGCGGCGCTCGGCCGTGAGGACCGTCTTGATGAGACCGGCGATACCGGCGGCCGCCTCGGCGTGCCCGATGTTCGTCTTCACGGAGCCGACCAGCAGCGGCGCCTGGCGCTCTGCCGCGCCACCCGCTGCGCCTTCATCCAATGCGCCTTCACCCGCTGCGCCTTCATCCACCGCCCCGTCGCGCACCGCTTCGGCCAGCGCCTGGAGTTCCACTCCGTCGCCGACGATCGTGCCGGTGCCGTGCGCCTCCACGTAGTCCACCTCGGCCGGGGTCACTCCGGCGCTGCGCCAGGCCGCGCGCAGCATCGCGGTCTGCCCGGACACGGCGGGCTGCAGCAACAGGCCGCTGCCGTCACCGTCGTTGGTCACCGCGCTGCCCAGCAGCAGCGCGCGGACCGGGTCGCCGTGGGCGACCGCGTCGGACAGCCGCTTGAGCAGGACCACCCCCACGCCCTCGCTGCGGACGAAGCCGTCGGCGGAGCTGTCGCCGAACTTGCACCGCCCGTCGCGTGCGAGCATGCGCCCCTGGGAATAGGCGATGGCGTCGCTCGGCGAGAGGATCACGTTGACACCGGCCGCGACCGCCAGGTCGCACTCTCCGGTGAGCAGGTTCTGGCGCGCCGTGTGCACGGCCACCAGGGAGGACGAGCAGGCGGTGTCCAGCACCAGGCTGGGGCCGCGCAGGTCGAAGGCGTGCGAGACCCGGCCCGCGGTGACGGCCCGCAGCCTGCTGCCGGACATGGCCCGCACGTCGGCGGTGGTGTGGTGGCCGGTCGCGTCCGCGTACTCGGCGGTCGCCTGCCCCACGAACACCCCGCCGTCGCTGCCGCGCACGGAGGAGGGCGGGATGCCGGCGTCCTCGAACGCCTCCCACACGATCTGCAGCAGCAGGCGTTGCTGCGGGTCCATGGTGCGCGCCTCGCGCGGCGAGATGCCGAAGAAGGCGGCGTCGAAGTCGTAGAGGTCGTCCAGGAAGCCACCGTGCCGGGAGACGAGCCTGCCTGGGGTGCCCGGCTCGGGGTCGTACCACGCGGTGACGTCGAACCGGTCCGGCGGGACGGGAGCGACGGCGTCGGAGTTGCTCTCCAACAGCGTCCAGAACTCCTCGACCCCCGCCGCCCCCGGGAACCGGCAGCCCATGCCAATGATCGCGATCGGTTCCGATCTGTACATTTCGTAACCTTTCCCCCTGGTTGATGGTCCAAGTCTATACCTGAGGACAAATTTGGCCTCGGATTTTGCGCAACCTTAATATCGGCACTGACACCTCGTCAGAATGCGTCATATCACTGCCATAGCGGCAAAAATGACCCTTGTCGCCTGCATGGCATCCACCAGTTGAGACGTCCGCCTCGGGTGCTTCATGGGGATCAGCTTTGACTCTGGTCGGCTGTTGAACTTCAGTCCATGAATGTGCTTCAGTTGGAGCGCCAGCTGCCGCGAGCAAGAGGGGGAGGGCGTCGAGCTCATCGTGTCCGGCCCCCGACCGTGGACCTTTCAGACTTCTCAGGAGCAGCCGTGGACATACCTCTTTGGCAGAAGCACTGGTACGACCGCCGTGAACCGTTCTTGGACGAATGCCGCCAGGCCCGGGACGCCCTGCTGGTCGATCTCAAGCAGCCGGCCCTGGCACAGCAGCGTGTCCTCGCCGACGTCATCGACGTGAGCGCGGGCTCGGTCCACTGGAAGGAGCGGGGCTACGACGTCCTCGCGGACGACCCCGACCGTTTCCGCTCGGTGCTGCCCGTGATGCGCTACGACGACTTCGTCCCCGCGATCGAGCGCGAGACCCGGACCAAGGGCGGCACCCTGACCTGCAGTCCGGTGCTGCGCTGGCTCAAGACCAGCGGCACCACCGGGGTGCCCAAGCTGGTGCCGTACACCCTGCACTGGCTGCTGACGTACCGCATCCCCGCCATGAAGGCGATGTGGGGCACGTACCTGGAGTACCACCCGGAGCTGCTGGCGCACCCCTACGCGACGCTCGACACCCAGACCGTGCGCGAGGACGTCTTCGACTTCGTGCACGGCGTCGGCCACCAGGCGATCAGCAACCGGCATCCGCAGGTCAACAGCCGGGACTGGAACCCACCGTGGTACGAGTCGCCGTGGTTCGGCCCCGGGGTGCCGAGCAGCCACGAGGGCCGCATGTACCACCGGATCCGCCACCTGGTCGGCAGAGACCTGCACTACATCTCGTCCATCAACCCGAGCACCCTGATCTCGCTGCGCGACCTGCTGGCGGAGCACGCGGAGCAGCTGGTGGACGACCTGCGGGCGGGCACGCTGGACGGCCGACCGTACGCCCGGCCGGACGAGGAGGCCGCCCGGCGTCTGGAGGAGGTCCTGCGTCGGCCGGACTTCACGCTCAAGGACGTGTGGCCGTCGCTCACCCTCTACACCTGCTGGCTCTCGGCCTCCGCCAGCCTGTACGCCACCAAGCTGGACGCGGTCTTCCCCGGCGTCGCGAAGCTGCCGTTCATGAGCTGCGGCACCGAGGGGGTCACCACCATCCCGGTGGACGGCTGCCTCAACAGCCAGCCGCTCGCCGTCTCCCAGGCCTTCTTCGAGTTCGTGCCCGCCGAAGTTCCGCTCGGCGAGCTGGTGGAGAACGGCGAGCCGGTGACGACGCTGCTGTTCGACGAGGTGCAGCCGGGGCGCGACTACCACCTGATCATGACGCAGGGCAACGGCCTCTACCGCCTGTGGACCGGGGACATCTACCACGTCGACCGCATCGTCGACGGCACCCCGTGGGTCCACTTCGTGCACCGCGACGGCATCTTCCACTCCTTCACCGGCGAGAAGCTGACCGAGTCCCAGGTGACCGGGGCCATCCAGCGGGGCCTCGCGGACCACGGCATCGCGGCCGGGCTCTACATGTGCGGCCCGCACTGGGCAGAGCCGCCGTCCTACCGGGTCGTCACCGAAGTCCCCGAGCCGTCCGGGCAGTTGGACCGGGCGCTGTCGCAGGCCGTGGACGCGGCGCTGCACGAGATCAACATCGAGTACGCCTCCAAGCGGGACAGCGGCCGGCTCGGCGCGCTGGAGGTCGCCACCGTGCCACGGGACGCCATCGCCGCGTACGTCGAGAGCCGCCGTCAGGCGGGCAACGCCACCCAGTACAAGTACAAGCCGTTCCAGCGGGACGTCGACTTCGTCACCGCTCTCACCGGTCGCTGACTGAAAGGGAGTTCGTACGTGATCGAGACCAAGCGACCACCGCAGAACATCCGCCGCGAGATAGTGGCGCTCCCGGTCGAGGGCGCGGAGCTGGCGCTGCACCTGTGGCGCCCGCGGGGGGCTGCCAAGGGTGCGGTCTTCTACTTCCACGGGCTGCAGTCGCACGCCGGCTGGCTGTGGGAGGTCGGCCCCCAGTTCGCCGACAACGACATCGCCTTCTACGTCCTGGACCGCCGCGGCTGCGGCACCAGCGGGGGCGAGCGGCAGGACCTGCCCGACGCCGAGACCGTGCTGCGGGACTACATCACGGCACTGGAGCACGTGCGCCGGGCGATCGGCGACGAGGTGCCGCTGTCGATGTTCGGGCACTGCCTGGGCGGCTCCTTCATGGCCGCCCTCATGCACCACCCGGAGTTCACCACCCGCTACGACGCCGCGATCTTCTGCTCGACCTGGCTGGGCAAGCTGCACGCCACGCTCGACGAGGAGCAGCGGTGCGCTCTGGCCTCGGAGACCGGCCTGGAGCCGTGGGATGCCGGGCTCAGAGCGGAGGACTTCACCGACGACGCGCGGCACCGGCACTTCATCGACCACGACGACCTGGCGGCGCGCACCCTGACCCGCCGCTCCCGGGCCGTGCTCCTCGACCTGGAGCGGCTGTACGTGCGGCCCCAGCGGGCGCTGCCCCCGGTCCCGTCGGCCTACGTGTCCGGCGTCAGGGACCCGATCGTCGACCTCGACGACGCGCGTGCCGCGTACCGGCGGATGACCGGGGCGCACGGCGAGCTCATCCAGTACCCGACGGACAAGCACTACCTCTTCTACACCGACGTCCGGGCCAAGCTCGTCGACTGGGCTTCCACCTTCACCCTGCTCCAGGGAGTGGACCGCGATGCCTGAACCGGCCCAGGCCACCCTCTACCGGATCGAGTTGCCCATGGCGATGGGCTTCGACCACCCCGCCAAGCGTCGTTCGACCTCGGACAGCCTCCTGTTACGCCTGGAGGCCGACGGGGTGACCGGGCTGGGCGAGTGCGCCCCTCGGCCGTACGTCACCGGCGAGACCACCGCGTCCGTGACCGCCGAGCTGCAACAGGTCCCGCTGGACGCGGTCTTCGCCCGGCTCCGCGCGGCGGATCCGGCCGAGCTGCTGGCCCGGCTGCGCGAGCGGGGCGTCGCCGACACCTTCGGCGTCCGGGGCGGCAGCAATCTGCTGTGCCTGCTGGAGATCGCGCTGCTGGACCTGCTGGGGCGCAGACTCGGTCTGGACGGACTTGAGTTGACGCTACGTCAGGATGCGTCGGCGGTCCGGCCGACCGCCCTGCGCGTGTCGCAGGTGCTCGACCTCAGCCTCGACGTCGAGGAGTTCCTCGACACGCGCGGCCCGTTCCACTTCGTCAAGATCAAGGCCTCCGACGACATCCGCCGGGACGTGGCCACGGTCACCGCGATCCGCGCACGCCTCGGCGACCGGGTCCCGGTCATGGTCGACGCCAACATGAGCTGGCCCGTCGCGGAGGCCCCCGGCCTTCTGGCCGCCTTGGCCGATGCCGGGGCCGACTACGTCGAGGAGCCGCTGGCGAAGGGGGCGTGGGCCGAACTCGCCCGGCTGCGGTCCGGTTCCGGGGTGCGCATCATGCTCGACGAGTCGGTGTGCACCCTCCAGGACGCCCGCCGGGCCGTGAAGTTCGGAGCCTGCGACGCGTTCAACATCCGGGTCGCCAAGAACGGCGGCCCGGTGACCGCGGCTCGGATGATCGACCTCGCCCGGCGCGCCGGGCTGTCCTTCCAGATCGGCGTGCAGGTCGCCGAGGTGGGACCCCTGATCAACGCGGGCCGGGCGCTGGCCTTCGCACACCCCGACGCCCTCACCGTGGAGGCCGGCCAGTCGGACCGGTTCTTCCCCGAGATGGTCGTCTCCCCGCGCCCGGCCGTGGACCGGTCCGCCAACACCGTCGCTCCGCCTCCCGGTCCCGGCTTCGGCCTCGAACTCAACGGCCGTGCCGAGGTCTGGGCCGTGGCGCACCGCACCGAGGGCTCCCCCGCCTGGCGGGCCGTTTCCGGACCGGCACCGCGCGAAGCAACACATCCCGAACCGGCACAGCCCCAACCGGCCCTTTCCGCAGTGACGTTGTCAGGAGGCATGCACCCATGACGGTCGTCTTCGAATGCGTGTACAGCGATGAGCGCCATCTCGGTGTCGGCCTGCCGACGGATACGGACCCGCTGCTCCTGTACCCGCTGGCCGGTGACACCCTGGCCGCCGGTCTGGCCGCTGCCGACGGCGACCCGGAGGTCGCGGTCGCCCGGATCACCCGGGACCGCCGGCCCGTCGAGGTGCACCCCGGCGACCGGCACCGGGTGCGGATGCTGCCGCCGCTGCTGCCCGCACACCCGGGAGACGCGCTGGTCAGCGGGTTCATGATGACCCACAACGTGAAGGTCGACGCCGAAGTCCCCGACCAGCCCAACTGGTTCGTCAAGGGCCTCGGCGACGCCCTCAAGGCCCCCGGCGAACCTCTCTCCGTGCCCGCCGACGCGGTCGCGGTCTGCGAGGAGGCCGAGGTGGTCCTGCTCTACGTCGGGGACGAGACGGGCGTGCCGCGCTACGTCGGCTACACCTTCGGCAACGACCTCACCGACATCGGCCGCTTCAAGCAGCACGCCGGGCACCTCTCGTACGCCAAGCTGTGCGACGCGGGCGTGGCCCCCTGGCTGCACCTGGGCGAACCACCGCGCTCGGTGACCGGCGAGGTCGTCATCGAGCGGGACGGCGCACCCGCCTGGAAGGGCTCCTTCACCACCGGGAGCGACGCCCTCCACTACGACCTGCCGACGCTGATGTCCCGCCTCTTCGCCTACCGGGCCCTCCACCGCCCCGGCCGCGTGCACTACGTGTACCTCGGCGCCGACCGCAGCAGCTTCCACGCCGGTTTCCGCACCGCGGACGGCGACCGGGTCACGCTGCGCTTCGCCAGTCACGGGGTGACCTTCTTCCACCCGCTGGCGTGGGTCGGCGGTCAGCCGCCGCTCGGCGGATCCCCAGCCTGACCGAGTCCCACCGTTCCACCGTTCCACGGAGGTTGATCCACATGTCCACACCTGCCGTCTCCGCGCGGCGCCGGCTGATCCTGGCCACCAGCTGCCTCAGCATGTTCATCACGGCGCTCGACAACTCGATCGTCAACCTGGCTCTGCCGGACATCCAGCACGACCTGAACGCCTCAGTGTCCAGTCTGCAGTGGATCGCGGACGCCTACACCATGGTGATGGCCACGCTGCTGCTGACCGCCGGCGCCACCGCCGACCGCTGGGGCAGGCGCAAGGTGTTCCTCACCGGCCTGGCCGTGTTCACCGTGGCCTCGCTGCTGTGCGGTCTGGCGCCCTCGGGCGGCTGGCTGATCGCCTTCCGCGCGCTGCAGGCCATCGGCGGGGCGATGCTCAACCCCATCGCCATGTCGATCATCTCCACCACGTTCCCCGAACCCGCGCTGCGCGCAAGGGCGTTCGGGGTGTGGAGCAGCGTGTACGGAGCGAGCATGGCCGCAGGCCCGCTCGTCGGCGGACTGCTGGTGGGTACCGTCGGCTGGCGGTCCATCTTCTGGGTCAACGTGCCCGTCGGCATTCTGGCCATCGCCCTCACGCTGACCTTCATCCCCGAGTCGCGCGCCGAGCGGGCACGTCGACTCGACCCGGTCGGCCAGGGCCTGGTGATGGTGTTCCTCCTTCCGCTGACCTACGCGGTGATCGAGGCCACCGGCCTCGGCTGGTCCTCCCCCCAGATCCTGGTCTGCCTCGGCGTCGCGGCAGTCGCCTTGATCGGACTGCTCGGCTACGAATCACGGCGCGAGGATCCCCTGGTCGACCTGCGCTTCTTCCGCAGCTTCCCGTTCTCCGGGGCGACCCTCACGGCAGTGGCCGCCTTCGTCTCGCTCGGCGGCTTCCTGTTCGTCAGCAACCTCTATCTGCAGGACGCCAGGGGGTTCTCCGCGCTGCGCAGCTCCCTGTACCTGCTGCCGATGGCCGCGATGACGCTGATCTTCGCGCCCATCTCCGGGCGGATCGCCGGCGCCCGCGGTACCCGGATCCCGCTGCTGCTGGCCGGGGTGGCCATGACCCTGAGCGGCCTGATGCTGACCGGGCTCGGTCCGACGACCCCGGACTGGTGGGTCCTGGTCGCGTTCGGCCTGTTCGGTGTCGGCTTCGCCATGGTCAACGCACCCATCACCTCGACCGCCGTCTCCGGGATGCCGCGCTCCCAGGCGGGTGTAGCGTCGGCGATCGCCTCCACGAGCCGGTTCGTCGGTCAGGAGCTGGGTGTGGCGATCATCGGCAGCGTGGTGGCCGCCGGACTCCACGGCCATGGCGCGAAAGCGTTCGACACGGCCAGCCAGGCCGGCTGGTGGATCATCGTCGGCGGCGGCGTGGTGATCGCGATCCTGGCCGTGGCGTCGACCACCGCCTGGGCCAAGGGGACCGCCGCCCGCGTCGCCGAGCGGCTGGACCTCACGGACGCTCCCGCACCGGGCCCGGTGCCCGCCCAGAACCCCGCCTGAGCAACCCCGCCTGACAGATGCCTCCTGAGCAACCCCGTCAAAACCCATGCAGAAACCTCCGCACAGACCCATGAGATCGGAGAATGTCATGAGCCAGAAATCCGCCATGCGCGTGCTCGTCCTCAACGGCCCCAACCTGAACCTGCTGGGCGAGCGGGATCCCGCCCACTACGGGACGGCGACCTTGGCCGACGTCACCGACAACGTCACCGCTCTCGCCAAGGAACTCGGCGTCGAGGTGGACTTCGCCCAGCACAACTCGGAGGGCGACGTCGTCGACCAGCTGCAGCGCGCTCGCCACGAGTACGACGCGGTCATCCTCAACCCCGGTCCGCTCTCCCACTCCAGCCTGCCGGTGCGGGACGTGGTCCAGGTCATCAAGACGCCGGTGGTCGAGGTCCACATCTCCAACGTGATCTCGCGCGGCGGCTACCACGAGAAGTTGGTCACCGGCCCCGCCGCCAAGGCCGTCATCTGCGGTTGCGGCATCGCCGGCTACGAGATGGCGCTGCAGTTCTTGGTCAAGCACAGCCTGGTCGAGCAGGTCCTGGTCAAGCACAGCCTCGTCGAGAAGGCGGCACAGTGACCACTTCACACGCGTCAGCTTCACCCAACTCAACGTTCGGTCTGGACGACCAGGTCGTGCTGGTGACCGGCGCCGGGACCGGTATCGGGCAGGCAGCCGCGGTCGCCTTCGCCGAGGCGGGAGCCCACGTGGCACTCGCCGGTCGTCGCCTCGAACTCCTGGAGGAGACCCGGAAGTTGCTGCCTGATCCGGACGACGCCCTGGTGCTCCGCTGCGACGTGGACCGCGAGGCGGACGTCGCGGCACTGGTGGACGCGGTGGCGGAGCGCTTCGGCCGACTCGACGCGGCCTTCAACAACGCGGGCACCTTCGGGCGGTTCGGCCCCCTCCACGAGGACGACGACGAGAACTTCGACGTCGTGGTCGGCACCAACCTGCGCGGCCTGTGGCGCTGCATGCGCCACCAGGTGGCCCGGATGCTGCAGAACGGCGGCGGATCCATCGTCAACTGCGCCTCCGTGGCCGCCCATCTCGGCCACGCCAAGAGCCCGCTCTACTCGGCGACCAAACACGCGGTCATCGGCCTGAGCAAGTCGGCGGCACTCCAGTACGCCGGGTCCGGCATCCGCGTCAACGTCGTCAGCCCGGGTTCCACCGACACCGGCATGCTGCGCTCCGTCTACGAGAGCGCGGACGCGCTGGAGGCGCGCTCCCACCGCGCACCGCTCAAGCGGCTGGGCACGCCCACGGAGGTGGCCAACGCCGCGGTGTGGCTGGCCAGTCCGCTGAGCGCCTACGTCACCGGCCAGACGGTCCTGGTGGACGGCGGCGTCACCGCGGGCAGCGTCTGAGCCCACCGCGACGAACCCGCGCACCCCCACACCCCACGCCCCCACACCCCAGCCCCCTCCCCCGACGCCTCCGGCACCAACACCCCCGAGGAGACACCGAACCATGGCGGCCACGCTCTACAGCAAGGTCTTCGATCAGCACGTCGTGCGCGAACTGGGCGAGGACCAGTACCAGTTGTTCATCGGCCTGCACCTCATCCACGAGGCGACCAGCGCCCAGGCCTTCGCCATGCTTCGCGAGCGCGGTCTCAAGGTCGCCTACCCGGACCGCAACGTGGCCACCGTGGACCACATCATCCCCACCGACGACACCTCCCGCCCGTTCGCGGACGCGCAGAGCGAGGCCATGCTCTCCGCGCTGGAGCAGAACACCGGTTCCTTCGGGCTGCGCTTCCTCTCCCCCGAGCGCCGCGAGAACGGTGTGGTGCACGTGATCGGGGCGGAGCGCGGGCTGACCCAGCCGGGGCTGACCATCGTCTGCGGGGACTCGCACACCGCCACCCACGGCGCCTTCGGCGCTCTGGCCTTCGGCATCGGCACCTCCCAGGTGCGCGACGTGCTGGCCACCCAGTCGGTCATCGTCAACCGGCTCAAGGTGCGCCGGATCGAGATCACCGGTGAGCTGGCGCCCGGCGTCTCCGCCAAGGACGTCATCCTCTACGTGATCCACCGCCTGGGTCCCAAGGCCGGTGTAGGATACGCCTACGAGTTTGGTGGACCGGTCGTCGACGCGATGTCCATGGATGAGCGGATGACCGTCTGCAACATGGTCGTCGAGGGCGGGGCGCTGGTCGGCTACTGCAACCCGGACGACACGACCTTCGCCTATCTGCACGGCCGCCCGAGTGCCCCGCAGGGCGAGGAGTGGGACCGCGCGGTCGCCTGGTGGCGGTCGCTCGCCTCCGACCCGGACGCGGAGTACGACGACCGGGTGGTCTTCGACGGCGGCGAGATCAGCCCGATGGTCACCTGGGGAGTCAACCTCGGTCAGTCGGTGCCGGTCGACGGGCGCGTCCCCGGGCCCGCCGCCGACGCGGCGGGCGAGGCCGCCCTCGCCGACGCCCGCACGTTCATGGGCGTCGAGGCCGGGCAGCCGGTCGCGGGGATCGGCATCGACGTCGCCTTCCTGGGCTCCTGCACCAACGGGCGCCTCTCGGACTTCGTCGAGGTGGCCGAGGCGCTGCGCCGCAGCGGCACCCGGGTGGCCGAGGGCGTGCGCGCACTGGCCGTGCCCGGTTCGCAGGAGGTACGCGCGCAGCTGGTCGAGCGCGGCCTGGACAAGGTCTTCGAGGCGGCCGGCTTCGAGTTCCGGCAGCCCGGCTGCTCGATGTGCATCGCCATGAACCAGGACCGGCTGAACGACGGCGAGACCGCGGCGTCCTCCTCCAACCGGAACTTCAAGGGCCGACAGGGCTCCCCCACCGGCCGGACCCTGATCATGTCCCCGCTGTCCGTGGCCGCCGCCGCGGTCCGCGGCGCCGTGGCCGACCCGCGTGAGGTCTTCGGGATCTCCGGCTGACCGACGCCCCGCCCACTCTGTGAACCAGCGTCAGAAAGGCATGACTGCATGACTGCCATGGTTGCCACGCAGCCCCTCGTCACCGTCAGCGGCACCGCGATCGCCATGGAGGGCGATGACATCGACACCGACCGCATCATCCCGGCCCGCCACCTGAAGTCCCTCACCTTCGACGCCCTGGGCACGTTCGTCTTCGAGGGCGACCGGCAGAACGCCAAGGCGGCGGGAGCGGTCCACCCGTTCGACGCGCCCGAGCACGCCGGGGCCTCGGTCCTGGTCGCCGGGGAGAACTTCGGCTGCGGCTCCTCGCGCGAGCACGCCCCGCAGGCGCTCCACCGCTGGGGCATCCGGGCGATCGCTGCGGTCAGCTTCGGCGAGATCTTCCGGGGCAACTCCGCCACCATCGGCCTGCCCTGCGTGCTGCTCACGCCCGAGGCCGCCGCGGAGGCCCGGGCGGCGATCACCGCGGCCCCGGCCGCGGAGGTCACCGTCGACCTGGAGACCAAGCGCCTGCGGGTGGCCGAGCACAGCTGGCCGGTGGAGATCAACGAGGCACTGCGCCGGCGCTTCGTCTCGGGCACCTGGGACAGCCTCAGCACCCTCGCCGAAGGCACGCAGGACGCCGCCGACCTGAGCCGTCGGCTGCCCTACCTCAACGGCTGGCAGGCGGCCTGAACCGGCCCTTGACCGCCCTGACCCAGAACCGGACACCCACGGGGAGAGAAGTGATGCGGCAACTCGTCATGCCCGACACCACAGGCTATCCACGGTTGGCGGAACTGGTGCGCGGCTGCCCGGGGGGTGCGGCGGTGGAGATCTTCGCCGAACCGCCCGGCAGCACGCAGGAGTTCACCGACCGGATGCGCGGATCCACGAACGTGCTCAGGTTCTTCAACAGCACTCCCCTGGACACTCGAGCACTGCTGGCCGCACGCCCGGCCCGCGTGCTGGTGGCCGGTCCGGCCGGAACCACGGTGGACCTGGCCGCCGCCCGGGCCGCCGGGATCCAGGTCTACGACACCCCCGGGCTGGCCGCGGAGACGGTCGCCGAGTTCACCCTCACGCTGATGCTGACCCTCGCCCGTCGCCTGCCCACCGGTGTGGGCGGCGGATCGGGCTGGGAGCCCGCCGCGGGCCGGGACCTCTCCGGCCGATCCCTCGGCGTCGTCGGCTGGGGGCGGATCGGCTCGGCGGTCGCACGTCGGGCCGTCGGCATCGGGATGCGCGTGGCCGCCTGGTCCCGTTCCCTGGACGAGGAGTCCGCGCACGCCGCGGGCGTCCAACGCCTGGAGCTGGACGAACTGCTCGGCAGCGCCGACGTGGTGACCCTGCATCTGCGCGCCGACCCCGAGACGACCCGGATCATCGACGCCCGCCGGCTCGCCCTGCTTCGCCCCGACGCGCTGCTGGTCAACACGGCCCGGGCCGCCCTGCTGGACATGGCGGAGCTGCGCCGCCGCCTGGCCGCCGAGGAGTTGGGCGGGGTGGCCCTGGACGTCTTCGACGTCGAACCGCTGCCCGCGGACGACCTGCTGCGCACGCATCCGAGGGCCCTGGTCACCCCGCACATGGCTTGGATGACCGACGACGCGGTCGAACGCTTCCTGGCGGCGTCGATCGCCTTCGGAGTCCGCGGCGACGACCGCCTGGTGCGTCGGCTCGCCTGAACCCGGCAGGTACGGACGCCCCGGCCGCACGGACGATCCGGACGCACGGACGACCAGGCACACACGAAGGGGCACACACGAAGGGGGGAACATGCCCGTCGAGATCTTCGTCGGCGACGACCACGTACTCGGCGACGTGCTCGGCCGAGTGGCCGCACAACTCCGGCAAGAGGGGATGCGGGTGGTGCGCGGCCCGGCCGCACCGGCGCCGCTGCGCACCCAGTACCCGCAAGCGGAGTGGCCCCGTTACTTCGGCCAAGCCGAGGTGGCGGTGATCAGCTCCCGCACGGTGATCACACCGGAGCTGCTGGACTGGGCCCCGCGCCTGCGCGGACTGGTCTTCGCCTCCAGCAGCACCGCCTCCTGCGACCTGGCCGAGGCCTCCGCACGGGGCATCGTGGTCGCCCACGGCGCCACTCCGGAGAACATGGAGGGGATGGCCGAGGCCACGGTCATGCTGCTCGCCGCACTGATGCTGGATCTGACGCTCAAGCAGCGGCAGTTGGCCCGGTTCGAACCGCGACCGGTGCCGCAGGAGCTGACCGCCAGGCTGCTGGCCGGTGCCACGGTCGGGCTCGTCGGCCACGGCCGGATCGCCCGGGAGGTGATCGCCCGGCTGGAGGGCTGGCGGGTGCGGCGCATCCTGGTCGCCACCCGTCACCCGGAGCGCTACCGGTCGGCTCCCCCGGTGGAGTTCACCGACCTGGACACGCTGCTGACGCAGAGCGACGCGGTCAGCCTGCACCTGCCGCTCACGCCCGGGACCCGGGGCGTGATCGGGGCGGGCGAGCTGGACCGGATGAAGCCCGGAGCGGTCCTGGTCAACACCTCGCGCGGCGGTCTCGTGGACGAGGCGGCCCTGGCCGAACGGCTCGCCTCCGGCCGACTGCGCGGAGCGGCGATCGACACCTTCGACACCGAGCCCGTGCCGGTGGACCATCCGTTGCGCGGGCTCGACAACGCCATCCTCACCGAGCACATCGTGGGCCATACCCGGGACTTGTTCGACTCCCTGGTGCCCACCGCGGTCGAGCACGTCCGCGCAGTCCTCGCCGGGCAGCGCCCGCGCTACCTGGCCAACCCGGGCGTGCGGACCGACCGTGCCCGCCACGTCCCGCAGGCCCGCTGATCCGCTGATCCGCTGATCCGCTGATCCGCTGACAGGACACAACAGGACCCAGCAGGACACCGGGACAGGCAACCAGAGAATCCAGAAACACCTGAGAAGGAGAGACGGCTATGCGCAAGTCAGCACCTTCGACGTACGACGTGGAGACGTACGACGTGGAGACGGATGTCGTCGTCATCGGCTACGGATTCGCCGGCGCGGTCGCCGCGATCACCGCGCACGACGCGGGCGCCGAGGTGACGGTCCTGGAGAAGATGGCCCAACCGGGCGGCAACTCCCGTGTCAGCGGCGGAAACTGTGTCATTCCACGGGACAGCGACGAGGCCGTCGCGCAGTTCACCGACTACCTCACCGAGCTGTGCTTCGGCACCACCCCGCGCGACGTGGTCGAGGCCCTGGTCCAGGGCGCCCGCTCGCTGGTCAAGTGGTGCGCGGATCTCGGCGGCGACCTGCACATACCCGAGCAGCTGATCGTCGCAGGAACGTATCCGCGCACCGTGAAGGGCCCCGGCTTCCCCAAGGTCCCCGGCGGTCACGGCACCTTCGACAAGTACTGCCTGCGCGGTGACGCCGAGGTGCCGCCGTCGCTGCGGCTGTGGAACCTGCTGTCCGCGAACGTGGCCGAGCGGGCCATCGACGTCCGGCTGCGGACCGCGGCCCGGGAGCTCATCACCGACGACTCCGGTGCGGTCGTGGGCGTGGTCGCCGAGGCGGACGGGCGGCGCATCGCCGTGCGCGCCCGCAGGGCGGTCGTGATGACCTGCGGTGGCTTCGAGAACAACCCGGAGCTCAAGCAGGACCATGTGCCCGCCAAGCCGCTGAAGTTCGCCGGCAACCCGGGCAACACCGGGGACGGCATCCGGATGGCGCAGGCGGTGGGCGCCGATCTCTGGCACATGTCCCCGACCTCCACCATCATCGGCTTCCAGGCGCCGGAGTTCGAGGCCGCGTTCGGCGTCTTCATGCCCTCCGACGGCTTCGTCTACACGGACCGCCACGGCCACCGCTATGTCGACGAGACCGGCGTCGAACTGCACGAGTTCACCCGGGTCTTCGCCCACTTCGACACCGAGGAGGTCGAGTTCCCGCGCATTCCCAGCTGGGGGATCTTCAACGAGGAGACCCGCCTGGCCGGTCCGCTCACCTGGAACACCAGCGGCTACAACCGCGACCTGTACCGCTGGAGCAGCGACAACTCTGCTGAGGTGGAGCGGGGTTGGATCGTCCGGGCCGACTCCGTCGAGGAGCTGGCCGAGCGGCTCGCGGTGGATCCGTCCGTCCTGGAGGCCACCCTGAGCCGCTACAACGCGGCCTGCGCGAGCGGCGTGGACACCGAGTTCGGCCGTTCCGCCGAAACCCTCAAGCCCATCGAAGCTCCGTACTACGCGGTGCCGCTGCACCCGACCGTGCTCAACACCCAGGGCGGGGCCCGCCGGGACCGGGACGCGCGGGTGCTGGACCCGTACGGCGAGCCGATCCCCCGGCTCTACTCCGCCGGGGAGTTCGGGTCCGCCTGGGGCTACCTCTACCAGGGCGCGAGCAACATCACCGAGTGCCTGGTCTTCGGCCGGATCGCCGGCGCCAATGCCGCGTCCCGATCGACTGACTGACTGTCCGTCAATTGACTTTGAGATTCACTTTCCGAGGAGGGGAACCCCTGATGACCGTCCGCACCGCCCTGATCACCGGCGCCGCCGGTGGCATCTGCAGCGAGCTCGCCCGGGCCCTGGCCGCCCGCGGCGACCGGCTGGTCCTGTTCGACCGCGACGAGACCGCGCTCAAGGAACTCGGCACGGAGCTCTCCGGGACCACCGAGGTCCGGACCCTGACCGGGGACGTCAGGGACGTGGCCCGGCTGGAGGCGGAGTTGGGAGCGCTCACCGGCGCGTGGGCGCCCGAGATCCTGGTCAACGGGGTCGGCGGGGACACCCGCGTGGTGGCGGTGGAGAACCTTGACGAGACGTTCCTGAACGACTCGCTCGCGCTCAACGTGGTGCCCGTGCTCACCACCATGCGGCTCTGCGTGCCCGCGATGAAACGGTCCGGATACGGCAGGATCGTCAACTTCTCCTCCGCAGGCGGGCGGACGTACAGCCACTTCAGCAACGCGGCCTACGTCGCGGCCAAGGCCGCGGTGCTCGGCCTGACCAAGCAGGCCGCATACGAGCTCGCCCCCTTCGGCGTCCGCGTCAACGCCGTCGCGCACGGCCCGATCGCGACGCGACGCATCGCCGACGCCTGGGCCGTCCGGCCGGAGGAGGAACGCCAGGCGGTGCTCGCGCAGATCCCGGTCGGCCGACTCGGCACGGTCGCCGAGGCCGTCGGCAGTGTGCTCCACCTCTGCTCCGAGGAGGCCGGGTTCACCACCGGCACCGTCGTCGACGTCAACGGCGGGCTGCTCATCTAGCGTTCGGTCATCTAGCGTTCAGTCGCCCAGAGTTCAGTTCCAGGCGGCCAGCACCGCGAAGCGGAACCGCTTGTAGAAGCAGTCCGCAGTGCGGAAGCCGGCCTGGTCGAGCCAGGCCAGGTGGGTGGCGACGGGCACCGGACGGTCGTAGGCCATGCGCGTGCGTGCCTTTTCGACGGTGCGTTCCGGTGTCCCCGCCTCCTGGACCTCCTGCAGCCAGAACTCCGCGTAGAGCTCGTCCAGTTCGGGTTCCGCCGCGGCGACCTGCTCGGCGTGCACGAACACCCCGCCCGGCCGCAGCACGGCACGCACCCGTCGGTACAGCTCGGCCTGCTCCGACTCGGGCAGATGATGGATCGCCAGCGCGGAGACCACGATGTCGTAGGGGCCCTCGGGGAGCGGATCGGACAGGTCGCGCTCGATCAGGGTGTGCTTCACCGCGTACAGGTCGAGCATCCTGGCGGCCACGTCGAGCATCTCCCGCGAGGCGTCGAGCAGGTCGATCGAGGCGTCGGGAAAGTGTGTCGCAAGCTCCCCGCTGAACAGGCCCGTCCCGGCGCCCAGATCCAGGACCGCGGGTGCCGGGCCCTGGCCTCGGACGGCGATGTTCACCGCGACCTCGTACAGCGCGTGAAGGTGGGGAATGAGCCCCGCGCGCTCGCGGTCGAACTGCCCGGCGTCCGCTCCGAACAGCCGCGAGACATGTGCGGCCACTGGCACCCCCGTTGCTCCAAAAGGCGGCAGGTTGCCGCCTTGATGGTTCGTCAGCGATCGTACGCGGCGTCCGTTCCGCCGTGCCGGGGACGCCACATGGTGAGAAGGGGGAGCCTCGGGCTAGGGGCTAGGGGCTAGGGTACGGGCTAGGGGCTAGGGGCTAGGGGCTAGGGGCTAGGGGCTAGGGGCTACGGGAGCGTGGGCGGCGCCGAGGTGTGGTGGTCCAGCAGTACCGGGAACGCGCCCACCGCGTTGATCGCCATGGCGAGTTCGGCGAAGTGAGCGGGACGGCACCATGCCCCGCCCCAGCGGCCTGCCGGCCCAAACTGATGGCGCACCCAGACCGGCGATCTCCCGGGGGAAGTAGCTCGCCAACTTCTCCCCTGCGCGATGCAGCCGCTGGACGAAGTGGCGAGCGCTATTGACGACTTGGTCGTCCAGATACCGGGTGGCGCCCTGGGGCGCACCGTCGTCGGTGTAGTGGATCTCGTACACCGCCTCGTCGCCGAGCACGACGAGATCCGGAAGCACACCCTCGCCGACGAGAGCGCCCACCTGATCGACGGTCAGCATCGCAACGTCCTCGCCGCACCCGTCCTTGGCCTGCAGAACGTGCAGCTCCCACTGCACGTAGGGGCTCACCGGCTCGACCACCACGCGTGCTCGATGGTGGCCGATACCTGCGGCGGCGAGCTCGGCGCGCTGCTGCTCGATGTCGGGGCGCGCCTTCTCGATCAGGTTCAGGGCCGCGTCCCAGTCGCCGCTTCGGAACGCCTCCCAGCTCGCGAACCCGGTCTCCTGATAACTCTGGAGACACTCCAGCTTCCAGAAGCCCTCTCGCCCGATGCGCCAGAACCTCTCATCGAAATCGGCGACGTAGCGAACGCTGTCGAGACGCACCCCCTTGGCCGCAGTCAGAAGTGCGCGCAACTCCAGGAGTTCGCTCACACGCCTCATCCGCCTTCCACTCCGGGAATCAGCCGACGACGAGCACGCCGTCGGGGACGTTGCCCACGGTGACCGGGGTTCCGAGGGTTCCCGTGGCGACCGTGATCGGGACGAGCTGGTTCACGTTGGAGTCCACCACCCAGGCGGTGGAGCCGTCGTGACTGAAGCCCAGTGCGTAGGCGCCGGAGCCGGTCGCGATGAAGGTGCCCGCCGTGTCGGTGGCGAGCGCGATCGGGGTGACGCCCCCCGCGCCGGTGTCCGCGACGTAGGCCGTCGTGCCGTCCGGGGAGACGGCCACGCCCTGCGGGCCGGCGCCGGTCGGGATCGTCGCCGTCACGCTGTCCGAGGCGGCGCTGATGACGGACACCGAGGACGAGCCGCCGTCGGAGACGAGTACGTGGCTGCTGTCCGGAGTGACCGCCACGCCGAACGGGGCCGCGCCGACCGCGATGGTGTGCGTGACCGTGCGCGTAGCCAGGTCGACGTCGCTGACGGTACCGCCGCCCTGGTTCGCGACCCACAGCTGCGTGCCGTCGGGGCTGACGGCCAGTCGCTCCGCCTGACTGCCCACGGTGATCGGCGTGCCAGTGGTGAGCGTCCCGACGTCGATCGGTTGGACGGTTCCGTCGCCGTAGTTGCTCACCCAGACCGTCTTCCCGTCCGGCGTGGCGGCCAGATCGGCCGCGACGTTGCCGACGGGGATGGTCTTCACCACGGCGTTGGTCGTGGTGTCGATCACGGTGACGTTGTTGCTGCTGTTGTTGGCGACGAACAGGTCGCCGCCCGCCACCGTCATCCCGTCCGGACCGCTGCCCACGGGGATGGCCGGGCCGGCGTTGTGGGTGCGGATGTCCACCGGGGTGACCGTGTTGTCGCTGTAGTCGGTCACGTACGCGGTCGGGATCGTCTCACCGGGCTGCGCGACCGTGGTCAGCAGCGAGGCGTTCGGAACGACCGCGCCGTTCGACGCGTGCGCGGCGAAGGCCACCTGGTAGTAGCCCGTCGCGGTGGCCGCGGGGGCGGCGATCGTCGCCGTAGCCTGGGCCGTCCCCCCGGCCGGGGCGGTGACCGTGCCGCTCGCCGGGCTGACCGTCAGTCCGGTCGGTGCGGTGGCGCTCCAGGAGACCGTTGCCGGGCGGGAACCGAGGGTGTTGTCGACCTTGACCGCGACGGTCGTCGTCGCCCCGGGAGCCAGGCGAACCTGACCGGGCGCCAGGTCGAGCGCGGCGCTCGTGCTCGGCGGGAACTGCACCCGCCCCGCGCCGAAGGACGGCGGAGCGTCGGCGGTTGCCGCGCCCCAGCTGGTGTTCGGCGTGGTGGCGAGTGTGTAGTCCAGCCGGTGCGCCCTGGTCAGGTCGATCCAGGTGTGACCGGTGGCCTGCCCGTTGATCCGCAGCGACTTCACGTACGTGTCGCCCGCGCCCTGCGCGTCGATCGTCAGGTCACCGTACGCGCCGTGGACCGTCGCCTTGGGGAACTGCGGGGCGCCGAGCACCATCATGGGCACGCCCGGGGTCTGCGGGTAGATCCCGAGAGCGGCCCACACGTACCACGAGCTCATCGCGCCGAGGTCGTCGTTGCCGGGCTCGCCGCCCGGGGTGAGCGCGTACAGCTGGCTCGTCACGCGGTGGACGACGGACTGCGTCTTCCACGGCTCGCCGACGCTGTCGTAGACCCACGGCGAGTCGAGCGCGATCTCGTTGCCCTGCCACTGGTAGGGCGCGTCCGGCCCGGCGTTGAGCTGGGTGAAGTAGGTGTCCAGGCGCTGGGCGGTCGCCTGCCTGCCGCCCAGGCCCTGGACGAGGCCCGCCAGGTTCTGCGGCACCATCCACGTGTACTGGGCGGCGTTGCCCTCCTGGAAACCGTCCTGGCCGAAGCCCGAGACGGTCACGGGCTGCCCGGAGGGGAAGGCGCCGGCGGCGTCGCGCGGTTCGACGTAGCCGTTCGCGGTGTCGAAGATGTTCGCCCAGTTCTGCGAGCGCTTGGTGAACACCGCGGTGTCCGAGCTCCTCCCGAGGCTCTGCGCGAGCCGCGAGATCGAGAAGTCGTCGAGGGCGTACTCCAGCGTCTCGGAGGCGCCGTTGGGCACCGGGCTGATCGAGTCCGAGCCGATGTTCGGCACGTACCCGTCCTTGATGTACGCGGCGCCGTTGGGCCGCTCGACGTACCAACCCTGGCCGGGCGCACCGGTGTTGCCATCGGCCCCGTTCACCATGTCGGTGAGGGCGGCCCCGGCGTCGAAGCCGCGCGCGCCGAAGGCGTAGGTGTCGGCGAGGACGGGGTCGGCGGAGTCGCCGTTCATCACCCCCGTGTAGCCGTTGGCCGAGGGCCACTTGGGCAGGGAGCCGCCCTGGGCCGCGTCGTTGAGCAGCGAGCTCGCCATGTCCGCGGCCACGCGCGGGTCGATGGTGGCCAGCAGCGGGGTCTGCGAGCGGTAGATGTCCCAGCCGGAGTAGTTGGCGTACTGCGCGTGCCCTGCCGGCACCTGGTGGACCTTGTCGTCGAAGCCGATGTACCGCCCGTCGGCGTCGCTGAACAGGCTCGGCTCCAGCGAGGCGTGGTACAGCGCCGTGTAGAAGGTCGCCTGCGCGGCGGGCGTACCCCCGGCCACGGAGATCGTGCCGAGCTGCCGGTTCCACGCGGCGGTGGCCGCTGCCGCGACGGTGCCGACGTCGTAGGTGTGCGCTTCCGCGTTCAGGTTGTCCACCGCGCCCTGGACGCTGACGTACGAGACGGCGACCTGCATGCCGACGTGTGCGTTCTTGGTGGTGTCGAAGGTAAGCCAGCCACCGGCGACGACGCCGGAGCCCTGGGTTCCGGCGCTCTGGGCCCCGGTGCCCTGGGTTCCGGTGCCCTGAGTGGTCGAGTAGTCCTTGGAGCGCGGGTTCTGCTTGCCCTGCACGCTCACGCTCGTGCTGCCCGCCGATGTGGCGACGTGCGCGGAACTCGCCCCGCCCCATGTGCCCGAGGCGGTGAACGGCCGGTCGAAGCGGGCGGCGAAGTGCACGGTGTAGCTGTTCGGCTGGCCGCAGAAGTGGCCGCTGGTGACCGAGCCGGTGATCTCCCGGTCGCCGACCGCCTGGAAACTTGCGGAGGAACTGCCGTTGGCGCTGTCCGCGACCTTCACCAGCAGGCGGGCCTGCGTAGACGACGGGTAGCTGAAGTCGGCGACGCCGGTACGCGGGGTCACCGCCAACCGGGTGCGCACGCCCCCGGCGGTCACCGCGTACGAACCGGGGTGCGCGGTCTGCGACTTCTGGGTGAACGGGGCAGCGGCCGAGTCGGGGTCGGACGGCAGCGCACCGGTCATCGGCAGGATCGGGAAGTCCCCTGCGATCGGGCACCCGGGCCCGGACAGGTGGGTGAGACTGAACCCGGTGACGGTGGAGTCGCTGACGTTGTACCCACCGCCGTCGGGACGTGACGGTGTGTCAGGGCTCCACTGCACCATGCCGAACGGCATGTCCGCACCGGGAAACGTGTCGACCTGGCCGACGACGGCCCCGCCGCTCCCCGTGCCAACCATGGGGTCGACCAGCGCGGCGGGATTGGTGACGGAAGCGGGGTTGGCAACGCGAGCGGGGGCGAGGGCAGGGCCCGGTGACGCGGCGGCCTGCGCGGCAGCCGGGACGAGCGCCACGATCAGCGCACCGGCCACCGTCGCGGCCAGCGCCCCGACGCGGGGCAGACGGCCCCACGCCCGGAATCGGGTCGAATGACGTGGTTGACGAAGTATCGGCATCGACATCGCAGTCATCATGGACACTGCGGAAGTGACTCATGCCTGAACGGACAGCGTCAAGGCCCCCGCAGTGCATGACGCAATGTCATGGGCGGTTCGAGAGAGGCACATGAGCCCCGACTGACGGCTACTGCTTGATCCCGACAGCCGCGTAGAACGACACCTGCGCGTCCGTCGCCTCGCTCGGCAGCGGGTCGTCGCCGTCCTCGGGGCGCCAGCGGTGGGCGGTCACGATCTCCGGCTCCAGCAGCTCCAGCCCGTCGAAGAAGGCGGCGAACTGCTCGCGGGACCTCAGCTGGAGGGTGGTGCCGACCTGGTTGTAGATCTCCTGGACCTTGGGCGCGCCCTCGGGGTCCAGCTCGGCGGTGGCGTGCGAGAGCACCAGCGCGGAACCGGACGGCAGCGGCTTGAACAGGCTGTCCACGATGGCCTGCGCCTCGCGGATGTCCGGGACGAAGTGCAGCAGCGCGACCATCGACAGCACCACCGGCTGCCCGAGGTCCAGCGTCTCGGCCAGCTGGGGGGCGGCCAGGATCGCCTCGGGATCGCGGACGTCACCGTGGATGTAGGCCGTCCGACCCTCGGACGTGCTCGTCATCAGCGCGCGGGAGTGCGCGAGCACGACCGGGTCGTGGTCCACGTACACGACGCGCGCGTCCGGCGCGACCGACTGCGCGACCTCGTGCAGGTTCGGCGAGGTGGGGATCCCGGTGCCGATGTCCAGCCACTGCCGCAGCCCCCGCTCCGCCAGCGCCCGGGTCGACCGGCGCATGAAGGCCCGGTTCGCGCGGACCGCGGTCCTCATGTTGGGGAAGACCTGGAGCACCCGCTCGGCGGCCTCGCGGTCCACCGCGTAGTTGTCCTTACCGCCCAGGAAGTAGTCGTACATGCGGGCGCTGTGCGGCACATCCTGCCGTATGCGGGCACTGAGCGGCTCGTCCGGCTGCAGACCCTCCGTGTCGCTCATCGCTGCGCTTCCCTTCTTCCGTGCGGCACACCCAACAAGACCGGAGTCTAGTCAAGTTGTTGATCTTTCAGCCACATTCTGTCAGGGAGCGGACCCTGTGGACGGGACTGCCCCGTCACGCCGGCCGTCACCCTGCCGGATGACTTCGTCGGCCGAACGCCGCCAGGCGTCCCCGTGAGCTGAGGTGCTCGTAGGTGCTGTTCGCACCAATACCGGCTTGACCGAATAACACCATCATGGTGTCATTGCTTCATGCTCTACGCTACGCCGAACCTGCAGGACGTCGACCAGGCCGTCCTCGCGCAGATCGAGCAGATGCGGGACCGGCTGCGCCTACACCTGCGCACCCCGCGCCGCTGGGAGGGGCAACTGCGCCGCAACCTCACGGCGCGGGCGATCGCCGGGTCGAACACGATCGAGGGCTACGCGGCGAGCGTGTCGGACGTCGAGGACATCATGGTCGGTGAGGTGCCGATCGAGGCCAACGACACCGTCGCGGCCGAGATCGAGGGCTACCGGCAGGCGATGACCTACATCCAGCGCCTTGCCGAGGCGGGTGACGACTTCGCCTACAGCAAGGGGCTGCTCAACTCGCTGCACTTCATGATGCAGGGTCACCACCTGCTCAAGCGCCCCGGCTGGTGGCGCAGCGGGCCGGCGTACGTCACCTCGGCCGAGGATCCCACCATCGCCGCCTACACCGCCCCCGATCCCGAGCAGGTACCCGCTCTGACCGGCGAACTGGTCGAGTGGCTGAACGAGGGTGACCTGGACGCGCCTGGCCTGGTACGGGCCTCGATGGCGCACCTGAACCTGGTCGCCGTCCATCCCTGGTCGGACGGCAACGGCCGGATGTCCCGCGCCCTGCACACCCTGGTCCTCGCCCGCGAGTGCATCATGGCACCGGAGTTCTCCAGCATCGAGGAGTGGCTCGGCCGAGCCCGCAACACCTACCGCTACTACGACATCCTCGCCGACGTCGGCGGACCCGTCTGGACCCCCGAGCGCGACACACTCCCCTGGGTTCGCTTCTGCCTGCGCGCCCACCACCAGCAGGCCCAGACCGTCGAACGCCAGGTGAACACCACCCGCGAAGTCTGGACCGCCCTCGACCAGGCCGTCGAACAACGCAGCTGGCCCGACCGCATGCTCTACGCCCTCTACCCGGCCGCCATGGGCAACCGCATCCGCCGCGCCACCTACCAGGCGGACGCCGAGCTGAGCGAGCAGCAGGCACAACGGGACATCCGCGAACTCGTCCGCGCCGGCTGGCTCACTGCCAAGGGCGAGGCCCAGGGCCGCTACTACACCGCAGGTCCCGACCTGCCCCAGGAGATCACCCAGGGCGTCCGCGAGCCCAAGCCGCTGCGCGATCCATACGCGTGAGACGCGTATGAGGTCAGTCCTTCTGTGTTCGGCGAACGCCCAGTCACGCGCCGACCCACTGCCGGCAGGGCCTTTCAGCCTCCCAGCCAACTGAAACCGAGGACGACCAGAACCAGGGCGATGCCGAGCAGGGCGAGCAGGATCGGGGTCAACACCAGGACCAGGGCGCCGAGTTCACCGATCCGCGCCAGGACGGACGTCGCGCTGCGCGGCGCGTCCTGCCCGGCCTGGCGGCCCCGGCGTCCGGGCTCCCCGGACTCCGACTGGCCCGACGGGTTGGACGTACGCCGCCTGGAGCCGTTAGCCACCGATGCCCTCCTCGTGTCGTCTGCCCCGCACCGTAGCATCTACATCCGTGTAGAAATAGGAAGCCGACTCCAGGTTCGCCAGCCTCTCCACTGCCATGGTGCGTCTACGGGAATGTAGACGATGAATCCGGGAGGGACCAGGAGGGGCCCCAGGCGCGACGGCGGCGCCTGCGGTCAGGCCACGACGGACGCGGTGACCAGGGCGGAGGCCACTCCTCCCGCGCCGACCCCGGGGCGGGCGAACAGCTCCCGCCCGCTGCCCGGGAACCGCCGCCCGGGGCCTATCCCAGCGGCCGCAGCCGCACGGGAAGCGACTGGTGACCGTTGGAGATGAGCGATCCCAGCGGCTGCAACTCGGCCTCGGAAACCGCCAGTTCGACGTCCGGAAAGCGGGCGAACAGCATCCGCAGGACGGCGTCGGCCTCCAGCCGGGCGAGCGGCGCGCCGAGGCAGAAGTGGACCCCGTACCCGTACGCCAGGTGGTCCTTGTTGGCGCGGGTGACGTCGAAGTCGTCGGCCGTCGGTCCGTGCCAGTCGGGGTGACGGTTGGCCGCCGCGTAGGAGGCGAGGATCGCCTCGCCCTTGGCGATGAGCTGCCCGCCGGGCAGGGGGATGTCGGTGACGGCGTAGCGCAGCGGCAGGTGCTTGACGGCCGGTTCCAGCCGCAGGGTCTCCTCGACGACGTCCTTCCACGCCGCGCTGCCGGTCCGGACGTGGTCGAGCTGCTCGGGGTGGGTGAGCAGCAGGGTGATCGCCTGGTCGATCAGGTTGACGGTGGTCTCGTACCCGGCGCTGATCATCAGCAGCAGTGTGTCGCGGAGCTCCGCGTCGGACAGGCCGCTCCCGTCGCCCTCCTCGTCGCGGGCGGCGAGCAGCAGCGAGGTCGTGTCGTCGCCGGGGTCGGCGCGCTTGGCGGCGATGAGCTGGTCGAGCGCCGCGTACAGCGCGGCGGTGTTGGCGGTCGCCTGCTCGGTGGTGAGGGTGGTGTCGAAGACGCCGTCGACAATGCCGCGGAAGGCCGCTCGCTGGCCCTCGGGGACGCCCATGAGGTGACTGATCACGGTGATCGGGACCGGATTCGCGAGACGCTCGCGCAGGTCGACGGTGTCGTCGGCGGGGAGCGCGTCCAGGTCGTCCAGGATGCCCGCGACGACGCCCTCCACGACCTCGGCGAGCGCGTCGACGCGACGGGCGCTGAACGCGGGCGCGATGATCCGCCGCAGGCGCCGGTGGTCGCCCCCGTAGGCGGTGAACATGTTCTGCACCCCGATCCACAGGGCGAGCGGCCACGTCTGCACGACCTCGGCGAAGGCGGGCCAGTGGACACGGGCGTCCTTGGAGACGTCGGCGCTGGTCAGCAGCTTCTTGAGCAGCGCGGGATCGTTGACCGACCAGGCGGTCACGCCGAGGATGTCGACGCGGACCGCCGGGCCGTGACTGCGCAGCTGCTCGTGTTCGGCGTGGTGGTCCGCGCCGGCGGGGTCAAGGACGATGGGATCGGGATCGGGATCGGGGACGGTGGGCGCGGTGGGCTGGTGCGGCATGCGAGATCCCCCAACTGACGCTCGATCGTTGGTTGTTGAGCCATCAGTCATTATGCAGGGGGTCGCTACGACGACGAAGTGCTCCGCCCGGGCGGCGTCACGTCTTTCGCCGCCGGAGCGACGAACCGTCACGGACCAGGAAGAGGAGCGCCCCCAGCGCCACGGCCAGGAGAGCGAAGAGGCCGTTGCGCCCGTCCAGCTTCCCGACGATGGTGGACCACAGACTGGCGCCGGGCGGGGTCCCGCCTGCGACCTGGAGCGGAGTGGGCGATCCCAACCAGATCGCGCCCGCCCCGGCCCCTGTGTCGCTCTGCGCGGTCGGGTTGCTGAGGGAGGCGGCCACGTCCTTGTCCACGGTGGAGTCGTCACTGACCTGTTGGATCGGCACGCTGGTCAGGTCCACTCCGCCGTAGACGTAGGAGACCTCGTACAGGGAGCCTCCCCGGTTCTCCGTGCGGGTGATGTGGTACTCGCCCTTGGTGTACGACTGGACGTAGCTGTTGAAGGTGTCGATGGGCTTCCAGCCGCTCGCGGTCGTCCACGAGTTGATGTCGCCCTGGTCGATCAGGTTCTTGTACGTGGTGCTCTGCTGGGTGCTCAACTGCCGGTACCACTCGGCGGCGACGCGGGAGAGGTAGACCCGGCGCAGGTCCGCGTAGGCCGGGGAGGTGTTCACTCGGTTGACCAGTTGTGGCAGGACCAGACTGCGGAAGAGCGCCTGGTTGTGGGCGTTGGTCGCGTCGCCCTGCTGGGGGCAGGTGCTGGCCGACTGCTGCCCGGGAGCGGTCTTGAGGTAGTCGGTCTCCATCTTGACGTCCAGCGGCGCCTTCAGGATGTAGAGCTTGCTCCCGTCGGAGTGGACCTGGGCGGGGGCGGGCACGATCCAGACGCGCGACGGAAGGCAGTCACCTTCGAGCTGGGACCAGAACTGGTCGCCGAGCGGCGTGCCCGGGTGGATCAGCGTGCCGACGTCCTTCTTCAGTTGCAGATCCGCCTGGAGCATGATCCGCCCGACGTCGGTGCGGCCCATGGAGGCGTCGACGATGCGGTCCGGCTCGGTGGGATTGAGGTTGACCCAGAACGTCGAGGGGTCCAGTTCGAGCCAGACGAAGAACGCGTCCGACGAGAGCTTGGCAGCGGCCAGGCCGGTGGCGGTGCGGTTATCGCCCTGGACAGGGTCCTGCTGCGCGCTGAAGGCGTACTGAAGGCCGCTGCCGTCGCCAGGATCCGAGAGATAGCGCAGTTGCAGGCTGGAGAAGTCGATTCCTCCCGGAGCGGTGCCGGGCATCCCGAGCATCTGACCGAGCCCTGTGGAGGCACCGGAGTTGGTGCCGGAGCCTGCGGTGGGCTCACCGTCGCACGGGTCGCCGGCTGCCTCGGGCATGAACTCGGGCATCAAGTCGTCGGTGGTCACGCCGGGGACCTGTGAGCCCTGCGCGTGATCGCACGGCTTGCTGAAGACAAACTCGGAGCCGAGGATCTTGTTCGCGTTGCCAGCCGCCGCCAGGGCCTGCTTCCCGGCGTCCGTGAGAGAGGCCTCCAACGCCTTGGCGGTTGCGGTGTTCCGATCCTTTTTGAGCGCTCGGTAGCTTTCCTGTAGCCGACCGACCTGGTAAGTCACGGTCTTCTTACTGAGGCCCTTCTCCGCCCCTTGATTCCTGATCAAGGTGACGGCCTTGTTGAGAGCGGCCGTCTCGGCGCTGTTCAGACCGTAGGCATAGCCGTAATAGGTGAGTGTTCCCGGGTCG
Source organism: Streptacidiphilus sp. BW17 (assembly GCF_041262485.1). Classification (NCBI taxonomy): domain Bacteria; kingdom Bacillati; phylum Actinomycetota; class Actinomycetes; order Kitasatosporales; family Streptomycetaceae; genus Streptacidiphilus; species Streptacidiphilus sp. BW17. The sequence goes on along the minus strand of NZ_JBGCCR010000022.1, from coordinate 26,598 downwards.
TAGAACTGGGCGCATGCCGGGCATTGCTGACGCTCGGACGCCCCGGTGAGTTTGGCCCCCAAGTCCACATGATTGTCGATCAGAAGCCCCTGGAGCACGGCCTCGGAATGCTCGTTGTTCGGGATGTTGAGTGCGCTCAGCGCCAGGACCCAGCCCTGTCCAGACTTCGTCAGTGCAGCGTAGTCAGCGGGCTTCAGATAGGAACCCACGGCGGAGAGGGCGACCATCTGGCCTTGCCAGTCTGGCCCGTCGGCTGTGGCGTGGTCCTGCAGAAGAGCCTTGAGTTGACCCTGGGTCAGTTTCCGCGGGTCGATCAGATCCGAAGCTCCGTTCCGGTACTCGTTGAACGCTTCGATCCGCTCATCCGCCGGCAGGACGTTGTAGACCTCGAACCGGAGTTGGAGCACCGGCAGCAGAAGCGGACTGGTCAGCGGGTTCGGGAACTTCTTGGAGAGGTCTGTTCCGTCGGCGGAGCCCGGCGGCCTCTTGCCGTCGGCCGTTCCCGGTTGCGCCGCCCCGAGCGACACCACGAGCACCAGCAGCAGGGCCACCAGTCCCCGCACCAACAGGGACAGGCTCCTAACGCTCTCCCTCATGGCGCCCTCCCGTGGTCGGGCGGGGCACACCCGCCGCCCTCAAGTAGTCGACCAGGGCGGGGCTCGGTCCGACCTGGCCTGTTGACGCCGAGTCAGATCCCTTCTCACTGCGCCGGAACGCGCCCCATGCGACGGCGACGAGCGCCCCGAGGCCCAGCGCGTCCACGATGCCGGCGCCCACCAGCGACGTGCTCGTGGAGCAGGTGCTCGGGTGCTCCAGGTCACTGATGTTCACCGACGGCTTGTAGCCGATGCTCACGTCACAGGCGGAGGCCTGCTGCGGGCTCAGCAACACGAAGGTGCTGACCAGGAGGGCGGCGCCCACGCCCGCACGCAGGGCGAGTAGGCGGGCGGTCCGATACGCGGTCCTGCGGGCGGTCATGAGGTCACCGCCGGAACGACGTTCTTCAACCGCAGTACTCGTGCGCGCAACTCGTCCCCCTGTGATGTGACGGCCGGATCGTTGTCCGGGTCCTTCTGGGCGTGCCAGCTCGCGAGTTCCAACTGGGCCGACTGCAACCGGTGCAGGACCAGCGCCGAGCGTCGGCCGTACCAGCGCCAGGTGCTGGCCAACGCGCCGAGCCTCAGCGCGGGCGAGGCCAGGACCGTGAGCTCGACCGGCGTGATCGCCGCACCCACGGCGGCCTCCGCGTCCAGGGCGTCACGCAGTGCGGGAGCCCGCTCCCGCAGCCCCAGCACCAGCAACGCCACGGCCAGGCCGATGAAAGGCAGTTGCGGCAGCAGCCACAGGAACGGCGAGACCACCAGGGTGTCGAGCGCGCCACCGGTGGTGACATGGCTCGCCAGCCGCGCGGAGATCCACCCCGAGAGCGTCTCGGCGCCCACGGCTCCCCCGCCCGCCGCCAGCAGGCTCAGCCCGGTGACGAGCACACACCGCCGCGAGTTGGCGGCGATGGCGAACCCGGCCCCCAGCAGCGCGCCGAAGGCGACCTCCCCGCCGAGCAGACCGATCGACTGCCGGATCCAGTACTCGAACCCGCCGCTCGACCCCAACGCGGACCCCAGCGAGCCGTAGATCTGAATGAACAGGATGCTCTCCACAAAGCTGTACCCGAGCCCCACGGCCGCCCCGAGCGTCAGACCGGTGACGGCGTCGGTAACGCGGTAGCGGAAGAGCAGGAGCAGCAGCGCGACGCCGGCGCCGATGGCGAGCGCGTCCACGATGCCGAGGTGCACGAGCACCAGGTTGATCATCTCGTTGGTGTTCTTGAGCATCGCGTTGATGTCGGTGCCGGACGTCTTGCCCAGATAGCCGTTGATGGTGCCGAAGGCCAGACCGGTGCAGGCGCGGCCGAAGCCGAACACGATCAGTGCGCCCCAGCCGAACGCGGTCAGCAACGCGGCGCCGGGCACCCGGCCGAAGCGCACCCCGCCGTACAGCAGGAGCAGCACGAACGCCGTGCTGGGCACGCAGGCGAGCGCCGTCGGGAAGAACCCGAACACGACCATCAGCGAGATCAGCCCGAACGGCAGGAACAGGCACCCCAGCGTCAGCCAGGTCAGCAGGCCCGAACGCCGTTCGTTCGGGCGCAGCACCGCCGCGAGAACCTGGAGCAGCACGGCTGCCCCGATGCCCACCAGCACGGCCCAGAAGACCGCCTCCGGCATGGACAGCAGTTGACTGAACGAGCCGCCGAGTCCGGGCATCTTGGCGAGGTCGGCCGGCATCTTGTAGAAGATCGACAGGGCCGGCTCGTCGGGCAGCACATGAGGCCTGATCAGATTGAGCGCCAGCTCGACGATGTACAGCGCGATGGCGATGCGCGCGATCAGCAGGGCCCTGGCGCGCACCTGACGGTCGGTGCGCAGGGTGAGGGCGAGGGACGAGAGGGAAGGAAGGCCCTTCACGATCCACCTCCGGACAGGTCAGGCTGGCCCGTGGGCAGTCCCGCGGTCGGGAAGTCGCTGGGCAGGTTCGTCGGCAGGCCAGTCGGCATCCCGGTCGGCATATCCGTGGGCAGCCCCGTGGGCATCCCCGTCGGGAAGCCGGTTGGGAAGTCCGTCGGGAAGGAAGTCGGCAGCGCCGTCGGCAGGTTCGACATCGACGGCATCTGCGGAACAGTCATCTGGTTGGATCCGCTGAAGTCCACGGCGAGCGAGGCGATCAGCAGCGCCACGCCGGTGATCCCGCCCGCCAGGACGAGCCGGGTCTGGATGGTCGTCACGGGTTGCTCCCGTCGTGTGTGTTCTTGTTCAGCCGCCGGACCCCAGCCGCCCGGGCCGCCCGCCGTGCGGCGGTGGGATCGGCCTGCTTGACCTGCTCGGCCTGCTCGACCAGCTCAGCTGCTGGAAAGAGCTGTGTGGTGGTGTCGTTGCTGTCCTCCATGGGACAGCCCCCCTTCTGTCGACCACACCGACTCTCCCGCCGTCCGCAGTCCCGCGTAACCTGAGGGCCCTCAGGGTCGCTCCGCCCCGCTCCGCCAGCCCGGTCATGAACATGCCCGCCGCTGCTAGAATTCTGAATCTTCTTCAGGTGTGCGGACGACGTGGGGCGGGCGCGCGGCAATGGAATCGGTCATCATTCAGCTTCCTGACGCTCCCGGGGTGGGTCCCGTGCGGCAGGGCAGGCCCCAGCAGTTGGTGCTCCACCCGGGCAAGACAGCCACGTTCGGGCGGGGGTCGGTGGAGCGCCCGGTCGACATCCCACTGTCCGGCGAGGGCATCTCCCGCTTCGCCGGGGAGATCACGGCCGGCGACGACCACTGGCGGCTGACGAACTTCAGTCCGCAGACGACCTACGTGGTGGAGAACCTGGAGGGCGGCGGCGGATACGTCAAGGTCACCCCGCGCAGGCTGGGCGCGCCCATCCCGTTCGAACTGTCCCGCGTGGTACTGCCGTTGACCGACGGCTTCGTCCGGTTCACCGTCTTCGCCGCGCGCCACACCTTCCTCGACCCCGGGCCGGAGCCTCCCGTCGGCCGCACGACCGAACTCACGCTCACGCCCTTCGCGCTCGACCCCACGGCGAAGTACTTCCTCGTTCTGCTCGCCCTCTGCGAGCCACGGCTGCGCGACCCCTCCAGCCTCGCCATCCCCACCGTCGGCGAGGTCGTCAACCGGCTGCGCGCCCTTCCCCAATGCCGCGATCTGACGGTGTCCGCCGCCAACTTCCACATCGACTACCTGGCGGGTACCAAGCTCAAGGTGCGCGAGCGGGCGGGCGCACAGGACAGCCCGCGCCTCGACTGGAAGCGTGAGGCCCTCGTCTCGATCGCGCTCCGCTTCGACCTGATCCAGGAGAAGGACCTGGAGATCTTCTGGAACGCGAGGGCATGACGACGTGAGATCGCGAGCAGCGACCCGCAGATATGACGGTGCGTCATATCACCTGCCGCAACGGCACCCCCACGATGGAGTGACGCAACGCCCCCGGATGGACGGCCAGGTCAGCCGACCGACCGGCTCGCGGTGGCGAGCGGCCGTGACGCCTGGATGTACTGGTCGGCCCAGGCGCTGATGATGCGGGCCGCCCGCTGGGCCTGACCCCGTGCGGTCAGCAGGTGGTCGGCGCCTTCCAACGAGATGAAGCTGCGCGGGTGTTGCGCCTCGCGGAAGATCTCGCCGGCGTTGGCGATGTCGACGGTGTCGTCGGTCGGCGAGTGCATGACCAGCAGCGGCATGTTCAACTCCCGTATCCGGTCGCGGAGACGGGCCTGGCGGACGTCGTTGACAAAGGCGCGCTTGAGCGTCAGGGTCCGACCGCCGACGAACCACTCGTGCTGCCCCTCGCTGAGCACGCGCTCCACCACCGCGTCGTACTGGTGCTCGACATGGCTCGGGTCGGAGGGCGCACCGATCGTGGCGACCGCGTGGAGGCCGGGCGCGTCGGCGGCTGCGGCGATGGCGGCGGCGCCTCCCCACGAGTGCCCCACCAGCAGGTCCGCCGGGGTGCCGCGCTCGGCCATCAACTGTGCCGCACGGACGGTGTCCTGGACCTTGACGGTGAAGGACCCGTCCCCCCAGTCACCCCCGGAGTCGCCGAGCCCGAGGTTGTCGTAGCGCAGCATGCCGATCCCCTCGCGCGCCAGCTGCTTGCTGACGCGCGAGGCGGCCGGGGAGTTCCTGCCGAGGGTGAAGCCGTGGACGAAGATGCCCCAACCCCGGATCTCGCCTTCCGGCAGCTCGATCGACCCGGCCAGCTCGGGACCGACGACGCTCTTGAATCGGACTTCTTCAGACATGGGGTGATCGCCTCGGTGGGAACCGGTCGTGCGGGCAGGGGCAGTGAAGGGAACCAGGATCAGGGCAGCAATCTTCCCGCTGCCCTGATCCGCGACGGTGTGTCCGGTGTCACACCTGCTGCTTACCGGAGTTCGGCTTGCCGGTGAGCAGCCTGGTGATCTCGTCGGCGCGGTCCGCGGTGAGCTCGCCCCAGCCGTCCTTGTAGCCGTAGACGCCGCCCAGAGTGCGGGCCTCGTAGTCGCCGTTCATGATCTCGATGTCGTCAGGGGTGATGAGCCCCGGGTGGGCGACGCCGACGGCGGACGAGACCTTCATCAACTCCCGACGCAGCGTCCGCAGGTAGACCGCGGCCCGGGTGGACTTCGAGGTCGGGTCGATGCCACGGGCCAGCCAGGGGTTCTGGGTGGCGATGCCGGTGGGGCACTTGTCGGTGTGGCACTTCTGCGACTGGATGCAGCCGATCGACAGCATCGCCTCACGGGCCACGTTGATCATGTCGGCGCCGAGCGCGAAGGCGACCGCGGCGTTCTCCGGCAGGCCGAGCTTGCCGGAGCCGATGAAGGTCAGGTCGTCGGTCAGCCCCAGCTCCGCGAAGGTGCCGTAGACCCGGGAGAAGCCCATCCGGAACGGCAGCGACACCGAGTCGGCGAACATGCGCGGCGCCGCGCCGGTGCCGCCCTCGCTGCCGTCGACGGTCACGAAGTCGACGCCGCGGTCACCGCGCTCCATCAGCGTGGCCAGCTCCTGCCAGAAGCCCATCTCGCCGACCGCGCTCTTGATGCCGACCGGCACGCCGGTCTCGGTGGCGATCAGCTCGACGAAGTCGAGCATCGAGTCGACGTCGCTGAACGCGGTGTGCCGCGACGGGGAGGCGCAGTCCTTGCCCTCCGGTATGCCGCGGATCCTGGCGATCTCCGGGGTCACCTTGGCGCCCGGCAGCATGCCGCCCAGGCCGGGCTTGGCGCCCTGGGAGAGCTTGATCTCGATCGCCTTGACCGGCGCGCTCTCGACGACGTCCTTGAGCTTGTCGAGGTTGAAGGTGCCGTCGTCGTTGCGGCAGCCGAAGTACGCCGTCCCGATCTGCAGCACGAGGTCGCCGCCGCTGCGGTGGTACGGCGAGAGGCCGCCCTCGCCGGTGTTGTGCATCGTGCCGGCCTGCGCCGCACCCTTGTTGAGCGCGGTGATGGCCGCGCCGGAGAGCGAGCCGAAGCTCATCGCCGAGATGTTGACCACGCTCGCCGGCCGGAACGCCTTGGCACGCCCGCGCGGCCCGCCCAGCACCTTGGCCGAGGGCAGCGGGGCCTGCGGGTCGTGCAGGTCCGGCATGGCGCCCGCGAAGGTGCGCTGCTTCAGGTAGGCGTGGCCCTGGACGTGCTCGACGTCGACCTCGGTGCCGAACCCGAAGTAGTTGTTCTCCTCCTTGGCCGACGCGTAGATCCAGCTGCGCTGGTCACGACTGAACGGACGCTCCTCCTCGTTGGAGGTGACGATGTACTGCCGCAGCTCCGGCCCGATCGTCTCCAACAGGTACCGGGCGTGGCCGAGCACCGGGAAGTTCCTGAGCAGTGCGTGCCTCTTCTGGACAAGGTCGCGGGCAGCCACAAGCGCCACTGCTGTTGCGGCGACCGCGCCGATCCTCCGGGCCTGCATGAACGTTCCTCCTCGATGCACGGCTTCCTTGCCGTGCGGTGGACACCGTTGTGTCGTGTTGCGCGCTGCCGGGTGCGGCGAGGGTCAACGAGGAACGATATTAAGAGGCCCTAGTGACCGGCCGGTGGCCAGGGTGTGGCTGGGGATGCTGATCCGTACGCCCGCACGGCCGCTCGGGGGCGGGCTCGTGCTGCCGCACCAGGGCCGTCGTCACAGCCCCGACCAGCGCACATCCCAGCGAGACCCGAGAAGTTGAACACCACGTCGCAAGCCCGCGTGTACGTGCACGCCTGATCCGGAGGAGCCGAGTCAGGTCACCCCTGGTGTGCGCGGCGGCCGATCAGGTCGGCGAGCAGGGCCAGGGGTGGCCAGTCCGCGTGGCCGCGACGGGTGACCGCGAAGGCGCGCAGGAACACGTCCGGCGCGGTCAGGGGCAGGAGCCGGACGCCGGGGACGGTGGGGCGGTCCAGCGGCAGCAGGCCGACGCCCAGTCCGGCGGTGATCATGTCCTCGACCAGGTCGAGGCTGTCGGAGCGGTGGGTGATCCGCGCGGTGAAGCCCGCCATCGAGGCGAGCGTGCGGATGACCGTCTCGTCGGCGGTGTTCCGGGAGTTGCCGATCCAGTCCGCCGCGCGGAAGCGGTCGAAGACGTCCACGGACGTGGCCGCGCGGGCGTCGGACCCGTCAGCGTCGGAGGCCGGGACGCCGAGACCCCAGGCAACGGTCCACAGCGGAGCGGCGATCAGGGCCGGGTCGGCGGTCGCTGGCGCGAGGTTGTAGTCGTAGGTGAGCGCCAGATCCACCTCGTCCGCCGCGAGCAAGGCCAACGACTCGGCGGGCTCGTGCTCGCGCACGAGGACGCGCAGGCGCGGGTACTCCTCCGCCAGCTGCTCGATGATCGGCAGCACATGCGCACGCAGCGCGGTGGCGAAACCCGCCACTCGTACCGTGCCGCTGGGCTCCGCACCGGGGGCGAGGTCGCGCTCGGCCGCGTCGACCGCGGCCAGGATGACGATCGCGTGCTCGACCAGCCGCCGACCGGCGGGCGTGAGCCGGACCCGCCGGCCCTGCGGCTCGATCAGCGCCGCACCGGCCTCCCGGGCCAACGTCGCGATCTGCTGCGACACCGTGGACGTGGTGGTGTGGAGCGCGTCGGCCACGGCCCGCATCGAGCCGAGCCGGGACAGCTCCACCAACACCTGCAGTCGCCGCGTCTCCATCCCGCCATTCTTGCGGACCGCACGCCTAATCGTTCGCAATCTCCGAACGGTCAGTCCGTGATCCGCGCGTGGACGCGAACGGTTGCCGCGCGGTGTACTCATCCCATGAGCGCCACGACCCACTCCCCCGAGCCTGTGACCAGCACCTCCGCGTCCCGCGGCAACGCCGCCCGCGTCGGGACGCTGATGGGCGTGGCCTCCATGAGCACCGTCCAGCTCGGATCGGCGCTCACCGTCCCGATGTTCGCGCAGCTCGGCGTCCTCGGCACGGCCGGGCTGCGGCTGGCCTGGGCCGGGATCGTGCTGCTGGCGCTGGTCCGGCCCCGTCGGCGCGACTTCGCGGGCCGCGACCTCACCGCGTGCGTCGGCCTCGGCGTGGTGACGTCCGGGATGATGATCTTCTTCGCGCTCGCGATCGCCCGGCTCCCGCTCGGCACGGCCAGCGCGCTGGAGTTCCTCGGCCCGCTCACGGTGTCGCTCTTCGGTCCGGGACACGGACGCCGGGTGTGGACGGTCGCCGCCGGACTCGGCGTTGCGCTGCTCACCGAGCCCTGGCACGGCGGCATCGACGCCCTCGGCCTCCTCTACGCGCTGGCCGCCGCCGGGTGTTGGGCGGCGTACATCCTGCTCACCCAGCATGTCGGCGACCGGGTCACCGGCATGAGCGGGCTTGCGGTCTCGATGCCGGTGGCGGCGGTGGTCGCCATGCTCGTGGCCGCACCGACGCTCGGCGGCAGGCTGGCGTGGGGGCCGGTGCTGATCATGCTCGGCCTCGCCGTGCTCAGCCCGCTGGTGCCGTTCGCGCTGGAATTCCTGGCCCTGCGACGCCTCACCGCGTCGTCCTTCGGCACCCTGATGAGCCTGGAGCCCGCGATCGCCCTGCTGATCGGCGCGATCGTGCTGCACCAGATCCCGGGCGCGGGCCCGGCGCTCGGCGTCGCGCTGGTGGTGACCGCCGGAGTGGGCGCGACCCGCAGCGGCGCCCGCCCGGAGCCGACGCAGGAGGCAACCGTCCCCGAGGAGCAGCCCGCCCTCGCGGGCGCGGGTGGCAACGCCTGAGCGGCTCCCGGGAGTTGCCGACAACGGCTCAGTCCTCAGCGCGTCGCCGCCGCATCGTCGCCGCGGCGACGCCTAGTCGAGGAGTGCGCGGAGCTTCTTCGGCGCGAGCATCCGGTAGCTCTCGGTCACGAGCTCACGGACCTCTTGCCAGTCGGTGTGATCGCTGAGCAGCACCACGATCCGATCATGGCCGGCCGGCGAAGCGAAATACGGGTAGCCAGTGGACAACAAGGCCTCGCGGTCACCTGGAGCGGCACGCAACACCAGCAGCGGAACGGGCTCACCGGTCCGGCCCTCGCGTGCCACCAGCAGGCAGAACGACCTCCGGCGGATGTCGAACGAATGCGCCGTCGATCTCGCGCTCGTTCGTGACTCGTCGAAACGAACCGTCACCTCGGGCAGCGCCAGACACAGCCCTCGAACCCGCTCTTCGATGTCCTCCGGGACCTCAACAGGCGCACTCATGTGAGCACTCCGGCGCGCCCCCGACGAACCACGGTTGTTCCCATGCCACACCGACAGCCTATCCGGGGTCGTATGGGACCAGGACTGACGCAAGACAGGGCCGAGCGGCTGTCGAAGGTCCGGCTGCTCGACCGAACGTGCAGGCCCCGGCAACTGCCCGGGCCTGCACGGCCTTTCCGCTCCCGCGGCCGGACGAACTCCGGCGTGCCGCACCGTGGCCACGCCGCGACGCCGCCACGCCGCGACGCACCGGCTCAGGTCGCGATCGACCCGACGGCCGGGCTGGACAGCCAGGCCAGGCGGCCGAGCCGGGTCCGCAGCCGGGTGTCCAGGCTCCAGGTCGCACCGGCATGCGCGTGCAGCAGGGCCAGCGAGGCGAAGATGTAGGCGACCGAGGGGCCCACGTCGGTGATGCCCGGCGTGCTCCACGGCAGCCCGAAGGCCTCGGCGGACGACCAGATGCCCAGTGAGTACAGGGCACTGCCGACGAAGACGGCGTTGCTGAGGACTCCGAAGATCAGCCCTAAGGCGATGGCGGTCTCGGTGACGGCGGTCACCACCGCGAAGGCTCCCGGCGAGGCGCCCCCGATCGTGTGCCACATCTGGAGCCACTGGTGGATCACCGGGATGTGAATGGACGTCGCCTGGCCGAGCTCGTCACTGATCGTCTGGCCGTGGATGAAGCCCGGCAACCACTTGAACGAGGCGTCGACGGCCCACACCAGCCCGAAGCCGATGCGCACGACCGCGGCCCGGTGCAGGCGCTTGGTGCTCGGGTCGGTTCCCAAGGCGCGGGTTCTCGGACTCCGTCGCGACGTGGCAGCTGCTGTTGTCACGGAAAGCTCCCTTGTGTGTGTCTGGCCTACCCCCGTGAAACACCGCCTGACGGGAAGACGAACATGCAGATGGCAGCCCTCTCGGACTGTCTCCCCGTGCGATGGTGACTACTCGAACGTAACCACGGTCCATGGTCATGACAATCCGCGTCCGGAACCTCAGAGCACCTTCAGATGCCGCCACCACGGGCCGCCGACGGAGCCGAGGCGCTCGCCGGAATGGCTATCGTGTGCCGATATCGAGCACCGCCGTGACGGAGTGAGTGATGAGTCAGCAGACCTCAGGCGTCTCGGAGCCGCAGCTTCGGCGGCAGCTCGGCGTCTTCGACGCCGTCGTGATCGGCCTGGGGTCGATGATCGGCGCGGGCATCTTCGCCGCGCTCGCCCCGGCGGCGGAAGCGGCCGGCTCGGGGCTGCTGCTCGGGCTCGGACTGGCGGCCGTGGTCGCGTACTGCAACGCGACGTCGTCCGCCCGGCTGGCGGCGCGCTACCCGCAGTCGGGCGGGACCTACGTCTACGGCCGGGAGCGGCTCGGCGGCTTCTGGGGCTATCTGGCCGGATGGGGCTTCGTCGTCGGCAAGACCGCGTCCTGCGCGGCGATGGCGCTCACGGTCGGCTCGTACGTCTGGCCTGCCGAGGCCCACGCCGTCGCGGTCGGGGCCGTTGTGGCGCTGACGGCGGTGAACTACGCCGGTCTGCAGAAGGCCGCCTGGCTGAACCGCACCATCGTCGCCGCGGTACTGGCGGTACTGGCCGCCGTCGCCACGGCGTGCCTGACGTCCCCTCAGGCGACCGTCGCACACCTGGGCGTGGGTGCGGACACCGGCTTCGGCGGGGTGCTCCAAGCGGCGGGCCTGCTCTTCTTCGCCTTCGCGGGCTACGCGCGCATCGCCACCCTCGGCGAGGAGGTCCGCGACCCGGCGCGCACCATCCCCCGGGCGATCCCGATGGCGCTGGCCGTCACGCTGGTCGTCTACGCGGCCGTGGCCGTCGCCGTGCTGACGGTGCTGAGCCCCGGCGCGTTGGGGCACGCCACAGCTCCACTGACCGACGCGGTGAAGGCCGCAGGCGTGCCGGGCCTGGCCCCGGTGGTACGGGTCGGGGCAGCGGTCGCGGCAACCGGGTCGCTGCTGGCGCTGATCCTCGGGGTGTCGCGCACCACTCTGGCCATGGCGCGCGACCGGCACCTGCCGCACGCGCTGTCCGCCGTCCACCCGCGCTTCCAGGTCCCGCACCGCGCGGAGCTCGCCGTCGGCGCGGTCGTCGCAGTGCTCGCCGCCTTCGCGGACCTGCGGGGCGCGATCGGCTTCTCCTCCTTCGGCGTGCTCGCCTACTACGCGATCGCCAACGCCTCCGCCTGGACGCTCACCCGGGCGGAGGGCCGTCCGCCGCGCGTCGTCCCCGCGCTGGGCCTGGCCGGCTGCCTGCTGCTGGCCTTCTCCCTGCCGGGCAGCTCCGTCGTGTCCGGCGCCGCGGTGCTGGCCCTGGGCGCCGCGGTGTACGGCGTGCGCCGGGCACGGGCGCGGGCGCGCTGAAGGCGCGTCGCGACTACCGAGGGAACTGGTCGGCGGGCAACAGCTCGCGTGCCAGCTCCGCCAGGGCGCGGCGGTCCTCGGCCAGCGCCCGTCGACCGGCGGAGGTCGCCCGGTAGACCCGGAGGGCGCGGCCGTCGACCACCTGCTGTTCGGAGGTCAGCAGCCCCTCCGCCTCCAGGCGGTGCAGTGTCGGGTAGAGCGTGCCGGGGCTGATCCGGTAGCCGTGCCGGGCCAACTCATCGGCCATCCAGGCGCCGTGGATCTCGCGTTCGGTCGCGTGGTGCAGGATGTGCAGCCGCACGGCACCGCGCTGGAACTCCCGCATCGCCGACCTCCCGCGTGGGTCACGCAACCGATATCGGCGTCCGATAGTACGCGTCATCGGTCACCCGACGGCGAGGCAAACGGCCGCACGTCGGCGCGGACGTGACGCAGGGGACGTGACGCGTCCCCGGTCGGGTCGTTGAGCCTGACATGAAGAAGATGCTCACCCTCGGGCTCCTCGCCACCGCCACCCTCGGCATCGCCGCACCCGCCGCGCAGGCCGACACCGCCAACCCTCTCGGGCCGGTCGCCCACATCGGCCCCGACGCGAACGGCGTCCACGCCATCGGCGACTGGTGCGCCTCCACCGCGTCCACGGTCACCCAGGAGGTCGCGTCCCTGCCGGCCGTCGGCCCGCTGGCGCAGGCGCCGCTCGCCGAGAAGGGATGCAGCGCCACGACGGGCGCCGTCAACTCCCTGCCGTAGTACGGGACAGGGCATGCGAACGGCCGGGTGACGACACGTTCGTTCGCCACCCGGCCCCTCCTCCGGTGTCCTCGCGCGTCCCCCGTCCGCGCGAGGACAAGGGAGACTTTAGAAAATCCTGTGGGGCTCGCCTAGTTTCCTGGTGCACAGTGAGACCGGTACCAAGGTGCCGAACTGCACAGTGACATCAGGGACATCCGGGCGGGGACATCAGCACCGACGGGGGTGAGCGTGGACATCTCGGCGACTGCCGCGTCCTGGCCCGACCGACGCGACCGGCGGGCTGACGACGTGTTGGCGATCCAACGCGCGGCCCGCAAGGGCGGGACCCGGGCCCTGCTCCGGTGGCTCGCCCGCCGCACCGGCGCGCAGATCCTGCTGACCGCCCCCGACGGCACGCTGCTCTGCGCAGGTGACGGCGCCGCGCGCCACACGGAGCTGGCCCAGCGCGTGGCCGGGCAGGTGGGTGCCCGCGCGCTGACGACATTGAGCGTGGTCGAGCAGGACGTCACCGTCGTGGCCGTCGGCCTGAACGGTGCGACCGACGGCCCGGGGCCGGTGCTCACCGCCGTCGCCGCCGGTCCCGCTCCCGAGCACCTGCCCCGGCTGCTCGCGGACGCGTCGTCCGCTCTGGACCTCTGCTGGCGGGAGGAACGCGCCGAGACGCAGCGCCTGCGGCTGGAGGTCGCCGAGGCGCGAAACCGGGAGGCCGTGCTGCACCTGCTGATGAACGGTCACGTCTCCACGGCACGGCAGGTCGCCGAGGTCCTCGGCCCCGAACTGCCGGAGGTGATCCGCTACCACGTCGTCGCGACCGCACCCGACCTGAAGCCGGCACTCGCACGCCGGTGCCGCGGGCTTCGGCCCGACGCGTGGGTCATCCCCTGCCCGGTCTACGACGATCACATAGCCGTCCTGGTCCCGGCCGAGCCGGGCACTCCCCCGGACGCGCCCTCGACGTTCGCAGCCGCCGTCACCTCCGCGACGGGCGAATGCCTCGTGGGAGTGAGCGACGTCGTGGCGATCCGCGATGCGTCCGTCGGCTACGGGCAGGCGGTCCACGCCCTGGTCACGGCGCGGACCCGCGCGCAGCGGTGGGCGATGTTCTCGCACCACCCCGACCCGGCCCTGGTCATCGGGGCCCCCATCCGCGGCTGGGCCCGGCAGTTCCTCGAACCGCTCCGGACCCACGTGCCGCAGCGCCTGCAGGACCCCGACAGCACCGAACTCACCGTCACCGCGAACTCCTGGCTCGGCTTCGCCTCAGGGGCGACGTCACTGCTCAAGATCCACCGCAACACCCTGGCCGCCCGGCTGCGGCACATCGAGCAGCTGCTCGCCCTCGATCTCGACCGGCTGGCGGACCAGTCCCTGCTCGCCCTGGCCCTGCGCACAGAGACCGGCCCGCAGATCACTGACGCCCCGTCAGGCACACGCGCGGACAGCATGCGCTCGCTCGACGAGCTCCTTCGCCGCCAGGCCGTGGCGGACTGGGCGTTGCGCCTGCTCCGCCCCCTCGACGACGCGCCCGACGCCGCCCGCACCCTCGCCGCCTGGCTGCGCCACGACGCCCGGCTCACCCCCACCGCGCAGGAGCTGTCGCTCTCGCTCACAGCGGTCCGCAAGCGCCTCGCCCGGATCGAGGAACTCCTCGACCGCTCCCTCCTCCGTCCCCCGACCGACCGCCACGAACTCTGGCTGGCCCGACGGGCCCTGCACCTCGCCCACGGCACAGACGGTTGATGTCAGCGGCGCCTGGCCGACGCGGGACCGAGCCGCGGTGTGCGGCCGGTTAGGCTGCCGCCATGATCAACGCTGCGGCCGACGGGCCCGCCATCCTCGACATCCGGGAGCTGGCCGCTGATCCGGAGCTGGAGGCCGGGTTCGCGGAGGCGGCCCACGCGATCCTGGCGGAGCTGGTCGGCGGGGGCGCCGCGTTGGGGTGGGTCGAGCCACCATCGCGCGCGGAGGTCGCCGGGCTCCTCGACGACGTCGCCTCGGCCGCGCAGGTCGGGGACGCGTCCTTGCGGGCCGCGTACGTGGACCGTCAGCTCGTGGGCCTGGGCTACTGGCTCCGGTACGCCCGGCCGACCCACCGGCCGCACGCCGATCTGGAGAAGATCGCGGTGGCTGCGGCGGCTCACGGACACGGCATCGGCCGGGCGTTGACCGCCGCGCTGGTCGCCGACGCGCGGGCGGCGGGGATCGAGGTGCTGACGCTGGACGCGCGCGGGGACAACGTCAACGCCCTGCAGCTGTACCGGTCGCTGGGTTTCACCGAGTACGGCCGCCTCCCGGACTTCGTCGCCGTCGGCGACCGCAGGTACGACAAGGTCTTCTGCATGCTGGACCTGCGACCTGCGGACTGACTGCCCGTCGGGTATGGAAATTCCCATCTGGACACGGACGTTGACCACGGCATGACTCAAGGACCAGCGCCTCGCACCCTGTCCGCCGATGCCGTGTCGGAGCTGCTCGGCACCCACCAGTTCGGCACGCTTGCCACAGTCAAGCGCAGCGGCCATCCGCATCTGACCACCATGGTCTACCACTGGGACCCCGAGGCCCGCATGGCGCGGTTCTCCACCACGGCCGACCGCATCAAGGTCAAGCATCTGCGGCGCAACCCGAGTGCGGCGCTGCATGTACAGGGCGGCGACGTCTGGTCGTTCGCCGTCGCCGAGGGCGAGGCCGAGGTCTCCGAGCCCACCACCGTTCCCGGCGACGTGGTCGGCCGAGAACTGCTCGGGATGATCCCCGAGGGCGCGAAGCCGCAGGACGAGGCAGCATTCCTGGAGGGGCTCGTCGCAGAGCGCCGCGTGGTCGTCCGCCTGAGGGTGAACCGGTTGTACGGGACGGCGCTGGACATCAACGGATAGGGCTGTCTGTCGACCGAGGCGTCGGCAGGATGGCTGATCCGTCCGTGATCCGTAAGGAGCCGTGGCCGCCTTCGGGGCCGGGCGCACGCCTACGGTCATGGGGAGGTCCGAACCCCTTCCGGGCCTGTGGGACAACTCAGCCCTGGAGGAGCCAGATGACCCAATCCGCCGAGTCCGCCGAGATCGGGGTGATCGGGGGCTCCGGCCTCTACGCCCTGCTCGACCACGTCACCGAGACCGTCGTCGACACCCCCTACGGCGCGCCCAGCGACTCGCTCTTCCTCGGGGAGCTGGACGGCCGCCGGGTGGCGTTCCTGCCGCGTCACGGTCGCGAGCACACGCTGCCGCCGCATCGGATCAACTACCGCGCCAACCTGTGGGCGCTGCACACCCTCGGCGTGCGTCAGGTGCTGGCGCCGTGCGCGGTCGGCGGCCTGCGGAGCGCGTACGGGCCCGGCACGCTGCTGGTGCCGGACCAGTTCGTGGACCGCACCTCGGGCCGGACGCAGACCTTCTACGACGCGGTGCCGCTGCCCGACGGGTCGGTGCCGGGCGTGGTGCATGTCTCGGCCGCCGACCCGTACTGCCCGGTGGGGCGCGCCGCCGCGCTGGACGCCGCGCGCGGCGAGGCGTGGGAGCCGGTGGACGGCGGCACGCTGGTGGTGATCGAGGGGCCGCGGTTCTCCACCCGCGCCGAGTCGCGCTGGTTCAGCGCGAACGGCTGGTCGGCGGTCGGGATGACCGGCCATCCCGAGGCGGTGCTGGCCCGCGAACTGGGCCTCTGCTACACGTCACTGGCCCTGGTCACCGACCTCGACGCGGGCGTCGAGACCGGTGAGGGCGTCACCCACACGGAGGTGCTGGCCGAGTTCGCGCGCAACGTCGACCGGCTGCGCAGCGTCCTGTTCAGCGCCGTCGCGCGGCTGCCGAAGACCCGGGACCGGGACTGCGTCTGCTCGCACGCCCTGGACGGCCTGACCACCGGCCTTCCCGGCGTGCCCGGCGTGCCCTCCTGATCCCCTCGGCCACCGACGTCACCGCGGCCGTCACACCCAGCAGCACCAGCCAGTTGCGCAGGTAGGGCAGCGGCAGCAGGGTGGGGTTGCCGTGGTCGTTGCCCGCGTCCAGGACTGCCGGCAACCCCACCGCCGTCAGCGCGGCGGCCACCACCAGGCCGCCGCGCACGGTCCACGGCAGCCTCGGCAGCGCGGCCCCGAACAGGCAGACGAGCGGCAGCCAGAGCCCGTCGTGGAGCACCGCTCCGCCGACCGACCACACCACCACGTCCAGCGGGTCGTGAATGTACGGGTCCGTCAGCAGCCCGTACACACCGAACCCGACCGACGACACCGCGGCCACGACCAGGGTTCCGCGCACCACCGTCGTCGTCCTCATGCGATCACCTCGATCCCTCATGCGATCACCTCGATCTGCTGCACCCACTTGGTCTGCAGGACGCCGGGTCGGCCCGGGGCGATGACCCGGGCCGGGTAGCCGTGGTCCGCGTGCAGCACCTCGCCGTTGACGCGCAGTGCCAGCAGGGTGAGCGGATCGTGCGCGTAGGCGGGCTCCATCTCGGTCACCGCGTAGGGGCCGGCCGTCTCCAGCGAGGTGATCCGCAACCGCGCGGTCGGCGGCGCCCCGGCTCGCGCCACCAGGTCGCGGATCCGCACACCCGTCCAGCGCGCCGACGCGCTCCAGCCCTCGACGCAGGCGATCGGCAGATCGGCCTCGTGCTGGTCCATCGCGAGCAACTGATCCATCGTCAGCTCGTAGGGGTGCGGCCCGTCCACCCGCAGCCGCCAGTCGGCCGGTGGTTGCTCGGTACCGGCGGCGGCAGCCGTGCGGTTGACCGGCAGACCCTGCGGGCCGACGTCCGGGCGGCGCGGCGCCAGCAGGTCCAGCCCGCGCAGCCACGGCACGCTCTGCCCGGCGGTCACCGCGGTGACCGCCAGCACGGAGAGGGTGACCGTGGTCAGGTACGCGCGGCGCTCCGCCAGGCCGGGCCGCACCCGGCGCCAGTGGGCGGCGATCTCCGGCGCCTTGACGGCCAGGTGCAGCAGCAGCCCGCCCAGGGCGATCCACGCCAGCCAGAAGTGCGTCTGCCGGAACGGGAACGGCCAGACGTACCACTGCAAGGTGTTCAGCAGCCCGGTGAACAGCTCCAGCAGCATCGACGCGACGAGCAGCAGGATGCCCAGCCGCTCCAGCGCGTGCCGGACGCTGCGCGCGGGCGGCCACTCGAAGAGCCGCGGGTAGACGGTCCACAGCTTGGCTCCCAGCAGCGGGATCGCCGCGATGCCGGTGCCCACGTGCAGGCCCTGGGTGAACTGGTAGAGCCCGGCGGGCCGGGTCGGCAGGTGGTCGCGCAGCCACGTGGGCGGGTTCTGCAGCACATGGCTGTAGAGGCCGGTCACGAAGCAGACGATCAGGGCCGCGCCGAGCCAGCGGCCGATCACCACCGCGGTGCGTGGATCGTGCAGCCGCGAGGAGAAGGCGCCCTCGCGCAGCGGTCCCTTCCGCAGCGCCTCGGGCGGGGTGGGCAGCGGCAGATCGAACTGCCGCGCACGGGGAGTCGGTTCGTCGTCTCGCACCTCTCCATCACACCCGCTGCCAGGGCCGTTGCGGGGTAGCGGCCTGCTTACGGAAGTCGTACGGCTGCCCGCGCCACGGTCCGCCGGACCGGACGCGCTGGCAGGGTGACGACGTGTCCACCCTGCTGAAACCCACCTCGCCGGCTCCCGACGACGGCGCCGACGCCACCACCGCCACCGCCAACGCCACTGACGACGCGGCCGACCGCCGTCCGGCGTGGGCGACCGCCCTCTGCCTCGCCGCACTCGCCGCGCTCACCGCCGCACTGGTCGGCACGTTCACCGGGGGCGGCACCCTGGGCCACCGGGGGCCGCTGCTGGTCTGGTACCCGCTCGACTGCGTGCTGTTCGCCCTCGCCCTGGTGACCCTGCGGCGGGTACCCGCCCGCAGGGTGACCTCACTGGTGCTGGTCGGCAGCGTCGCCGTGGCCGCCGCCGCGCTGCTGGTCGCACCGAGGACCAGCGACGACGCCTACCGCTACCTGTGGGACGGCCATGTCCAGGCCGCCGGGATCTCCCCCTACGCCTACCCGCCCGACGCGCCCCAGCTGGCGCACCTGCGCGCCGAGGAGCCCACGCTCTTCCCGCCCACGGGTGCGTCCATCGGCGCCTGCACGGCCTGGGACGAGCGCCGCACGACGGCAGGCCAGTGCACGCACATCAACCGGCCCGGCGTGCCGACGATCTACCCGCCCGTCGCCCAGGCCTGGTTCCTGGTCCTGCACCTGGTCGAGCACGGCCACGGCGTCCGCGCGGCCCAGGCGGGCGGAGCGCTGCTGGCCGTGGCGACGACCGGCGTGCTGCTGCTCGTGCTGCCGCGCGAGCGCCGTCGCCGGGCCGCGCTGTGGGGCTGGTTCCCCGGCACGGCCGTCTGGGCGGTCAACGACGCCCATGTCGACGCCCTCGGCGCGCTGTTGACGGTGGTCGGGCTGGCCCTGGCGGTACGCCACCGGCGAGCGCCGGGCAGAGCGGCGCTGGGCGGAGCGGCGCCGGGCAGAGCGGCGCTGGGCGGAGCGGCGCCGGGCAGAGCGGCGCTGGGCGGAGCGGCGCTGGGCGCGGCGATCGCCACCAAACTGCTGCCCGCGCTGGCCCTGCCGGGCGCGCTGTCCGGCGTCCTGGCCCGCCGACCGACGCGCCGGGACTTGCTGCTCCCCGCCGTCGCCGTGGGCTGCTTCGCGCTCGCCTACCTGCCGTATCTCGTCCTGTCGGGCCGTCAGGTCATCGGCTTTCTGCCCGGATACCTGCACCAGGAGGGCTACGACGACGGCACCGCCGCCCGGTTCGGGCTGCTGCAGTTCCTCCCCGGACCGGCCGCAGCGCCCGTGGCGGCGCTGATCGTGCTCGCTGTCGCGCTGTACGTGCTGCGCCGTGGCGACCCCGACCGGCCCTGGGCCGGTGCGCTGGTGGTCTACGGCGCCCTGCTGTTGGCGCTGACGCCCGACTACCCCTGGTACGGGCTGCTGTTGGTGGCCCTGGTCGCGATGGACGGCCGCTGGGAGTGGCTCGGGGTCCCGGTCGCTGGGCAGGCGGTCTACCTGATCGGCGGCGACGCACAGGTGGCGGCCTACTCGGCGGCGCTCGGCCTGGTCCTGGCCGGCGCGGCGCTCCGGCGGCGGAGCGCCGCGAACCGGCGCGAACAGCAGGGCGCTTCAGCCGTTCTGACCCTCTGACCTGACGTCCATTCAGTCGCGGCGGGTGAGGGCCACGAACCGGCGTCCGTCAACCGTCCAGCGTTCCGTCTCCACCAGTCCGGCCTCCGCCGCGCACGCCACGGCGGCGGAGGCGCCGACACGGGCCCAGGCGAACGACGGACCGCTCCACCCGGTCGCGTCCTCGACCCGCACCGTCACCCGGTCGTCCACGTCGTCGGGTTCGACCTCCGCGAGGACCGCCCCACCCGGCGTGAGCAGTTCGCGGCAGCGGGCCAGCAGGGCGGCCGGGTCGCCGCCGATGCCGAGGTTGCCGTCGGCCAGCAGCGCGGTCCCCCAGCGGCCCTCGCCGGGCAGCCGGTCGAAGACCGAACGGCACACCGCGACGCCGCCTCCCGCACGGGTACGGGCCACCGCCGCGCCGGTGACGTCCACGCCGAGGGCGGGCAGCCCCAGTGCGAGCAGCTCGATGACCAGCCGCCCCGGACCGCAGCCGACGTCCAGCACCGGACGGCCCGTCAGCAGGCACCGGGCCAGCAGACTGCGGTCCGCCGCGTCGGGCTGCGCGCACCAGCGTTCGACGTCCAGCGGGTGGCGTCGCCCGTCGGCACGGCGCAGCCACAGCGGGCCGCGACCGGTGCGCATCGCGTGGGCGTACGGGTCCTGCGCCCACGGCCTGGGCCCCGGCCCTACCCGGACGGGCGCGAGCAGTGAGCCGAGCTGCGCGGGGATCCGCGCGGGCGCGTCGGGCCTCACCTGGCGGCCCGGATCAGGCCGGAGACCTCGCGCCAGGCTGCGGCGAACCCCCCGGAGGGTGCGAGCCGGGCCACGTCAGCGGCGTCCTCGGCGGTGTCGACGTCGGTCAGCTGCGGCAGTTGACGTACCGTCAATCCTGCCGCGCCGAGCCGATCCAGCACCTCCGCGCCCGTGCTCTCGGTGGACATCGGCACGCCGTCCAGCAGCCGGCGCGCCAACTCCGGGGTGGGGCGGGCCAGTCCGAGCGCCCAGAAGCCTCCGTCGGCGGCGGGCCCGTACCAGGCGTCCACCCCGGCGCGGACGGCCGGCGAGAAGGCCTCGGCCAGCCCGGCCACGTCGAGCTGCGGGGTGTCCATGCCCACCAGCAACGCCGGTGCGCCCTGCGGGGCGTGGGCGAATGCCGCGGCCAGCCGCGCGTCCAGCCCACCGCCGACCTGCGGCACGACGTCCCAGCCCGGTGGCAGCCACGGCCCCGGCTCGCCGTCCAGCACCAAAAGCCGCCGTCCGGCGGGCATCCGGGAGAGCGCGGCCAGGGTGTCCGCAAGCGCCGCCTCGGCCAGGCGGGCGGCCTGTTCGGGGGTGCAGGGCGGTGTCAGCCGGGTCTTGACGCGGCCGGGCACCGGGGCCTTGGCGATCACCAGCAGGGTCGGCGGCGGTGCGGCCAGCACCGTCCGCATGTCGCGGACGGCCTGCCGGGTGCCGCGCAGCGTGCCGGTGACCTTCGAACGCCCTTGCCGTGGACGGTAGTCGACGTCCACCTCGGCGATCCGCATCCCGGCCGCCGACGCGGACAGCACCATCTCCAACGGGAAGCCCGAGCGCCGGTCGCCGAGCCCGAGCGCCAGCAGGTCCGCGCGCCGCGCGGCGCGCATCGGCCCGAGGTCGTGCAGCGGGGCGCCGGTGCGTGCCCGCAGCCGCCGCGCGAGCTCCGCGTTGGCCACCCGCGCGTGCAGCGGCCACGCGCCGCGCGTGGTCGGCCTGCGCCGTCCCAGCACCAGGTCCGCCGTGCCGTCCGCCACCGGGCCGACGACGCGGGACAGTTGGGCCGGGTCGAGCGAACCGTCGCAGTCCAGGAAGCACACCAGCTCGGCGGTCGCGGCGGACAACCCGGCGTAGCAGGCGGCGCCGAACCCACGTCGCGGCTCGCGCACCACCGTCGCGCCCAACCCGGCCGCGATCTCGGCAGAGCCGTCCCGCGACCCGTTGTCGACCACGACGGCGCGCCATCCGTCGGGGATCCGGCT
The DNA here is from genome assembly GCF_041262485.1 of Streptacidiphilus sp. BW17. Classification (NCBI taxonomy): domain Bacteria; kingdom Bacillati; phylum Actinomycetota; class Actinomycetes; order Kitasatosporales; family Streptomycetaceae; genus Streptacidiphilus; species Streptacidiphilus sp. BW17. Next base: position 5,162 of record NZ_JBGCCR010000022.1, on the reverse strand, counting down.
CAGCACCCAGGGCAGCGCGGCGGCTTCGTCCAGACACGGCAGCACGACGTCCACGGACTCGGCAACGACCGCGGAAGAGAGGGAGGAAGAAGGAAGCGTCACCCCGGCCACGCTAGGCGCTGACCTGCAGTTGCAGGGGCCTGCGACGCCTTACGGAAGTCCTACGTCACCGCGCACCGGTACCGGGTACCGGGTACCGGAAGGTCTCACGGTGGGGCTACGGCGGGAGTAGCAGCGCGCGGACGTGCGCGGGTTTGACGACGCTGAAGTGACGCCGGTCGAGAGTGGCCACTCGGTCCACGCCGAAGCGCTCAGCCACCGTGATGACCGAGGCGTCCACCCCTCCGAGCGGAAAGTCGGCGTACCGGAGGACCAACTCGCTCATTCGCGTCAGGTCCGCGGACGTGAGGTGGACCAGCTCGAAGGTCCCGCGTGCGACCTCGGCCAGGAACGCTGCCTCGATCTTGGGCCAACGCTCCAGAAGCCAGCAGACCTCAGTCATGACCGGGCTGGGCAGCAGACGACGGCCGGTCAGCGACATGAGCAGAGAGGCGCACTCGGCATGCTGCCGGTCAGCCGCGTTGAACGCCGCAGCCAGAGGTCCAGTGTCCAGGACCGTGGCGATCACGCCGAGTCGCCGAAACGCCGGCGCATCCGTTCGCGGATGTAGTCGTCATGCCGTTCGGCCAGGTCCTCCGGACCGTTAATGCTGCCGATCAACGCCAGCAACCCCGCCGGCACCGATCCATCGGTCTCTGTCGCGTCCACCGCAGGCAGCGACTCGGCGACCTGGGACAGCTCCTCGTCCTGGCTGACGAGCAAGCGAAGCCGTCGCACCTGGGTTGGAGTGAGCCGGTCCACCAGGTGGTGCATGTCCTCGTAGTCGTAAGCAGCGGTCACGTAAGCAGTGTAGGACGGCCGCACGGCCTCGAGCAGCGTGATCTGTAAGAATGCACCCCTTCCAGGCGAAGCGGACTTGCCGAAAAAGCCCAGAGGTGCTACGGGATCTGGACGCTCCGAGCGGCCTCGCCCCGCAGCGGGGCGGTGGCGAACTCCGCCATCCCTGCCTCGAACCCGACCGCGGGGCGCCAGCCGAGCTCGCGCCGCAGCCGGCGCGAGTCGGCGGTGACGTGCCGGACGTCGCCCAGCCGGTACTCCCCCGTCACCACCGGCTGCGGGCCACCGAAACCCGTGGCCAGCGCGGTGGCCATCTCGCCGATCGTCCGGACCGTGCCACTGCCCGTGTTGTACGCGCGCACGAAGCCCTCCGGCCGGTCCAGCACCGCGGCCAACGCCGCCTCGTTGGCCGACGCGACATCATCCACGTGCACGAAGTCGCGGCGTTGGCCGCCGTCCTCGAAGACCCGTGGCGGGCGACCAGCCGCCAACGCCGAGCGGAACAGCGAGGCGACGCCCGCGTACGGGGTGTCGCGCGGCATGCCGGGGCCGTAGACGTTGTGGTACCGCAAGGTGATCACCCGCCCGCCGCAGGCGCGGGCCCAGGCGGCGGCCAGGTGCTCCTGGGCGAGCTTGGTGACGGCGTAGACGTTGCGCGGGTCCGCCGCCGCGTCCTCGCCGACCAGACCGGGCGCGAGCGCTGTGCCGCAGCGGGGACACGGCGGCTCGAACCGCCCGGCGTCCAGGTCGACGGCCCGCCTCGGCCCGGGGGCGACCCGTCCGTGCTCCGCGCAGTCGTAGCGCCCCTCTCCGTAGACCACCATCGAACCGGCCAGGACCAGATGACGGGGGCCGGTCCGGGCCATGGCGGCGAGCAGCACCGAGGTGCCGAGGTCGTTGCAGCCGACGTACTCCGGCGCGTCGGCGAGGTCGAGCCCCAGTCCGACCATCGCGGCCTGGTGGCAGACCGCGTCCGTGCCGCGCAGCGCGCGCTCCACCGTCTGCGGGTCGCGGACGTCGCCGTGCACGAAATCGACCTCGGCGGGCAGCGCGCCCGCCGCGCTCCGGTCGGCGTGGACGGCCGGGAGCAGGGCGTCGAGCACCCTGATCCGGTGCCCGGCGGCGACCAGTCGCCGCGCCACCGCCGAACCGATGAACCCGGCCCCACCCGTGAGCAGAATCTTCATACCGGCGACGCTAACGGCATCGTCGTCGCACCGGGGCGCAGCACCACGCCTCGTCAGGGAACCGTAAGCCGGATGACCGGTGTAGGCCGCACGGCCGTGCCGTCGTGACGCACCCGCGTAACGCCTTCACATATGTGTGCGACATGTGTTGGTTTCATCGCCATATTGAGTGGAGGGTTGGCCGCCGATGTGGGCTGTGAAAAGAATGTGGTCAGATCTTGGGCCCAAGCCGGGCTTGGCGCCTACGGGGGATGTTGTGCGACGTTATTTCCGACCTGGAGCATTCCACCTTGTGGTTCCAACCCCGACAGTCCGGCACGCCGCGATCCGACACCCCCAAGGGTACCGGCGCCGCTGAGAACGGTGGCGGGGCGGCGGCTTCCTCAGCAGAGGCGCCGGGCGGGGGGCACGAGGGCGGTCTGACGCCCCGCGACATCGCGCTGGTGCGTGCCAGCGTGGTCGTGGTCGAGCCCTACGCCGCAGATCTGGCGGTGTACTTCTACTCCATCCTGTTCACGCGCTACCCCCAGGTCAGGGACATGTTCCCGCCGGGGATGGACGTCCAGCGCGGACGCCTGCTGCGGGCCCTGCTGCACATCGTCGACCTCGTCGACGACCCGGAGCAGCTGCAGCGCTTCTGTGCGCATCTCGGCCGAGACCATCGCAAGTTCGGCACCGAGAACGCGCACTACGACGCCGTCGGCGAGTGCCTGCTCGCCGCCCTGGCCCGCTTCGCCGGCCCCGCGTGGACCGCCGACACGGCCCGCGCGTGGACCCTCGCGTACACCACCGTCGCGCAGGTCATGATGAGCGCCGCCGACGCGGACTCCATGGTGCGGCCCGCCTCCTGGGCCGCCCGGATCGTGCACCGCGAGGAGTTCGCGTACGGGATCGCGGCGATCACCGTGCTGCCCGACCAGCCCTACCGCTACGCCGCGGGACAGTACGTCAGCATGGAGACACCCTGGTGGCCCCGCGAGTGGCGCTACTACTCCCCGGCCAACGCCCCGCGCCAGGACGGGACGCTCACCTTCCACGTCCGGGCCGTGCCGGGCGGCTGGGTGAGCAACGCCCTGGTCCGCCGGGCGATGCTCGGCGACCAGGTCAAACTGGGGCCTCCGCTGGGGGACATGGTGCTCGACCACTCCTCGAACCACGACATCCTCTGCGTGGCCGGAGGCACCGGCCTGGCCCCGATCCGCGCCCTGATCGAGGAGAGCGCCCGCCACGGCGGCGGACGCCAGATGGACGTCTTCTTCGGCGCCCGCACCTCCGACGAGCTCTACGGGATGGACGAGATGCTCCGCTTCGCGCAGCGCAACCACTGGCTGCGGGTTCGGGCCGCCGTCTCCCACCAGGACATCGTCGGCCTCAACGGCTCACTGCCGAGCGTGCTCGCGGAGTTCGGGCCCTGGTACCAGCACGACGCGTACCTCAGCGGCCCCGCCCCGATGGTCACTGCCGCGGCCGACGTGCTGCGCCGGACCGGCGTCCCGCAGGCGCGCATCCGCCACGACCCGCTCGACGTCCCCTCCCTGTCCCTGACCTGAGAGGCCCGCAACGACGGTCCCCCACCTGCCCCACCGGTCGCTCCTCTAGACTCCACTCCTCCCGACCCAGGAGCACGCCCTCAGTGACCACGCCCGACCACCGCTTCGGCTCAGCAGGCGAGCGCATGCTGCAACAGCGCCGCGGCACCGTCGAGCGCGCCGCCGAGTTCTACGACCGGCAGGTGCACCCGTACCTCACGCCGGCGATGTGCACGTTCATCGCGCGGATGTCGATGGTCTTCCTCTCCACCTCCGACGCGCGGGGCGCCTGCGACGCCAGCTTCCGCGCGGGGCCTCCCGGGTTCGTGCAGATCCTCGACGACCGCACCCTCGCCTACCCGGAGTACCGCGGAAACGGCGTCATGGCCAGTGCGGGCAACATCACCGAGAACCCCCAACTCGGCATGCTCTTCATGGACTTCACCCGGGATCACATCGGACTCCATGTCAACGGCAGCGCCTTGCTGGTCCCCGACGCCCAGATACGCACGCACTACCCACACCTGCCGGTGGACTCCGCCCCGGGCCGCCGCCCCGAGGTCTGGGTCCACGTCACGGTCGACGAGGCGTACATCCACTGCTCCAAGCACATCCCGCACCTCGAACCCGCCGCGCGCCCCGCGAACCCGGAGGCGAAGCGCCCCCGGGACCCGCAGTACTTCACCGGACCGCAGCTGCCCGCGTACACGGCGACGCCGCAGTCCTGGCCGGAAGCAGGCCGGTAACGCGCGAGCCCGAGTCCTCTCGGGGGTTCACCCGCGCCGTTGCATGCGGAGTGGACTATATTTTCAGTCAGTCCCGTCCCGCCTGTAGGGTGCACGATTATGGCCGACCGTAGAACGACGATGCTGGAAGCAGCCGCCAGGGTCATCGCCCGGCGAGGAGTGCGCGGGCTGCGGGTGGAGGAGCTCGCGGCGGAGGCAGGTGTCTCCACGGCGCTGATCTACTACCACTTCAAGAACCGTCAGGGCATTCTGCGGGCCACGCTCGACTTCATCAACGACCGCGCCGGGAACTACACCACCTCCCGCGACCCGGACGCCCCGCCGCTGGACGCACGCGGCGAACTGGAGCAGACACTCCTGCTGGAGTTCCAGGACGCGCCCGAGGTGCGCGAGAACAGCACCGCCTGGGGCGAACTGCGCGCCAGCGCGGTCTTCGACCCGGACCTGCGGGAGGACTTGGCCCGCGCCACGCTCGTCTGGGTCCAGGAGGTGGCCGAACTCCTGGGCAGAGTACACCCGATGGCGGGCGCAGGCGCCCTCGCCCAGGCCGCCGAACGGCTGACCGCCCTGCTGGAGGGCCTCAGCACCCGCTGGCTCAGTGGCAGCCTCCCGCTCGCGCACGCCCGCACGCTGATGGCCGAGGCCATCGACGTCGAACTGGCCCGGCTCAGCCCCACCTCCTGACACCGCACCGCTCAGCCGCACCGCTCAGAGGAAGTAGAGGCGGCTGAGGGTGACGGTGTCGGCGGGGTGGCTGTGGAGGGGGTTGCCGTCGAGGGTGACGGTGCCGGTGGTGGGGTTGA
>NZ_JBGCCR010000021.1:0-127940 GCF_041262485.1 Streptacidiphilus sp. BW17 | reverse complement strand
GGCGGGGGCCCCCCGCGGCCCCCGCGGGGGCCGCACGGGCGCGGGGGGGGGGGGGGGGGGCGGGGGGGGCCCCCCCCCCCCCCCCCCCCCCCCCCCCCCGGGGGGGGGGGGGGGGCCCCGGCCCCCCCCCCCCCCCCTCGGTGTTGCACCGTCGTGCTTGTGGACAGACGACGAAGTGCCGGTTCGGCATCACGCCGAACCGGCTCCGTCGTCTACTGCGGGATGTCAGGCCCGTTTGCGAGGGGGACTCTCGTCCACGTCCTCATCGTCCTCGTCGCTGTAGTACGAGGCGTACGGATCGTCGTCCTCTTCCTCGTCGTCGTCGAACGGCTCCGGATTGACCGTCTCGTTCGTCGACGCAACGCCCAGCTCATTGGCCAGGCGCGACGCGTCGAAACCGCCGCTGTTGTACTTCAGCTGGCGGGCGACCTTTGTCTGCTTGGCCTTGGCCCGGCCGCGCCCCATGGCTCGACCCCCTCAACGACGGAGCTCACGGCTCCGAGTCTTGTCACGCGTTCATGATTGGGAACGGCTCCTCGTTGAGATGAGAGAGCCGGTCCTTAGAGCAACAACGGTACCTGCTTCCAGCGCCGTACGGTACGCCGCCTGTGCGACGTGGCGCACGCCACCCCTGGTTGTGACCATATTGATGCAGGTCAGGGCCGCAAAAAGGGGCGAAGGTCGGACCGTGGACAGCGCGTCCGCAGTGACCGATCCGACACGATTATCCCCCGTACGGGCAAGGGGTATCCCCCGGACGGTGGCGTCAGGTGAGAACGTCGTTCCCGTCCGGGGGTATCCGGGCCTCAGCGCGAACGCGGCAGCAGGATCGTGCGGAGGCGGCCGACCTCGGCCATCCGGCGCTCGGCCAGGCGGTCCGCGGCGACCGCCGGGGGGACGCCCTCGGACTCGGCCAGGGCGAAGATCTCGAGGGTGGTGTCGAAGATCTTGGCGGCCTTGGTCTTGGCGCGGTCGAAGGAGAAGCCCTCGATCTCGTCCGCGACCTGGATCACGCCACCGGCGTTGACCAGGTAGTCGGGCGCGTAGAGGATCCCGCGGTCGGCGAGGTCCTTCTCGACGCCCGGGTGGGCGAGCTGGTTGTTGGCCGCACCGCAGACGATCTTCGCGGTCAGCGCGGGCACCGTCTCGTCGTTGAGGGCGCCGCCCAGCGCGCACGGGGCGTAGACGTCGAGGTCGGCGCGGATCAGCGACTCGGTGTCGGCGGCGACCGCGACGCCGGGGTGCGCGGCCCGGACCCGGTTGACCGCGTCCTCGCGGACGTCGGTCACGACGACCTGCGCGCCGTCGTTGACCAGGTGCTCGACCAGGTAGTGGCCGACCTTGCCGATGCCGGCCACGCCGACGCGGCGGCCCTCGAGCGAGGGGGAGCCCCAGCGGTGCTGTGCGGCGGCGCGCATGCCCTGGAAGACGCCGAAGGAGGTCAGCACGGACGAGTCGCCCGCGCCGCCGTACTCGGGGGAGCGGCCGGTGACGTAGTCGCACTCGCGCGCGATGACGTCCATGTCGGCCACGTAGGTGCCCACGTCGCAGGCGGTGACGTAACGGCCGCCGAGGGACTGCACGAAGCGGCCGTAGGCGCGCAGCAGGGCCTCAGTCTTGATCTTGGTCGGGTCCCCGATGATCACGGCCTTGCCGCCGCCGAGGTCCAGCCCGGCCAGGGCGTTCTTGTAGGACATGCCCCGGGAGAGGTTGAGGGCGTCCTGGACGGCCTCCTCCTCCGTGGCGTACGCGTGGAAGCGCGTGCCGCCGAGGGCGGGGCCCAGGGCGGTCGAGTGGATCGCGATCACGGCCTTCAGGCCGGTGTCGCGGTCGTGGCACAGGACGACCTGCTCATGGCTGTCGCCGGGCGCCGAGGTGGCGTCGCTCGAGAAGATACGGCTGAGTACGCCGGATCGCTCACTGACATCAGTCACGGTGGTGACTCCATTGTCGACTCGCGTCCGCTTGCGGTGGTGCGGACGTTCTCCCAGAAGCGTAGGACTGCGCGAGGGCCGTTCGGTACGTGGTCCACAGCTTGGACCGAACTCTCGTACTGCGGACGTCGGATGGGGCGCGGGGGGCGCGATCGGAGCGGACCGTCGTCTTCCGGGCCGCTGCGCGGGCTGGGCGTGCGACGATGCCAGGGTGCCTATGCTGCGGACCTCGGTGCATCCTCCCTACGCCGCCTACTTGCGCGTCTACGAGCCGCTGGCGGCCTTCGCGGAGCCGGAGCGCTCGTACTGGCAGGGCTATGCCGCCGGTCGACCGCATCCCTCCGCGGTGGACGAGCGGCGCGGTCGGCTGGCCGACCTGATTGCCACGCCTCCCGTCGCGATCCCCGAGCGCGAGAGCCGGGACGCCTTCGTGCACGAGGCCGACGGCGTCCTCTACCTCTGCCCGTGGCGGACCCGGCTGCGGAGCTGGCTGGCGCTGTCCGAGCTGCGCGAGGAACTGCCGCTGCCGCTGCTGGACGTGGCCGTGCCGCCGGTCGTCCGGGCCCAGGCCGAGGCGGACTGGGACCGCTGGCGGTCCCTGCACCCGGACGGGCGGCCGTGGATCCTCACCAGCACCTGGAACATCCCGGTGCGCTGGTTCCTGCTCTTCGGGGAGGAGGAACGCGAGTTCGTTCCGTCCGGCCTGGAGGACGCCTCCGGTGCCGAGCACGCCTCCGGTGCCGAGGGCGCCGGGTCCGGGGCGGCGGCCGGGGACGGCCCGCCGTCGGAGGAGGGCGCGCGGCCCGACGGGGGCGCGCGGTCGGGGGACGCGTCGTCCGAGGGGGTGTCGTCGGCAGGCGCACAGGAGGACGCGGGCGGAGCGAAGCGCCGGACCGCGCCGGTGCTGCGCTACCGCACGCCGATGGCTCAGGCCCGGCGCCGGGTCGCGCGCGGTTACCGGGTGCTGCGGGAGACGCTGGACGAGGGCCCGCTGGTCGCCGGCGTGGAGGAGGTCGGGCGCTGGCTGGAGGAGTTCCACCCGCGTTCCCTGGTCGAGCTGGACTACGGCGGGCTGGTCCACGCCATCCCCGAGCAGGGGCTGGCGGACGACCGCTCGGCGGAGGACGTCGCGGAGGGCGTGGCCGCGCTGCGCGAGGGGGATCCGGTGCGGGCGGGCCGCTGCTACCGGTCGGTCACCGAGCGCTGGCGCCGGGTCCAGGACCTGCAGTTCGCGAACTGAGTTCGCCGACTGGGCGGCGTCCGAGGTCACCCGGAGTCCTCAAGCAGTGCCTGGGGGCCCTCAGGCGGCCGTGGGGGCATTCCGGGGCCGTCACCCCTGGGCGGGGAGCCGGGGAGCGCGTAGGGTCGGGAAACACGTCTCAGAGGCCCCCTGGGGCCTCGCCGGGGGCATGGAAGCCCCTTCCTGTCCCGGTTTCACGTAATCGACACGACACCCCACAGAACCTTCGGGATCCCTGACAACATCTGTCACAGATGGCGGGCTTCCGCCACGACCGATCACGCCACCTGGCGGCCAGGGGAGCAGTCGGACATGCGTGGCACCATCTCCTCAGACGTCACAGGGGTGCTTATCCCGTCTCCACATGGGACCTTTGTCTCGGAACGGGTCAATCCCCCATCAACGTGACGTGACTCACCGTTGACGCGAAGGCCGCACTGAGTGTCAAAATAGGACAACCAGCCTCACCGCAGACCACCTGTGCCCACGTAAGAGTGGTTCTGCGGAGCTTGAGGTCCTTCGCGGGGGAAGCGGGGGGTCCGACTGCTGTGACAGATGGTCGCTTTGCGGTGACTGTCCGTTATGGCATGGTCCATCGCAATCCGACGAACTTGGCCCTTGAGGGGTCAAATCCGCCGGTTTGGCTGATTGGACTGGACGGATGGTGTAGTTGTAGTGCCAAGGACAAGCCGTTCGTCCTATTACCGACTTGGTAAGCGGTGGCCATTTCGGGCATCGCATGCCAAGGTGCAGAATTTCTAGGAAAGAACCGTGTTGGTTCGGTTCTCCCGAGGAGGCCGCTCATGACCGCTCGTACCCCTGATGCCGAACCCCTGCTGACGCCGGCTGAGGTCGCCACCATGTTCCGCGTTGACCCGAAGACGGTCACTCGCTGGGCCAAGGCTGGCAAGCTCACGTCGATCCGTACGCTCGGGGGGCACCGCCGCTATCGCGAGGCGGAGGTGCGTGCTCTGCTCGCGGGCATTCCGCAGCAGCGCACGGAGGCCTGAAGGCGGGTCGAGTAGACGCGCTTTTGGCTGCATCGGACTCCGCCGGGTCCGGTGCAGCCCTTTTTTATGGCCGGATGGCCGGAATTCGTTTATCGCCTGTGCAATTGTACATATAAAATGAGTAGACCCTGTGAAGCCTGAAACATGAGCTGGGATCAAGAAAACTTGAGTGACGCCGGTCACATCCGTCACTCGGGCCGCATGCGGAGTGACGCGCGTAGAGCTTAGCGGAAGAAGACGGAAAACAGATCAGCCCGGATCCGAGGGGATCCGGGCTGATCTTCTGTGCGACTCCGACGGGACTTGAACCCGCGACCTCCACCTTGACAGGGTGGCGAGCTAACCAACTGCTCCACGGAGCCTTGCGCGAGTCAGACTGTACTAGATGCTGGTGGTCAGGGTCGAATCCGTGCTCGCCCGGCCTCGGCAGCCGGGCGTCGGGGTGGTCAGGTCGAGGCGCGGAGCAGGACGCCGGCCGCGTAGGTGATCGCCATGGCGACGGCGCCGCCCGCCACGTTGCGGACCACTGCGGGCCAGATCCGGGCTCCGCCCATCCGCGCGCTGATCCAGCCGGCGACGGCCAGCGCGGCGATCACCGCCGCCACCGTGACCGGGATCCGTACCGACTCCGGCGGCAGCACGATCGCCAGCAGCGGCAGCAGCGCTCCGACGGTGAAGGCCAGGAAGCTCGCCCCGGCGGCGTGCCAGGGGTTGGTCAGCTCCTCCGGGTCGATGCCCAGCTCGGTCTCGGCGTGCGCGGCGAGGGCGTCGTGTTCGGTCAGCCGGACGGCGACCTCGTGGGCCAGCTCCCTGGTCAGGCCCTTGGCCATGTAGAGGCCGGTCAGCTCCTCCAGCTCGGCCTCCGGGGTCCGGGCCAGTTCGAGGCGTTCCAGGTCGAGCATGGCCAGCTCGGAGTCGCGCTGGGTGCTCACCGAGACGTACTCGCCGGTGGCCATCGACATCGAGCCGGCCAGCAGCCCGGCCAGCCCCGCCGTCAGCAGCTCGTGCGACGTCGCCGCGGCGCCCGCGACGCCGACGACCAGCCCGGCGGTGGAGACGACGCCGTCGTTGGCGCCGAGGACTCCGGCGCGCAGCCAGTTCAGCCGACTGCCCATGCCGCCGCCGTGGTGCGGCTCGTCCGGATGCCGGGGCGCCGGATGCGACGGTGGGGTGGGGGGTTGGTCGTCCCTCGGATCGTCGTGGGTCACACCACGCAGTCTGGCGTCCGGCGCGGGTGCGTCGGCGGAAACCCGCCGAACTCGTCCATGTCGTCCATGTCGTTCAGGGCGTCCACGTCGTCCACGTCTTCAAGGAGGTCCGAGCGCTCCAAGCGGTCCGGCGCTCGGTCGCCGGTCGATCGGCGTGACGGTGTGCCACCCGTGGGGTGGTGAGCCTGCTGCCAACCGGGTGACACAGCCTGGCGCGGTCCCTCGTGCCCCGGTACACGTGTGGCGTGGCACTTCTCGTGAGACCCTCCCGCGCGGCCTGGGGGACGGTGCTGACCGTCGGTTTCGGCACGCTGCTGCCCGCCGCGCTCGCACCGTTCGGCGCGCACTCCGTGGCGGCCCTGCCGGGTCCGTCGGTCAAGGCGCGGATCGGGTCGTCCGCCGCGTCCTCCCAGGACGCGCTGTGGCTGCGTCCGCATGCCCGCGCGGCGACGCGGTCCCGGTCGCGGTTCGGGCTCGGTGCGGCGGAGTCCGTGCCGGTGCCGCAGCCGCGCCAGGTGATGGGGGCTGCGGCGGTGCTCGTCCCGGGCTGGACCATGCCGGTCTCCATGCCGGTCTCCGGTGCGACGGTCGCGCCCGTCCCCGGCTGGTTCAGTCCCGCGCCCGGAGCGGCCATCAGTCAGCCTTTCGGCGTTCCGGATCCGGAGTACGCGGCCGGGTACCACACGGGTGTGGACTTCGCGGTGTTCACCGGCACCCCGCTCTACGCCGTCGCGGACGCCACCGTGGTGACCGCCGGATGGGGCGGTGCCTACGGCAACTGGATCGTGCTGCGGCTGCCGGACGGCTACTACGCCCTCTACGCCCACATGTCCCGGCTGGACGTGCGGACCGGCGACCACGTCGCCGGCGGGCAGCAGATCGGCCTCTCCGGGGAGAGCGGCAACGCACGCGGGCCGCACCTGCACTTCGAGATCCGTCCCAGGAACGTCTACGGCGCGGTGATCGATCCGCTGCCGTACCTCCGTGGTCACGGTTGCCACGTCTGACGAGGGCCTGGCGGGCGGTCGCCCAAAGCAGTCGGCCCGGAACGGGAACCTCCCGGCAAACTCCCAGCGTCCGTACAGATAAGCTGCACCGCTGGGCGTGAACACGGCAAAGTGCACGCCGCCGTACGTTCTCGCAGGGGTCGATCATGAGCCTGACCGGCACGCCGTTCTTCGTCGCCACCGTCGCACTGATGGTCGTGGCGATGGTGCTGTTGGCCTTCGTCTGGAACCGAATACCCGGGCCGCGCCCGGTCCGGTACGCCGGGCGGCTGGGCGCCACCATGTTCAGCCAGATCGCGGCCGTGGTCGTCGTGTTGGTCTACGTCAACAACTCGATGGGCCCGTTCTACGACAGTTGGCAGGACCTCTTCGGTGACGACGGGGACCAGGCGGCCACCGCGACGAACGTCTCCGGGGGCCCGACCGGCTCTGCGTCCGCCGGCACCGCGTTGAAGCTGCGCTTCACGACCTACCTGCCGGGCGTGCAGACGACCGACGCCCACGGCCCGGCCTCGGGCATCACCGGCAGCCTCTACGTCTGGCTGCCGCCGCAGTACAACGACCCCGCGTACGCCCACACCGACTTCCCCGTCGTCGAGTTGCTGCCGGGGACGCCCGGGACGCCGCAGGCGTGGTTCGGGTCGATGAAGGTTCAGGACGCCATCGCGCCGCTGATGGCGGAGGGCAAGGTCAAGCCGATGATCCTGGTCGCGGCCAAGCTGAACGTCCTTCCCGGTGGCGTGGACCCCGGCTGTGCGGACATCCCGGGCGGGCCGCGCACGGCGACCTGGCTGGACCAGGACGTGCCGCAGCTGATCGCGGCCAACTTCCGTACCGAGCACGGCGCGCAGCACTGGGCGCTGATGGGTTACTCGGCGGGCGGCTACTGCTCCGTCAACCTGACGGTCCAACACCCCGGCACTTTCCACTCGGCGGTCAGCCTCTCCGGCTACAACGCGCCCGAGGCGCCGCTGGTCCTCAAGGACCCGGCCCTGACCCGGGCCAACAACCCGTACTCGGTGCTCCTGCACGACAAGCACCAGCCGGACATCGCGCTGCTGATGGCGGGCAGCACCCAGGACCCCGGCACGGTCCCGGCCGCCAGGGCGCTCCTCTCGGTCCTGCACACGACCGGCCCGAACCAGTTGCTCACGGTGACCCACGGCGGCCACACCACCGACGTCTGGCGGGCCATGCTGCCGGACGCGCTGGTCTGGCTCTCGGCCCGGGTGGGCTGAGCGCCGGAAGCCCGGCTCCGTAGCAACGTCCAGCGGCACTGGGGCACTTCGGTGCTCCGGCGCTTCTGCATCTCTTCGTACTCCGCGTGTCAGGAATCCTTGACGTGCGACTGTGATGTCAGGCTACCCTGACAGCCATGGAAGCTTCGGAGGAACGCCGTCCGGCCGCCGACCTGGTCGGTCAAGTCACAGGCAAGGATCCGGCCCAGGGGCTGGCCGCGGTCGTCGCGCTGCGGCGGCTGCTGGAGGAACTGGAGCGCCTGCACGTCGACAACGCCCGCGACAGCGGCTGGACGTGGCAGGCCATCGCAACGGCGCTGCAGGTGAGTCGGCAGTCCGTGCACGAGAAGCACGCAGGCAGGCGCAAGGCCACGGGCAAGGAGAACTGACGTGTTCGAGTACTTCACCGACCGTGCGAAGCGGGCGATCGTCGTGTCCCAGGACGAGGCGATCGCGTGCGGCCACGACTTCATCGGCACCGGGCACATGCTGCTCGGACTGATCGCCGTACAGGACGCCGACGCCGGTGCGGTCCTGGCCGACCAGGGCGTCCGGCTGGACCCTGCCAGGGAGGCGATGGTCCGGCTGCTGGCCGAGGCGGGCGTCCCCACCAACGGCCGCCAGGACGCGCGCGACGCGCTGGCGTCGATCGGGATCGACGTCACGGAGATTCAGCGCCGCGCCGACGACAACTTCGGTGCGGGCGCGTTCCAGTTCCCGCGCCCGGCCTACACCCCGCATGCGAAGATGGCCCTGGAGCAGACGCTGCGCGAGGCCAAGGCGCTCGGCCATGAACGCTTCGGCACCGAGCACATGCTGCTCGGCCTGCTCGCCGTCGGCTCCAGCGAGTCGGAGGTGGACGCATGCGACGTGCTCACCGCGCTTGACCTCGGCGTCGACGTCGACATCGACAAGCTGCGGTCGGCGGTGCTGGCGCGGATCGGCGCGCACGAGGCGTAGCGCGGCTGTGCGAAGGGGAAGTGCCCTGCCGCGAGGGCGACATGACAGCATGACGGACATGATCCCGTCCGGTTCAGTCGCCCCGACCGCAGCTGTGCTCGTCCCTGCAACCGCGCCCTCGTCCGCAGCTGTCGCGCGGGACTCGCTGCAGGGGCTCGCCTTCGGTGACGCCTTCGGCGTGTACTGGTACGGGCGTTTCCAGGCGGGTGACCACAATGCGCGGGCGCAGTTCGAGAGGCGCACCGTCCCCGTCGAGTCGCCCTGGCGGTGGACCGACGACACCGCGATGGCCCTCGCCCTGCTGCGCGTGCTCTACCTGCGCGGAGCCGTGGACCAGCGGCAGTTGGCGGAGTCCTTCGCCGCCTTCTTCCTGGCCGACCCCAACCGCGGCTACGGCTACGGGATGCAGAGTCTGCTGCCGCTCCTCGCCCAGTCCCCGGACACCTGGCGGGCGGCGGCGCGGAGCATCTTCGGCGAGGGCAGTCTGGGCAGCGGCGGGGCGATGCGCGTCGCGCCGCTCGGCGCCTGGTTCCACGCGGACGTAGAGCGGGCCGCGGAGCAGGCGGCCCGCTCGGCGGAGGTCACCCACGCGCATCCGGAGGGCGTCGCCGGAGCGGTCGCGGTCGCCGTGGCGGCGGCTCTGGCAGTGCGCGGCAGGGGGATGACGCCGCCTCAACCCGGTGCCCTGCTGGCGCAGATCGCCGAGATGACCCCGGCGGGTGCGGTCCGGGACGGTCTGCTCCGAGCTGCGGGCCTGCCCTTGGGAACACCCGTCGGGCAGGCCTTGTCGTGGCTGTGCAAGGGCGAGCGGGGCCGGGCGAGCGAGACCGTCCCGTTCGCGCTCTGGTCCGCCGCGTGCCATCTCGACAACCTCACCGAGGCGTTGTGGATGACGGCTGTCGGCGGTGGTGACGTGGACACCAACTGCGCCATCACCGGCAGCGTGGTCGCGGCCCGCACCGGCGTCGCGGCGCTGCCCCCCGAGTGGCACCAGCGGCGCGAACCGTTGCCGGGGTGGGTCTGAGCTGCTCGCTTGGTCCTGACTCCCGGTCGGGGGTGTACCTGGCACTACCCCCAACTGGGCTGTGGGGACTACCGACTTCGCGTGGCGAACCGAGCAGGCTGATCACTGTGCCCGACAGGCGTCGGGCCGGTGGTCGGACAGCCTTGAGGGGGAGCCATGAGCACGGTGACATCGCTGTCGGAGTTCGGCGTCCGAGCGCCGCGGGGCGCGGGCGGGCGGACGTTGTCCGTGCCGATGGTGCTGCTGGGGATGAGCATCGCGCTGATCCCGTGGGTGGTCCTGCTCGGCGCGCAGGGGGAGTGGTCCTGGGTCGGGCTCGACGCCCTGGAGGTGGCAGGCCTGGCCTCCACCGGCGCGCTGCTCCGGCGCGGCGACAACCGCTACGCGCTGACGGCGAGCGCGACCTTCGTCCTCCTTGTGACGGACGCGTGGTTCGACATCACCACCTCCCACGGCCCGGGCCTCGCCCTGGCGTGGGTGCTGGCCCTGCTGCTCGAGCTGCCGATCGCCGCGTTCTGCGCCCGGCTGGCGCTGCGCGGCGTAGGGACCGGCGTCGGCCGGCGGCGCCGTGCAGGCGGCGGTGCCGGTCAGTACGGCATCAGTACGGCAGTAGTCCGGTGGTGAGGAGGTCGAACGCGAATGGTTCGGGGATGTGCAGCGTCTCGCCGAACTCGATGTCCTCGCGGCGGTGGTACTTCGTTCCGTCGGGCCGGCTGAAGAGGGTGACGGTCTTCTGCCTGGCGTCGATCACGAGATAGAGCGGGATCCCCATGACCGGGTAGTCCCGTACCTTCCCGATCCAGTCGTTTTCCGGGTTGGAGGGAGAGACGAGTTCCACCGCGATCGTGGCGACCTCGGCGGGGACCTGGTTGTCAGTCGTCTCCAGGGCCTCGCCCGGAAGGTATGTCAGATCCGGATTGCGGCTCTTGCCGACGTTCGGTGAGACGAGGTCGGTGTTCTCACTGGGCAGCAGTTCGGACGGTGCGTGCGCATCGAACTCGCGCCGCACCGTGAGCAGATTCCGTTGGTGGATGCCCGAGGGGATGACCATCATGACGATGGTGTCGCCGGACAGTTCGGCCTTGAACCCGTCAGGCAGACTCCTGCGGGCCTCTTCGAGGAGCGCGAAGTGCTCCGGGTTCATCGTGGTGCCTCCTGAGATGCGCCGGGCGGCACTTCAGGGTAGTCCGCGGCAGATCAGGTGTCGCCGGAACGGGGCCCTGGCTGTCCGAGCGGCAAGGGCCGGTCGCCCTTGCTGCGCTGTCCGGCTGCCAGCCGTGCAGGCACCTTGGTCGCGCAGGTCCCCTGTCGCGCAGCGCGCCGCCTCGGTGCACGCTGGCTTTGGGGCGGAGGAGGTACGCGATGGCGGTGCACATGGCACTCACGGGCAATGCTGGAGCGGTACGAGCCGTAGTAGCCGCAGTGGGCGACAGATTCACGACCACGGAACGGCAGGTACCCCGAGCTCCAGGAATGCTGCATACGAGGATCTACGAGGTGGACGCGGCCTCAGCGGCCACCGGCCGGCCTGGGAGTGCCCTGGCCCCGGCGGGATCCGGCAGCGTGCACGTCACCCTGACCGGCGACGTTGACGACACCCGCCGACTCACGGGATGGATCACCGGCACCTTCCGCTCGGAGGGTGAGGCCGTGGGCACCGACAGCCGGCTGAGCTTTGACGTACACGCGGATGAAGCTCCCTCAGCTGGGCAAGCGGACCGCAGCCAGTAAGCCTGTCGCGCAGGCTACGCAGGTTCGAAGCCCGCACCCGCCACGTGGAAGAGCGGCGAACTGTCTGGTTCGACCGTGCCGGGGCGGGCGTGGCCTCGTGTCGATGGTGTCTCGCGAATCTCGGGTATGGGTGTACCGAATCCTCCCCACTGGTCGATGCCTTGGGTAGGATTCAATGCATGGTCGACTCTCTCAGACTCGAAATGCGGCTGAGCGCTCTGCCGCCGACCTTCACCACCACGGAGGCTCACGGGGTAGGACTGGCATCGAGGGATCTGGCGACGCTACTGGCCTCTGGCGAGCTTGATGAGCTGTCCCGAGGCGTCTATCGCCTCGCGTCCGCACCGGAGAGCGCCCATCTGGATCTGTTGGCCGTCGCCCGACGTGCACCTTTGGCGGTGGTGTGCGGCGAGTCCGCTCTGGCGTTGCACGAGCTGATCGACGACATCCCGTCGGCCGTCCACGTCGCGGTGCCCAGGGGCTCGCACCGACCGCAGATCGCGTACCCGCCGACGGTGGTTTCGCAGTACGCGGCGGAGACCTTCAGGGTAGGTGTGGAACCGTTCGAAGTGGCTCCGGGTGAGGCGGTGTCGGTCTACAGCGCTGAGAGATCGGTCGTGGACGCGATGCGCTTCCGGCACCGAATCGGTGAATCCCTGGCCCTCTCCGCGCTCGGTCGCTTTCTGCGAAACGGTGGCCCGGCCCGCGTGGCCGAACTCAACCGGATCGCCGGTGAACTGGGCGCGCTGACCGTCATCCGTCCCTCCGTCGAAGCGGTGCTTGCCTGATGCCGAACCCCACAGGCGACACCACCGCGGGCCGGGTCTACAACGACCTGCGTAACCTCGCCCGTCGCAACCGTCGATCGACCGACGAGGTGATGGTCGACTATCTCCTGGAGCGCTTCCTGTTCCGCATGGCCGCCTCCCCCTGGGCCGAGCGCACTTCGTGCTCAAGGGAGGCCTGCTGCTCGCCCAGTTCGGCGCCCGCCGCATGACGCGCGATATCGACATCCTCGGGCTGCGGTTCCCGGGGGAGCGGGACGAGATCGTCCGGCGCATCACGGCCATCGCATCGCTGGAGATCGACGACGGAGTGGTCTTCGAAGGCCAGAGCATCAAGACCGTTCCGATTCGCGAGGACGACGAGTACCACGGGCTGCGCCTGGCGATGGCGGCCACCATCGCCCGAGCGCGACTCAAGCTGCAACTGGACGTCAGCTTCGGGGATCCGATCACACCCGGCCCCGAGCCGATTGCGTATCAGCAACAGCTGTCGAACGAGACGTTCCAGCTGCTCGGCTATCCGATCGTCACCGTGATCGCAGAAAAGCTCACCACTGCGCTCTCCCTGGGCGCATTCAACACCCGGGACCGTGACTACGCGGACCTCTACCGCCTCTTCACCCTTCATGAGTTCGACTCCAAGGGAGTGGCCTCCGCGCTCGATGCCACGGCTGCGCACAGGGGCATCCGGTTGCAGAGGTTGAGTCCTCTTCTCCTGCCGGACTACTCCGAGAGGCGGCAGTCCTCGTACGCAGCCTGGCGTCGGCGGCAAGGCCCTGTCGCGACCGTGTATCCCGAGCGATTCGGCACCGTTGTCGAGGTGGTCACGGCCTTCGCGGACCCGCTTCTCGACGGCTCCGGATCCGTGCCCGGCCGGACGTGGTCTCCGGAGACGCGCGCCTGGGGCTGAAGAGAGTGGCCGTACGGCGAGGCGTTGTCGTACCCGTGGGCGTAACGGGCAACAAAAAAGCCCCTGCTCGATGATCGAGCCGGGGCGTTTCTGCTGGTCAGACAAGGTGGCCAGGGCCGGGGTCGAACCGGCGACCTTCCGCTTTTCAGGCGGACGCTCGTACCAACTGAGCTACCTGGCCAGGTTCCCTCTTGCGAGGGAGCCTGAGCGACTCCGACGGGACTTGAACCCGCGACCTCCACCTTGACAGGGTGGCGAGCTAACCAACTGCTCCACGGAGCCATGCGCACAACGTACATGCACGGGCAATGCCGTGCCCCCAACGGGATTCGAACCCGTGCTACCGCCTTGAAAGGGCGGCGTCCTGGGCCACTAGACGATGAGGGCGTTTGGACCCTCCCGGCTTCCTTGCGGCCGTCGGGGACGTTCAGAAGCATATGGGATGCGAG
Source organism: Streptacidiphilus sp. BW17 (assembly GCF_041262485.1). Lineage (NCBI taxonomy): Bacteria > Bacillati > Actinomycetota > Actinomycetes > Kitasatosporales > Streptomycetaceae > Streptacidiphilus > Streptacidiphilus sp. BW17. The sequence goes on along the minus strand of NZ_JBGCCR010000021.1, from coordinate 114,444 downwards.
CGGGAACGCCAAAATCGATTACGAGGTCAGGGGCCGAGTCGTGCTGGAGATGGGACGGGAGCGGTTCGAGGAGCTGGTCGGGGAGGCGCTCGACCGGATTCCCGTGGAGCTCACCCGTTTGATGGACAACGTGGTGATCTTCGTCGAGGACGACCCCGTGCCGGGGCGGCCCGAGCTGCTCGGGCTGTACGAGGGCACGCCGCTGACCGAGCGCGGCGAGTGGTACGCCGGGGTGCTGCCGGACCGGATCACCGTCTACCGGAATCCGACGCTGCGGACGTGCCGGAGCGAGGACGAGGTGGTGCGCGAAGTCGGGGTGACGGTCGTGCATGAGATCGGTCATCACTTCGGGATCGACGAGGAGCGCCTGCACGAGCTCGGGTACGGGTGAGCGGTGGGGTGGGAATCGCGCGGGCGGGTTGACGCGTGCGTGTCCTTTGGCCGGGGGGCGCGTTGGAGTGGGAAGGGATTGTCGGGGGCAAGGACGCGCAGTAGAGGAAGCGGGGCCGGACGCGGTGGGAAAGGTCGAAGTCGGGGCGCGCCGGGCGCTCGCGTTCGTGGTGGTGGCCGGGGCCGTGGTCGGTGCGGTGCCGACGCTGGCCGGGTGCATGGAGGTGGGTCCGGCGGCGACGCCCACGGGCGCCGGCGTGCCGACGGCCGCGCCGGCGGGTGCGGGCGGCTCGCAGGACGGCGTGACCACGCGGACGACGGAGCAGCCGCGCCACCGCGGCGGCGACCGTCCCAGCGCGGCGCCGGGCATGAGCGCCCCTGCCGGCGCCCCCACACCGGGCGCACGCCCCAGCGGCACTCCCTCGCCCCAGGTCGGCGGTCAGCCGGTCGGGGTCACCCCGCTGCCGAGCACCAGTGCCGTCCGGCCGACGGTGACGCCGCCCTCGCAGCCCACCCCCAGCCCCTCCCGGGTGCAGCCGTCCACTCCGGCTCCGTCCACCCCGCCGCCCTCGCCGTCGCCGAGCTCCGCCAGCCCCTCTGCCAGCGCGTCCGGGAGCTGAGGAGCGTGTGATCCGGGTCTCCACCACGTCGTTTGCTCCGCCCGTGGCGGCTGGGCTATCTTGGTAGATCGTTGTTCAATTTGCCCGGCGCTGGAAGAAAAGGCGCCCTTGGCGCGTTCCGGCACTCCGTGGCTGACCGCATAGAGGCGGTTTGGAAACCTGCGGATTTGGCGCGTGCCAATATCCGGAAGGTTTTGCATGTCCATCGTTGACGATGCCCGCTTCGCCATGCCCGAAAACACCGAGGCCGCGGAGCACGAGGCCCTCACCGAGATCCCGGCGGACGCCGCCGACATCACCAACTCCACTGTCAACACCACTGATTCCGCCGAGAACGCCGACGAGGCTGTCGAGCCCGCCGAGAAGACGCTCACCTTCGGCGACCTGGGTCTGCCGGACGAGATCGTCCGCACCCTGGCCAAGCGTGGCGTGACCACCCCGTTCCCGATCCAGGCCGCGACCATCCCGGACGCGCTGGCCGGTAAGGACGTCCTCGGCCGTGGCCGTACCGGCTCCGGCAAGACGCTGAGCTTCGGCCTGCCGCTGCTGACCCGCCTGGAGCAGGGCCGCACCCGCGCCAAGCGCCCGCGCGGCCTGATCCTGGTGCCGACCCGCGAGCTGGCCATGCAGGTCTCCGACGCGCTCGAGCCGTACGGCTCGGTCCTCGGCCTGAACCTCAAGGTCGTCTGCGGCGGTACCTCCATGCCGAAGCAGATCTGGGCCCTGGAGCGCGGCGTCGACGTCCTCGTCGCCACCCCCGGCCGCCTGCGCGACCTGATCGACCGCAACGCCTGCTCGCTCGAAGAGACCGAGATCGTCGTCCTCGACGAGGCCGACCAGATGGCCGACATGGGCTTCCTGCCCGAGGTCACCGAGCTCCTCGACAAGGTCCCGGCCGGCGGCCAGCGGATGCTGTTCTCCGCGACGCTGGAGAACGAGATCGGGACGCTGGTCAAGCGCTACCTGGTCGACCCGGTCACCCACGAGGTCGACCCGTCCGCCGGTGCGGTCACCACCATGACCCACCACGTCCTGGTCGTGAAGCCCAAGGACAAGGCGCCGGTCACCAACGCGATCGCCGCCCGCAAGGGCCGCACGATCATCTTCGTCCGCACCCAGATGGGCTGCGACCGTGTCGCCGACCAGCTGCGTGACGCGGGCGTGAAGGCGGACGCGCTGCACGGCGGCATGACCCAGGGCGCGCGTACCCGCACCCTCGCCGACTTCAAGGACGGTTACGTCCACGTCCTCGTCGCCACCGACGTCGCCGCGCGCGGCATCCACGTCGACGGCATCGACCTGGTGCTCAACGTGGACCCGGCCGGTGACCACAAGGACTACCTGCACCGCTCCGGCCGCACCGCGCGTGCCGGTCGCTCCGGCACGGTCGTCACGCTGATCCTGCCGCACCAGCGCCGCAGCACCTTCCGTCTGCTGGAGGACGCCGGTGTCGAGGCGACCCGCCACATCGTCGGCGGCTCCTTCGACGCGGACCTGGTCCGCATCACCGGTGCCCGTTCGCTGACGGAGGTTCAGGCCGAGTCGGCCGCGACCCAGGCCAAGCAGGCCGAGCGCGATGTCGCCTCCCTGACCAAGGAGTTGGAGCGGGCCACCCGCCACGCCACCAACCTCCGCGACGAGGCCGAGCGTCTCGCCTCCCGTGCCGCCTCCGAGCGTGCCGAGCTGGGCCTTACGGACGAGCCGGTCGCCGATGGGGCGGAGGGCGCGGAAGCGGCCGAGGGCACCCCGGTTGCGGTTGCCGAGGCTGCTGACGCTCCGGTCGCCGTCGAGGCCCGCGCGCCGCGTGCGGACCGAGGCTTCTCGAGCCGTGAGGAGCGCAGCCGTGACGACCGTGGCGGCTTCCAGCGTCGGGACGACCGTGGCGGCGACCGCGGTGACCGTGGTGGTTTCCAGCGTCGGGACGATCGTGGTGGTGACCGTGGTGGTTTCCAGCGTCGGGACGATCGTGGTGGTGACCGCGGTGGTTTCCAGCGTCGGGACGACCGTGAGGGCTTCCGCCGTGACGACCGTCGGGACGACCGCGGTGACCGTGGTGGTGACCGCGGTGGCTTCCAGCGTCGTGACGACCGCGGTGGTTTCCAGCGTCGGGACGACCGTGAGGGCTTCCGCCGTGACGACCGTCGCGACGACCGGGGTGACCGTGGTGGTGACCGCGGTGGCTTCCAGCGTCGCGAGGACCGTCCGTCCTTCGGCGCGGGCCGTTCCTTCGGCGGCGACCGCGACCGTCGTCCGTCCTTCGGCGCCGCCCGTCGCGACGACCACCGTCCGGCGTCCGGCAACTTCCGTCGCGACGACCGCCGTGACGACCGTGGTGGCTTCCAGCGCCGCGAGGACCGTGGCCCCTCCGGCTACCGCGCCGGCGGCTCTGCCGGTGGCTCCGCCGAGCGCAAGCCGCGCTGGAAGAACTGACCTCACTGAGGCTCGCCGACAGGCGGGCTCACCGACAGGCCGTCCCCGTTTCGGGGGCGGCCTGTCCGCGTTCCACTCAGACCTGTTGGACCTGTTGGACCTGTCGGCAGCGGCGCTCGCCGCCGTTGCGTGATTTCACTGCATGACCGGGGTGTGGCCGTTCATGCCGAAGCGCGGGGAGCACTTCTCGTCGGACTGGTCGCCCGCCTTCCAGACGCAGATCCACATCGCGTGGCCGGCGTCCGGGATGAAGTTCGTCTTCGCGGCGCCGAAGGAGGCGTAGAAGCCGTATGCCATGCCGCCGGTGCGGTAGAGCTCGGCGTCGCAGGTCTCGCCCATGGAGGTGTTCACCACGCCTGCGAGCCCGCCGGAGCCGTTGTCGTCCAACCAGGCGGAGCAGGCCGCGTCGTTGGCATACCAGTCGGTGTCCGCTTCGGAACCCCTGACCTGCGTCGTGTCGTCGCCGCCGCTGATGCCGCTGATCGACGACGCGGTGGGGCTGGGGCCGGGCGCCGCGGGTGGGGTGCTCGTGACCGGGCCGGGGGCCGGGCTCGTGCCGGGCACGCCCGGTGGGGTGGCCTGGCCGCCGGTGGCACTGCCTGTGCTGCCGCCTGTGCCGCCCGTGCCGCCCTGGGCGGTCGGGAGTCCCGCCGACGCGGAGGCGGACCCGGCGGGGGACGAGGCGTTGCGGCTCGGGCTCGCGGAGGACGACTGCGACGTCCGGCCCACGGGCTGGACGGTGTCCGTCGCGCCGCCGGACGACCGCGGACTGCCGTTGTCCGCGGGCGCGGACGGGGAGAACACGACGGCCGCGACGACGCCCAGGGCGACCAGTCCGGCGGTCGGCAGCAGGAGCAGGCGCGTGCGCCGCCGGTGCGCTGCCGTGGGGGCGTTCGGCACGGTGTCCGGTTCGGGATCCGGATCCGGCGGCGGGACGGTGTCCATCTTGCTGACCGGTGTGGCGGCGAAGTCACGTCGCGCGGCGACGCGTGCCATGACCTCCGAGGGCCAGGTCGGTGCCGGAACCGGCAGCTGCGTGCGTGCGGTGCCGGCCAACTCGCGGGCGGTGGGGCGGTCTTTGGGGGCGGTGGCGAGGCAGGACGCGACGAGGTCGGCGAGGTCGGCGTCCACGGCGCGCAGCGGTTCGACGTCGGGGACGACGCCGGGCGTGCGACCCGAGGCCGCGTAGAGCAGAAGCGCCCCGAGCCCGTACACGTCCGCGGGCGCGCCCACGTTCTCGTCCCCGGACTGCTGTTCCGGTGCCGAGAAGCCCTGAGTACCGTAGCTGCCACCGGTCTTGGTGAGCCTCGCCTGGTCCGCGGCGCGGGCGATGCCGAAGTCGATCAGCTTCACGCCGTCGCGTACCAGCATCACGTTGCCGGGCTTCACGTCGCGGTGCGTGATCCCGGCTTCGTGCACGGCGGTCAGTTGGGCCGCCGCCTCGGCCAGCAGCAGCCAGAGTGCCTCGGCGGGCAGCGGGCCGCGCAGCCGGACGGCTTCGTCCACGGTGAGTCCGGCCACGTACTCGGTGGCGAACCATGGGCGCTCCGCGGTGCCGTCGCTCGCCAGCACCCGCGGCCCGACTCCGACCGGTACGCGGTAGAGGAGCCCGACCTCGCGTTCGAAGCGCTCGCTGGAGACCAGTCGCGCCCGGACGCGCTTGACGGCGGCGTAGCCCCGGTCCGACACCCCGAGGTAGACCTCGCCCATGCCGCCGGTGCCGAGCACGCCGATGACGGCGAAGCTGCCGATCTCCTGCGGATCGTCCGCGCCGAGCGGCTCGGCGATCGTGCTGTCCATCATCAGCAGGTCCCCCGGCTGCTTGCACTGACGCCGGGCAGGCTATCAGCAAGTTGACTGCCGGCATGGCGGGTTGACGGCGAAGGCGCGGGCCTGTGCGCCGGACCTCGCACATCTGTGAGACCGGTGCTTCGCATACTGTGTGAGGACCGGTCCCCACGGTGCCTTCGTACACTGGCGCGAGCCGAGCCGGAGGTATATGACATGGCGTCAGGAAGCTTCCCACCCCAGATCCTGCCACCGGGCAGTCCCGCCGACCGAGTGCCGGCGGCGCCGCCGGGGACGATCTTCGTACTGGGTCCGGAGGGCGGGTACGCCGTGCCGCCGCGCCGGTACACGCTGCTGTTCGGGCGCGATCGTGAGGACGTGCACGTGCCGGTGGGCGTCGACGACCCGACGGTCAGCCGTCGGCACGGCGTCTTCACCTGCACGGGTGCGGACGGCGACTGGTGGCTGGTCAACACCGGAAACCTCCCTATCGAACTGCCCGACGGCGTGCTGATGCTCACCGGGCACAAGCGGATCCTCGAGGCCGGGTACACCCCGCTGGTGATCAACTCGTCCAAGCAGCGCTCCCATCTGGTGGAGGTCCGTCTGGTGGACGAGGACGACCGGCACCCCCGCTCCACGAGCAGCGCGGAGACCGTGGACCCCGAGACGGTCTACGAACTCTCCCCGCATGAGCGGCTGGTGCTCACCGCACTCGCCCGGCGTTACCTGGAGGGCCACGACGCCTTCCCGCTCCCGCTGCCGTGGGAGGACACCGCGCGTCTGGTCAACGCCTCGCCCTACGTGACCAAGTCCTGGACGTACAAGACCGTCGCGAACGCGGTCGAGGACGTGCGCGAACGACTGCACCGCCGGGGCGTACGGGGCCTCCTGCGCGACGAGGTCGGCGAGCCGGTCGGCTCGACGCTCAGCGTCAACCTGATCAGGGAGCTGCTGAAGACGGCGACGCTGAGTGCGCAGGACCTGGAGCTGTTGAACGAGCAGGACTGACTGGGTGGCCAGCACGGACAGCAAGGTGCGTGCCCCGGGCGATGGACGTCGCCCGGGGCACGCGGGGTTTCTCAGTCTTTCCCCTCAGGCTCCGGCTCGGGCTCGGCGGCAGCTGTGTGGTGGACGGTCATGTCGCCGTTGTAGACCGAGAAGACGGCCGCCTGGTCCTCCGCGGAGTTCTGTTGACGCGGGTGCGGCGGCTGCGACGGCTCGGGGTGCTGCTTCGTGGTCGTCACGCGGTTGTTGTCGCCGACGATCGCGGTGCCGGAGACGTCTCCGATGCGGACGTTCCCGTGGGTGGGATCTGCGGACATGGTTGGCCCTTCCTGGGTGGTCCCGGCTACGGTCAGCCGCCGCAGTCGGTCTGCAGGCTCTGTGCGGCGGAGTTCAACGAGGAGACCTGGCTCGACCCGTCGAACGCGTTGTTCTGCGGATCGTTCTCGTAGGCCTGATACATCTGCACCAGCTGCTGATCGGGCGTCAGGATGTCGTCGAGGTCCGTCTGCACGGAGCTGGACTGAGCCTGCCCCTGGGCCTCCTGCACCGTGGAGGCCATCGTCTGCAGGTCGTTGATCTCGCTCTGCACGTCGGAGAGCAACGTGCTGTCGTCGGGAGGAGTGGACGTCTGACCCGCGTTGTAGGAAGCCATGGCGCTGTTGTAGGCATCGAGCGCGCTGGTCGCGGTGGTGTAGTCGAAGTTGTACTGGTTGACCTCTGACGACCAGGTGGAGGCGATGGCCGTGCACGCGGGATCGACTGAGGGCGAGGTGTCGTCGGTCGGGGTCGTCGTGTCGGTGGGGTTCGTGGTGTCCGTGGGGACCGTCGAGACGACCGGGGCCGAGACCGGCTGGTTGTCCGCGTAGACCGTGACACCCACGCCTACCACGGCGGCGAGGCCGAGCGTGCACGCGAAGGCGAGCCCGGCGATTCCGCCCTTGCCCGCCACGCCGGCGACGACCACGGGCTTGCCCACGACGGTGGTCCCGAGGTGCGACGACGCGGTGGCGTGCGTGGAGGCCTGAGTGCCCGTCATGTGCGAGCCGCCGGCCTGCGACTGCGAGGCGGTCTTGGAGGCGACGTTGGAGCTGACGTTGGAGACGCCCGGCCCCGGGGACGTCGGCACGGACGGTGTCACCTGGACCGGTGGCGTCACGTGGACGGGCGGTGCCACGTGCGCGGGCGGCGGTGTAGCGGGCGGAGCGGCGGGCGGCGTGGTGGCCGGGGTGACCGGCGGGTGCACCGTGGGCACGGTGGGCGCCGGGCTGGGCGGCGTGGGCAGCAGGTGGACCGGCGGCGGGGTGAGGGCCGTCGCCGCGTTGGAGAGGTTCTGGGCCGCTGCTGTCTTCGCGTGCAGGGCGGCTAGTTCCTTCCACAGCACTTCCGCTTCGACCACCAGGGCCGTGGTCAGCGCGACGCGGGTGATCGACTTGCGGCGGGTGCGTGCCTCGCGCAGGAAGAACTCCTCGCCCTGCTTGTCGCCGACGTGCTTGGCCACGGCCCACCCGGCGCCGAGCAGGCTGCCCCAGGCGTCGAACTGCCGGGAGAGGGCCAGCTTGGGCGAGGCGGCGCGGGCCAGCGACACGCCGAGGTCGGCCTGGCCGAGTCGCTCCGCGCGTAGCACCGCGATGTCCAGGGCCTGGAAGTGCGCGGCGACGTCGTCCGGGGTGGTGGCCTGGTCGTCGACCCATGCGGTGAGCGTCCGGCAGAGCTGGTCGGCGGGGAACTCCGACTTCCGAGTGGCCAGCACGCACTCAGCGACGTCCGGTGGGCAGCTGTAGCCGGTCTCCGAGGTGAGCAGCAGGCCGTGGCGGACGAGTCCGGCGGCGAGCGTGTCGGCGTCCGTCCGACCGAGCAGGTCGTTCAGGTGGCGTGCGGCCAGCTCGGCTCCTTCGATCGAGCCGAGCAGGTGCAGCAGGTCGCGCTCCTCCAGCCGGAGTTGCTTCACCAGTGCGGGGAGCAGCTGGGGCAGCGCGGTGATGCTCGGCAGCCCGTTGCCGATCGCGGCCGACATCGCAATGCGTCGCAATTCCAGCGGATTGCCGCGGACCGCGTCGCACAGCGCCTTGACGATCCGCGTCTCGTCTCGTCCCAACTCGCGGTCCAGCAGCGTGTTCACCAGCTCCGCGGCGGCCGAGTCCGTCAGCCCGTCCAGCTGGACCGGGTGCACGTCACTGAGCACGGTCGGCTGCTGTGAGGTGAAGACGAATGTGGACTGCTCGGCCATGTCGAACAGACGACGTAGGTCCTTCTCGTCGAGTCCTGCGTCGTCCAGGTAGATCCGCAGCTTGAGCGTCTGGAGGTGCTCCTTCAGCACCTCCAGCGACGGCTTGTAGTTGAGCGTGTCGAAGCCGATGTCGAAGCTGACGTCGAAGATCGCCTGCGCGAGGTCGTCCGCCGTACGGCCGCCGGCCTCGATGTAGGCGACGCCCTCGGGCCCGCGCGGCAGCGTGCGCGACAGGTGGCGCAGCAGCGCGCTCTTGCCGACCCCGGAGACGCCCCAGAGCTGCACCAGCTGACGGGTCTCGACGGCAGCCTGCATGATCCGGACGTCGTGCTCGCGGCCGATCAGCGGATCGGCGACGGAGCGCGGGAGTTGGGCGATGGGGTGGCGCTTGGCCGGGGCCGGCCGCGGTCCCGGGTGGACGATGATCTTCGAGCCGCGGCGGGCGGTGATCTCCAGGGTGTTCACGGTGTTGTCGTGGCCGACGATCATCGTGCCGCTCACGTCACCGGCCTGCACGTGGGTCTCTTGGATCGCTTCGTTGTCAGGGTTCTCTGGCATCTGCTTCCCCCGTTTCTTCCACGCCCGGGTCCGGCGCTCGGTCATGCTGACAGCAGGACCGGCGGGCAAACCCGATGCTTATACGTGTTTGGAGAGATTCGCTTCCAGCGGGACCGCCTCGGCCGCGATGCGGGAGAGGAGGTCCAGGTCGAGGATGGTGATCCTGCGGTAGCCGGTCTCGACTGCGCCCGACTCCCGCAGTGCTCGCAGGGCCTTGTGGACCGAGGACTCCGCCGCGCCGACCAGGGTGGCCATCTCCGGCTGTGACAGCGGGAGATGGGCCTGGGTGCGACCGGGGCGTCCATAGATGACGGCCAGGTGGTGCAAGATCCTGGCCAGCCGTCCGAGCACGTCGCAGCCGGTGAAGTCGACGATGCGCCCCGTCGCTGTGCGGAGCTTGGCGACGACGCTGGCGTTGAGCGCAAGTGCTATGGCGGGGTGCTGTTTCGTGCACTCCGCCAGCTCGGAGCGCAGGATGTAGCGGGCCAGCACCTTGCCGCAGGCGGTCACGGTGCCGACGCGCGGCTGACCGTCGATCCCGGCGAGTTCGCCGACCAGGTCCCCGGCCATCCGTACGGCCAGCAGCGCCTCGCGGCCGTCGTGGGCGTGCGCGGTGACCTTCACCGTGCCGCCGACCAGGAGCAGCGCGTAGTCCGAGGTGTCGTTTTCGCGAATGGTGATCTGACCGGCCGGGTAGACCACGCCGTGGCCGAGCCCCAGCAGGATCGCGCGGTCGCGCTCGTCGACCCGCCCGAGCAGTCCCGCCGGCGGCCAGTACGTCGCGGCCCCGCGAACCCGTGCGTTGCTCATCGGCCACACCTCTCGTCCTCGTCCGGCCGAAGCCGAACAAGCCGTATTTGTAGCCGTTCTACCCGAGGACCCCTCCCCTACGATCTCGTCAATCATCTTGTCGGCAGCGGAAATCCGGTGCCGAAGGCAATCGATCTTCGACTTGCCGGCCCTCGTCGTCGTCGCGGAGGGAACGTGAATCCGAGGTACGAGTACCGAGCGCTGCTGGCGTGCGACATCGCGGGTTCCGCGGGGCGTGGCGAGCAGCGGCTGCAGGAGGTCCGCAGCGTGCTGCGTTCCGCGCTGGCCAGCGCCATGGGCATCGCGGATCTGGACGAGCGGGACTTCGCCTACGTCGACACCGGTGACGGCTGCCAGCTGGTGGCCCCGGCCGGACTGCCCAAGGCGAGACTGCTGGTCCCGCTGCTGCCGGAGCTGAACTCGCGGATCCGCGAGCACAATCGGCATGCAGCAGCGGAGTCCCGGGTGCGGGTGCGGGTCGCCGCGCACGCGGGGGAGATCCGGGTGGATCGGGAGGACACCCGGGGGATCCACGACGCCGTCTCCGGCGCTCCGTTCGAGGCGCTGGCGCGGCTGCTCGACTCGGCCCCGCTGCGGCAGGCGGCCCTGGCCGGTACCAGCGGCACCCCGGTGGCCGCGATCCTGTCGCACCACTTCCACGAGGAGACGGTCGGGCACGGCCACGAGGGGCTCGAATCCGACGCCTTCAGCGTGGCCACGGTCCAGGTGAAGGAGTACACCGCCAAGGCCTGGCTCTGGTATCCGGGCAGCCCCGTCGGGCCGCGGGTCGATGCCGACCTGGACGGCAGCGGCGACGCGGGCCGGGACGGTGGAGGCGACCCTGGTGGGGTCGCAGACCCCGGCTCCGGGGACGCCGAGCGGCCTGCGCTGCCCGAGCAGCGGGCCGCGGAGCAGTCCGTCCATGCCTCAGGACACAGCCGGGCCTATGTCGTGCACAGCGGCGTCCAGCACATCCACAACAACGAGCGGGTGGAATCGAGCCGATGAACGAGGAACTCGCCGAGCTCGCCGCCGGCGGAGCCACCGCGCTGGTCGCGGCGATGGGCACGGACCTCTGGGGTGAGGCGAAGACCCTGATGAGTGGCGTCATCGCGCACGCCCGCCGCAGTCACCGCAGGGAGCTGACCGTAGCGCTGGACCAGGCGTCGACCGCCACGAGGGGAGCGGTCGACGCCACGGTCCTGGACTACTGGACCGAGGTTCTCGCCCAGTTGCTCGACCGGAATCCGGCGCTCGCCCGGGAGGTCACGGCCCTGGCCTCGCTGCGCGGCCAGGAGAGGCCGGGCTTGGCGATCCAGGTCAATTCCGCCACCCACTCCGGGGAGGTGTTTGCCGTGCAGTACGGGAGCCAGCACTTCGCGTCCGGACCGAGATCCCGCGACGCCGAGGACCCCGGGGAACCTGAGTAGTCCGAGGAGCCCTGGCCACCCGGGTAACGACCGTGATCGGAACAGCAGGCGGCCCGCAGGCTTGCTCCCATCCCCGACCTAGGAACGGGGACGTGGGCACCGGAGGACGATCCGGTGGGCCTGCGGGCCGGGTGACTGCTGTGAATTGCGCTTGCGCGCTGTGGAAGTGCCCGCTGCACCAGCCGCTGCGGGCGGGGCGGCGCTAGCGCGCAGCCACCTCACGCGTCCTGAATGTACTCACTACAGGATCACCTCCCTTCGGTGTGCTGCCACGGTAGGCAGGTCGCCTTGGCGATCGCAACGGCTTTTCGGTCGATAATCCGGTGGGCCCGGCCCCGGGCGGCGCGGCAGACTCGCCGCAGACGGAGCAGGGCTGATCAGGGAGGCTGATCAGGCGGGCTCACCAGGCGGGGGGAACGGGGCATGGGCGCGGGACAGGGGCGGGTGCTGCTGGAGGGCGTGGTCGGGTCCACCGCGTACGGGCTGGCGCACGCCGGGTCGGACGTGGACCGGCTGGGCGTCTACGCGGTGCCGACGGAGCGGCTGTTCGGCCTGCACCGGCCCGGGGAGTCCGTGGTGACGACCGCGCCGGACCGGACGCTGCACGAGGCGGCCAAGTGGTGCCGGTTGGCGCTGAGCGCGAACCCGACCGCGTCGGAGCTGGTCTGGCTGCCGGAGGACGGCTACCTGACGCGGACGGCGCTGGGGGAGGAGCTGATCGGCATCCGTCGGTCGTTCCTGAGCGCGCGGGCGGTGCGCAACGCGTATCTCGGCTATGCCACGCAGCAGTTCCGCAAGCTGGTCGCCAGGGAGAGCCGGGAGGGGAGCGGCGCGGTCCCGCCCGCGCGGTTGGCCAAGCATGCCCGGCACCTGCTGCGGCTGCTGGAACAGGGCGTCCACCTGCACCGCAGCGGCGACCTGCGGCTGCGCGTCGACGATCCGGAGCGGCTGCGGGCCGAGGGGGAGCGGATCGCGGCCCGGCCGGGCGAGGCGGAGGCGCGGCTGGCGGCGGCGGAGCAGGCGTTCGCCGCGTCCGGCGTGCTGCCCGCGGCGCCGGACGAGCGCCCGGCGGAGGCCTGGCTTCTCCGGGTGCGCCGCGCGGTGCTCGACGAGCAGGAGTGCACAGCGGGCTGAGGCGCCGGGCCGAGACAACCGGCCGAGACAACCGGCCGAGACAACCGGCCGAGACAACCGGCCGAGACAACCGGCCGACGTAGCGGTCCGACGCGGCGGGCAAGGCGGCAGAGGAAGCATTGGCCGTGGGCCAGTCCCGCTTTCGGAGAACCCTTCGCGGGCGTCTCACCGGTGGTTGGCGGGTGCTTCGTGGACGGATTCAAAGGAAATGCAGAGAAACGTCACAGGTGGAATCCCGCGGGCGAAGCGGAAGCCCAAGTCGGTTGCCGCGAAGGAATGTTCGCCGCTGTTCGGACCTCGGTCAGACGCACGAACTCACCGTATGCTGACATGGCATCAACGGGGGGAATTCCTCCCGCGCATGCGCGTTGACGGAAGGCGGTGGTGGAGCGTGATCAGCATCCTGATCGCTGAGGACATGCTCATGCTTCGGAAGGCCCTGGTTTCACTCCTGAGCCTGGAAGACGACCTGGAGATCGTCGGCGAGACCGCGCGGGGAGACGAGATCCTGCCGCTGGCGCTGAGACTCAGACCCGACGTCGCGGTCCTCGACATCGAACTGCCCGGCATGGACGGCATCACCGCGAGCGAGTGCCTGCACAAGCAGCTCCCCAGCTGCCGGACGATGATCCTCACCAGCCTCGGGCGTCCGGGGAACCTGCGTCGGGCGCTGGCCGCGCACGCGGTCGGCTTCATGCTCAAGGACGCCGAGCCGGACGTGCTGGCGAACGCCATCCGCTCGGTCGCCGCGGGCGGCCACGCCATCGACCCCAAGCTGGCGCTGGCGGCCCTGGAGGCCGAGACCAGCCCGCTGACGCCGCGCGACATCGAGGTGCTGCGGCTGACCGCCGAGGGGGAGGACGTCGGGCAGATCGCGGCCCGGCTCTTCCTGGCCTCCGGTACGGTCCGGAACTACCTGACCAACATCGTGACCAAGCTCAACGCGCGCAACCGCCTGGACGCGGTGCGGATCGCGAAGGAGTCCGGCTGGCTCTGAGCCGATCGGCGCTGGGCGGCCGGTTCTGGGCCAGCCGGTTCTGAGCAGGTCGGTTCTGAGCAGGTCGGCGCGGCGGTCGGAGCTGCAGAGCGGCCTGTCGGCCGCCCGCCGGGTTCAGCACACTGCCGGGTTCAGCACACTGCCAGGTCGGCCGAGGCGGGCGTCGACTCGGCCTCCGACTCCGCGGCAGGCGCGGCGGGCTCCGAGGGGAGTTCGACGACGGCCCGGAGCAGGTAACCGTCGTCGGCCGTGCCCGCGCTGAGGGAGCCGCCGAGCTCACTCAGGCGCTGTGTCAGGTTGACGATCCCGCTGCCGCCGGGCCCACCCGAGCCGCTGTCCGAGACGTGGCCGTCCTCGTGCTTGTGCCCGTGGCCGTGATGTCCCCGGCCGCCGCGTTCGACGGACGGCGGGATGCCGGGCAGGGCTGCCGCGCCGTCGTTCCACAGGGTCAGCGTGACCATCGGCGGGGCCAGGCGGAGGGCGATCCGGCAATGGCCCGCCTTGCTGTGGCGCAGCATGTTGGTGACGCCCTCGCGCAGCACCGCGACCAGCGTGGCGTCGACCTCGGTCGGCAGCTGCAGGCCGTCCGGGATGTCGACCTCGGCGTCGATGCCGACCGAGGTCAGCATCGACTGCACCGCCAGGGCCTCCGGAAGGACGGTCTTGGAGCGGTAGTTGCTGGCCAGCGTGCGCACGTCGGAGAGGGCCTGACGGGAGATCTGCAGGATCTCCTCCAGCTCGTGCTGGGCCCGGTCGGGCTGGCTGGTGACGATCCGGTGCGCGAACTCGCACTTCAGGGTGACCGTGGAGATGCTGTAGCCGAGCAGGTCGTGCAGGTCGCGGGCGAAGCGCAGCCGCTCCTGCATCACCGCGACGCGGGCCAACTCGATGCGGGCCAGGTGCAGTTCCGAGACGAGGTCGGACATCCGGCTCAGACCGGTGACGATGGCCGCGGTCAGCGCGACGGCGACGATGTTGTAGAGCATGTCGCCGACCGGGTAGCCGACCAGCAACTGCACCGGAGCGGCGGCGGCGACGACCAGTCCGAAGACCGTCCAGCCGGCCGCCGCGGGCAGCACCAGCAGCGCCGAGGAGGCGAGGAACCCGGGCATGCCGAGCCAGGCGTCCCCGTAGAAGAAGAACGGCACGTAGGTGAGCACCGCCTGCAGCGCCAGGCTCTCGCGTCGGTACGGCGCCAGGCGCGGGGCGATCGCCGGGAAGGAGTGGAGCGTCTGCAGGGCCAGCAGCACGCTGAGGATGATGACGAATCCCAGCAGCCCGATGGCCGAAAGGCGGTTGCTCACCGCGTAGCTGAGCGCGATCAGGAAGAATCCGACGATCACGACGCCGGTGATCACCTGCGCCGTTCGTGGGGCGAAGTTCGCCAAGCCCATGGCCGGTTTACCGGATCCGGATCCCGAACCGGTTCCAGAACCCGAACCCGATCCGGACGTAACGGAACCGGTCTTGTGGAACTCCCCCACGACTACCCCCCACCAACTCAGGCCAGCGGTGTGCGCGACGAGGTCATCCTAGGAGAAACAACGTCGGAAGTGTGTTGCCGAAGTATGTGCTTTCGGCCCTTTCCGTTACGGGAACACTGTTGCTGGAACCAATGGCGTACCGGGAGTTGACTGCGGTAGAGCGGCACATGGTCAGAGGAAGAACGGGATGGGGTTGAGGTCCTCGTAGCGGGTCGGGGTCTGCTGCCAGCCCAGTCGGACCGGTACGTCGTAGAGCCGCCCGGCGGCGAACCGGGCCCAGAACGGGCGCAGACCGGGGACGATCACCTTGGCCACCGGGATGCCGAGGTCGGGCCGGGTCTGGTCGAGGACCAGCAGTTCCAGACCGTGGCCGCGCAGCAGTTCCACCACGTCCAGCACGTCGTCGCGCAGGTCGGCGCGGGGCCGGTAGGGGAAGTCGGCGGGTGAGCGGGTGGGCGCGGCCGGGTCGGGCAGCAGGTAGGGCTGGTTCTCCGTGGTGGCGCGCCGGAACCAGTCGAGGGTGACCGGGTCGTCGCAGCCGTAGCCGGTGCCGTCCTTCGCGTCCAGGACGGCGGGCAGCATCTGGTTGCTCTCGGACAGCGCGCGGCGCAGCGCGACCCGGGAGTCGAAGTGGGCGCCGAAGCCCATGACGATGTCCTGGGGAGACGCTGTCCGGCTCTCCGTGAGGGCCGTGAGGGCCGAGAAGGCGGCGAAGACGGGGATGCCGAGGTCGGCGGTGAGGTCCAGCGCCCAGACGGTGCGGCCCATGTCCTGATGGACCGTCAGATGCTCGGCGATCCACGGGTCGGCGTAGGCGGCGAGGTCCACGGCCGGGCGGCGCAGCCGGTTGTACCACCACAGGGCGACGCTGTCCCGCTCGACCAGCTCCAGGAAGCCCTGGACGATCGCGTCCTCCAGGCTGCTGCCGGCGGCGGTGCCGTTGGACGTGGCCTGGCAGACGACGCGTCCGGGCGGTTGCGGCGCGCGGTAGTAGAGGAGGGCGGTGGGCAGCCAGCGCTGACGATTTCCGGTCAGCGACCAGACCGGCGTCCAGTCGAGCTGCTCGTCCTCGTCCACGGGGTCGCAGAGTTGGTTGAAGGCGCCGCGCGGCGCTGCGCCGGGTGCGCTCCGCTCGGCGTACCACTCGACGACCTGGCGCGGGTGGAAGAGCTGGACCAGGTCCGGGTGGAGGGCGTCGGGGCCGAGTTCGCGGAGGGAGGCGCGGACGACGGTCTCGTCGCCCTGGTAGTGGCCGCTGTGCCGTTCCAGCGCCTCGCACAGCGCGCTGACCTTGGCGTGCAGGGGCGTGGCGCCCTTGCCGGAGCTCCACGTGCGCAGCCCCGCGCGGACGGCGGCGTGGTCGCGGGCGACAGTGGCCGGATTGTCGCCCGCGCGGTAGCAGTTGAGGAAGGCGGGCCCGCGGCTGTCGCGGCGCAGTTCGCGGACCGCGCCGGTGACCGGGCTGACCAGGTGTCCGTACGCGTCCAGGACCTGCTGCGGCGAGGCGGAGCGGTGGTCGCCCCCGTCGAGCCGGACCTTGGGCCGGGAGACCGGGACCACCGGTGCGGTGATCCGCTCGGCGACCAGGGTCGGGTTGCCGCAGCAGGGGCACTGCGGGCGGCGGACGACGGTGTGGCGGCGGCTCTCCAGGGTCGTCGTGTCCAGGGTGACCAGGTCCGCCTGGTGCGGAGTGCGGAGGCCGCCGAGCCACTTGGCCGCCTCCAGGGCGGCGAGGTGGACGGCCGCCGCCGCTCCGGCGGGGTGGGCGCTCGGCGGGTGCGGCACCGGGCCGCTGCGGCCGAGGAGTTGCTGCAGGCGGGTCTCCGGCTGGCGGTTGAGCCGCAGCCGGTGGGCCATGCAGTGCCAGCAGGCGTTCTGCTGCGGGACCAGGACGGGCCCGATCCAGCAGGACGGGCCGCTGGGCTTGAAGAGCAGCCAGGGGCGACCGGTGGCGCGCTGTTCGGCGTCGATCCGGTCGAGGGCTGCGTCGAGGTAGTCGTCACAGGCGACGACGGTGAGGTCGGCCGCCGCAGCGGCCGTCGCCGTGCCGGACTGCTGTCCGGTCGCGTCGTCCGCGACCACGGTCAGTCCGGCCGTGCGGAAGGCGGCGAGGACGTCGTCCCGGTCGGTCGAGCCGAGGCAGAGCAGGCGGACCGAGGCGTCGGCCACCGTGCGGGCGGCCTGCTGGCCGTTGAGTCCGGCCAGCTCCCAGTAGGCCAACTCCGAAGCGTCGTACGGCCGGTCGGCTGGCTGCCGGTCGCCCGGATGCCGACCGGCGGGCCGGTGGCGGGGAGGGGCGGTGTCGGTGAGGAGACCAGCGCGGGAGAGCCGGGTGAGGACCTCGCCGGTCCGTTCCGGATCCAGCGCCGGACGCAGCGCGGCGGCGTCGGCCAGCAGCCGTTCCCGGTTCCGGGTGCCGTCGAGCAGCGGGGCGAGTGTCGCGATCAGCGTTCCGCGCAGCACGGTCACGCCGTGGGCGGAGATCAGGTAGACCCCCTCGCCGGGGACGGTCTCGACGCGGAGGTGCGGCTTGAAGCCGACCCCTGCGGCGGCCGACGGGAGGGCGAGCGTCCGGTGCTCCAGTCTCCTCACCGGTGGGTCACTCGTTCTCGGAGCCGGTGTTGAAGCAGAAGCACATGCCCAGGGGAGTGGTCTCAGCGGGGATGTACTGCAGGTTCTCGATGACGAGGTCGGTGGTCTCGGTGCACAGCAGCGTCTCGTTCAGCATGGCGAACTCCTTGGTTTCTGGGGGAAGGACTTCTCTGGAGCGCGTGCGATTCCGGGTGTGCACGGGCAACGGGGTGCGGGGTGCGGCCTGGCGCCTGGCTGCACCGGAGTAACCCGAGAGCGCTTCTCGTACTGCTGCTCAAAGTTCGTACTGCTGTGTGGCGAGACCACTGTGCCGCTCAGGAAGGACGCGGGGCCAGTGCCCGGGTCACCGGTCCGGCGTGCAGAAATCACGGATCCGACAATTGCGGTGACGGTGCGCGTACGGTCCGTCACAAGACCGGTCGTCCGCCCTGGTTGGGACAGTGCCGGGGCGGGATTCGAGGATGGCACGAGCAGTGGCCGCGATGCTCCCCAGCCCCACGGGCGGTACGCGAGGAGGCGCCCGTCTGCTTACGGGAAGGGCCTGGCATGACTGTGATCGACGAAGGCCGGACGGTACTGGCGGCCGAGCGTCCGGTCCGACTGCACGTCGCGCCGCAGCACGACGTGCAGGAGGCACCGGAGGCTCCGGCGGCATCAGAGGCTCCCGAGGGAGAGGAGCAGCCGGCGGCGCGGCCGAACTCCGCGGCGCTGGCCGCCGAGTTGGCCGCGCGGAAGGTGCAACTGGAGGCGGGACCGAGCGAGCAGGCCACCGCGGCCCAGCACGCCAAGGGCAAGCTGACCGCCCGTGAGCGGATCGACCTGCTGCTGGACCCGGACACCTTCGTGGAGGTGGAGGGCCTGCGCCGGCACCGCGCCACCGGCTTCGGGCTGGAGCACAAGCGCCCCTGGACCGACGGTGTGGTGGCGGGCTGGGGCCTGGTCGACGGACGCCAGGTGTTCGTCTTCGCGCACGACTTCCGGATCTTCGGCGGGGCGCTGGGCGAGGCCCACGCGCAGAAGATCCAGAAGGTGATGGACATGGCCGCCACGACCGGCTCCCCGCTGGTCGGCCTCTGTGACGGGGCGGGCGCGCGGATCCAGGAGGGCGTCACCGCGCTCACCGGCTACGGCGAGATCTTCCGGCGCAATGTCCGCAACTCCGGGGTGATCCCACAGATCAGCGTGATGCTGGGCCCGTGCGCCGGTGGTGCGGCGTACTCGCCGGCACTGACCGACTTCGTCTTCATGGTCCGCGACATCGCGCAGATGTTCATCACCGGACCGGACGTCGTCCGGGCCGTGACCGGTGAGGAGATCAGTCAGAACGGGCTGGGCGGCGCGGACGTGCACGCCGCCACCACCGGCGTCGCCCACGCCGTCTTCGACGACGAGGAGACGTGCCTGCTCGAAGTCCGCTACCTGCTCTCGCTGCTGCCTGCCAACAACCGCGAACTGCCGCCCGCCGAACCGGTCGTGGACCCGGCCGACCGGTCCTGCCCGGCGCTGCTGGACCTGGTGCCCGCCGATCCGGTGCGCTCCTACGACATGCGCGCGGTGATCCGGGAGATCGCTGACGACGGCGAGTTCTACGAGGTCCACCAGCAGTGGGCGGGCAACGTGCTCTGCGTGCTGACCCGGCTCGGCGGCCAGGTGGTGGGCATCGTCGCCAACCAACCGCAGGTGCTGGCAGGAGTGCTGGACATCAGCGCCAGCGAGAAGGCGGCGCGGTTCGTGCAGTTCTGCGACTCCTTCAACATCCCGCTGGTGACCCTGGTCGACGTCCCCGGCTTCCTGCCCGGCGTGGTGCAGGAGCACGGCGGGGTGATCCGGCACGGGGCCAAGCTGCTGTACGCGTACTGCAACGCGACGGTGCCGCGGATCTCGCTGATCCTGCGCAAGGCCTACGGCGGCGCGTACATCGTCATGGACTCCCGCTCGATCGGGGCCGACCTGGCGCTGGCCTGGCCGACCAACGAGATCGCGGTGATGGGCGCGGAGGGCGCGGCCAACGTGGTCTTCCGCCGCGAGATCGCCGCCTCGGACGACCCGGACGCGACCCGCGCGGAGCTGATCGCGCAGTACCGCGAGGATCTGATGCATCCCTACTACGCGGCCGAGCGCGGGCTGGTGGACGACGTGATCGACCCGGCCGAGACCCGCAGCCGCCTGATCAGCGCCCTGGCCATGCTGCGGACCAAGGACACCGTCCTGCCGGCCCGCAAGCACGGGAACCAGCCGCAGTGAGCGGCGACGCGTACGTCGGGGGCCACGCGTCCGTGAGCGACCACGCGTACGTCGGGGGCCACGCGTCCGTGAGCGACCACGCGTACGTCGGGGGCCACGCGTCCGTGAGCGACCACGCGTACGTCGGGGACGACAGTCTGCGGATCGAGCGGGGGCAGCCCTCGGCAGAGGAGGTGGCCGTGCTGGCCGCGCTGCTGACGCTACGTCAGACACAGCCTGAGGAAACACAGTCCGACGCCGGTGCGGACGGCAGGCGTCCGGG
The DNA here is from genome assembly GCF_041262485.1 of Streptacidiphilus sp. BW17. NCBI lineage: Bacteria > Bacillati > Actinomycetota > Actinomycetes > Kitasatosporales > Streptomycetaceae > Streptacidiphilus > Streptacidiphilus sp. BW17. The sequence continues at coordinate 94,470 of NZ_JBGCCR010000021.1, read as the reverse complement.
ACGCGGCCGGGCCCGATGGAAGTCGTCAGGATCGCGTCAGCCGGGTGGGTGGGGCGCGCCGTGAGGCGTTGCTCTACGCGCGTGGCGAGCGTCACACTTTCGGGCCCGGCGGGGTGGGGCGGTCCGTGCAGGAGTGGTGAACCCGCAGGTCAGCGGCTCGAAAGTGCCTCAAGTTGCCGTCGAGAGGCCCGCCTTAGCGTCGAGCACGCCGCCAGCGGCCTGGTGTTCGACCAGGCCCGACACGGGTCGCGCGCGCAGGGACAGGCCCCGGGACGGCCGGTGGCGCCGACCGAACAGTCCGTATCCACCTTGAGTCGAATGAGGTGACTCCTTTGAGAATCTCCGGTCTCAGTGAGGTACTTCCGGGCGAGCCGGTCAGCAACGCCGACATGGCCGAGCGTTTCGGCCTGCACGAGCGCTGGCTCGACCGGATGACCGGAAACCGCGCCCGGTATTTCTGTGAGCCCGACAGCCCCGACGGTGTGCCCAAGAACACCGGCGACCTCGCCACCGCGGCGGGCGAGCAGGCGCTGCGGGCCGCAGGCGTAGAGCCGGGGTCGGTCGACTTCCTGATCCTGTCCACCGGTTCGCCGGACTTCCTGATGCCGGCCACGGTGAATACCGTCGCCGACCGGCTCGGACTCAACGAACTGCCGACGCTCCAGCTCTCGGCCGGGTGCGCGGGCGCGGTGCAGGGGCTCTACACCGCCCAGGCGCTGCTGACCGCGGGTGCCCGGCGCGGGCTGGTCATCGGCGCCGACAGCGTCGTCAAGCTGTGGCCCGCCAACCGGCAGTTGGGGAAGATCAGCCCGGCCGAGCTGGCCAACTTCGCGCTGTTCGGCGACGGCGCGGGCGCGGCCGTGGTCGAGGCCGAGGAGGACGGGCCCGGGCTGCTCGTCGAGCGGATCGTGCTGCGTGCGGTCGGCAAGGGCCGGGCCCCGGCGCAGACCGTGCGCTGGTACGGGGCGGACGGCGCGCCGTTCGTCACCGGTCCGGACGGCAAGGAGCGCCGCGAGGCGATGGGCCAGGAGGACTACAAGGCGATCGAGCGCCACGTCCCCGAGCTGGCCGACAGCCTGCTGCGGGAGCTCTCCGCCTCGGTCGGCTGGCCGGTCGAGGAGGTCGAGCACGTGCTGACGCCGCAGCTCAACGGCGTGATGGCGGAGAAGATCCGGGAGCGCCTCGGGGTCCGTCCGGAGCAGGCGGTGCACTGCGTGGACGTGACCGGCAACAGCGGCAACGCGCTGCCGCTGATCCAGCTGTACCGGGCCTTCCGCCGCGCGGAGGAACAGGGCGTGGACGGCGCGCGGATGCTGGCGACGGCGATCGAGTCGTCCAAGTGGATCGTCTCCGGTCTGGCCATGCGCTACCAGGCTCCCTCCGATGCGGCTGCTTCGGAGGGGAACCGGTGACCACGACACCCGAGGCCCCCTCGACCCAGGTCCGGCGGAGCGCGCTGCGCGAGCTGCGCGCGCTGAAGAAGACCGGACTGCACGGCGCGGGCGACGCGGTCGTCGCGCTGCTGGACGAGATGGACGCGCAGGGCGACCCGCTCGTGCTGGAGTCCGCCGGGGCACTGCTCGACGCGGGCCAGCGTGAGGCGCTGCAGCAGGAGAACCGTTTCTCCGACTACCGGATCGCGCTGCTCGGTTCCTCCACCCTCGACTCCCTTCCGCACCTGCTCGCCGCCGAGTTGGTACGCCGCCGCACGCTGCCGGAGATCCGCTCCGCCGGGTTCAACCAGTGGCGGCTGGAGATCCTCTCCGGCGCGCCCGCGCTGGCCTCGCTGCAGCCGCAGCTGGTCGCGCTGCTGCTCGACGAAGCGGCAGTCTTCGAGTCCGTCGCCGACCCGCTCGACCTCGACGAGGTCGAGCGTCGTTGCGCGGCCTTCCCTCAGGAGCTGGCCGACTGGGCGGAGCAGTGCCGCGCCACCCTCGGTGGACTGCTGGTGCTGGCCACCGTCCCGCTGACCGCGCTGCGTTCGGACCGGCTGGTGGACTACCGGGGAAAGGCGCGGCTGGCAGCCGCCTGGCAGCGGATGAACGCCGAGATCCTGGGCCTGGCCACCCGGTTGGAGCGCACCGTGGTGCTCGCCTGGGAGACCGTGGCGCAGCACGCGGGCGGCGGCTTCGCGGCCGGCGGTTTCGCCGCGGCCGACCGGATGCGGCACGCCGCCGGACACGCCTACGCGCCCGAGTACCTGCACGCCTACGCCGCCGAGCTGGCCCGCGTCGTCCGCGCGGACCAGGGCAAGGCCCGCAAGTGCCTGGTGCTGGACCTGGACCATACGCTCTGGGGCGGCGTCGTCGGCGACGACGGCGTGGCCGCGCTGCGGATCGGCGGGGCCTTCCCCGGCTCGGCGCACCTGGAGCTCCAGGCGCTGGCCGCCGACCTCAAGGCGCAGGGCGTGATGCTCGCGGTCTGCTCCAAGAACGAGGACGCGGTGGCTCGCGAGGCCATGGCCACCCACCCGGAGATGCTGCTGCGCCCGGACAGCTTCGTGGCCATCGCCGCCTCCTGGGACCCCAAGCCCGAGGCCGTGGGCGGGTTGGCCCGGACGCTCAACATCGGCTCCGACGCGATGGTCTTCGTCGACGACAACCCCGTCGAGCGCGGCCTGATGCGCGAACTGCGGCCCGAGGTCGCCACGGTGGAGCTGCCGACCGACCCGGCCCGCTACGCGTCCACCGTCGCCGCGCGCGGCGAGTTCAACCTGCTGACGCTGACCGACGAGGACCGGGTCCGCACCCAGCTCTACCGGGCCGAGGCCGACCGCGCCGAACTCCAGCGCAGCACCGGCAGCCTGGACGAGTACCTGGCCGGGCTCCGCTCCGAGCTGACGGTCGAGCCGATGAACGAGCTCAGCCGCGCCCGGATCGTCCAACTCTTCGGCAAGACCAACCAGTTCAACCTGACCGGCCGCCGCTACGCCGAGGACGAGGTGGTCTCGCGCTCGGACGCGGGCGAGGCGGTCTTCCTCAGCGGACGGCTGCGCGACCGCTTCGGCGACAACGGCCTGATCGCCGCGCTCGCCGTCGGCCGGGACGCGCAGGGCGTCTGGGAGGTCGAGAACTTCGTGCTCAGCTGCCGGGTCTTCTCCCGGTACGTCGAGCAGACGGTGATCGGGCTGGTGCTGCGCGCCGCGCTCGCCGTCGGCGCGCACGAGGTGCGTGCCTCCTACGCCCGCACCGCCAAGAACGGTGCCTTCGCCGAGTTCTGGACCGGCCTCGGCTTCGCGGTCGACGACGCCGCGTCCACTCCCGAGCGGCAGGTCTACGTCCATGACCTGAAGTCGCTCTCCGACCTGCCGAGCTCGGTCTCGGTCGACTCCACGAAGGAGCCCCTCGATGTCTTCTGACGCCGCAACTCTGGTGATTGAGGTCGTGGCCCAGGTGCTGGACCTGGACGAGGACGAGATCTCCGTGGACGCGAACTTCGCCGACCTGCCCGGCTGGGACTCCGTCAACGCCATGCGCGTACTGGTGCTGCTGGAACGCGAGTTGGGCGCGCCGGTGGACTACGACTCCTTCGCCACCGCGCACACCGTGGCCGACATGGTGGAAGCGGTCGCCGAGGTCTCGGGCGTCTCGGAGGTGAGCAGAGGATGAGCGCCGCGCTCCAGCCGCTGCCGGTCGGACGACGCGGCACCTGGACCTTCCTCCACGACGCCCGCAGCACCTGCCACGTGTACCTCGACACCGAGGTCGACGCGACCCGGATGCGCGAGGTGCGCAAGGCCGCCGACGGCAAGGTCGGCTATGTCAGCCTGCTGGTGAAAGCCGCCGCCGAGGTCGTTGCCGAGGTGCCCGAGGCCCGCTCGGTGCTGCGGCCCGGATGGCTGCGGCCCAGTATCGCCGAGGCGCAGCAGATCCACGCCAAGGTGCTCTTCGACCGGACCGTCGCCGGAGCACGCTGCGTGCTGTCCGGCGTGGTCGAGTCGGTGCCGGAACTCTCCGTGCTCCAGGTGCAGGAGGCCGTCGACGCCTTCAAGGACGCCGATCCCGAGGACCCCCAGGGCCCGTTCGCGGCGCAGAGGAAGATGCGCGGCCTGCCGCTGCCGGTGGCCCGGCTGATCTACAAGGCGGCGATGCGCGATCCCGGTCGCCGGGCGGCACTTCAGGGCGTCTTCTCGGTGACCTCGGTCGGCCAGGAGCAGGTCCGCGTGATCTACCCGATGATCTCGGGCACGTTCGGCTTCGGCATCGGCCGGATCCGGGACGTCCCGGTGGCGGTGGACGGCCAGGTCCGGATCGGACCGGTCTGCACCGTCTCCCTCGCCTTCGACCACCGCGTGGTCGACGGAGCCGTGGCCTCGGACGTCCTGGCCCGGACCAAGAACCGTCTCGAGACCCTGGAGATGCCATGAGTGACCGCACTGATCGGGCCGAGCGCGAGCTCACCACGGACGTCCTGATCGTCGGCGGCGGCCCGGCCGGAGCCCTGCTGGGCTGCCTGCTGGCCCGGCGCGGCATCGACGTCGTCGTCGCCGAGAAGCAGGAGACGCTGGACCGCGAGTTCCGCGGCGAGACCATCGCCGCGCCGTCCGTGGTCACCCTGCAGCGGCTCGGCTTCGGACCGGCGCTGCGCGAGCACGGCTACCTGTCCACCAACGGCGTCAAGATGCGGATGGAGGGCCACGACGTCTTCCAGGTCGACTACAACCGCTTCGATGTCGGCGTGCTGCCCATCGACATCCCGCAGCCCTCGCTGATCGGGATCTTCCACGAGGCCGCGGCGGCGCTGCCCAACCACAGCTACCTGCCCGGCACCTCGTTCACCTCGCTGATCGAGGAGGACGGCGTGGGCGGTGCCGTGCGCGGCGCGGTGCTGCGGCACCGCGACGGTTCGCGCACCCGCGTCCACGCGCGCCTGGTCGTCGGCGCGGACGGCCGGTTCTCCAAGGTGCGCAAGGCGGCCGGGATCAACGCCGACGTCACGCCGATGGAGCGCGACTTCCTCTGGATCCGGCTGCCGCGCCCGGCCGGCTGGGGCGACGACGCGGACCTGGTCGTGCGCGGCGACCGGCAGTTGGTGATCCTGCCGACCTTCCCCGACCTGCTGCGCATCGGCCACAACCTGCCCAAGCGCGGTCTCGGTGAGCTGCGCAGCGAGGGCATCGCCACGTTCCGCGACAGCATCGCGGAGATCGACCCGCGGCTGCGCCCGCTGCTGGACGAGCACCTGACCGACTGGGAGAACACCGGCTTCCTGGAGATCTTCACCGCCGAGGTGGAGCAGTGGGCCAAGGACGGTCTGGTGCTGATCGGCGACGCCTCCCACACCTGCACCCCGATCCTGGGCCAGGGCGTCAACCTGGCCATCCAGGACGCGGTCTGTCTGGTCCCGGCGGTGGCCGAGGCGCTGACGAAGGGTCAGGAAGTCCGCCAGCCGCTGCCCGCGTCGGCGTTCGCGGAGTTCGCCGCGTCCCGCAAGAAGCACAAGTCGTTCGTCACGCGCTACCAGCGGATGCAGGAGGGCGCGCTCGCCCAGTCCAAGCCGCTGGCGGTGCTGCTGCGCCGGACCCGGTTCCGGCTGCTCAACGCCCTGCCGCTGAAGTACCGGATCTTCGGCAAGGTCATCAACGCCCCGCACCCGATCGACGCGGAGGACCTGCGTCTGGCGCGGATCGACACGTCGACCGCCCCGGCCCAGCCGCCCACCGCCACCGCCTGAAGCCAGGCCAGGCCGAGCCAGGCCGAGCCCGCTCCCCGCTACCCGTACTCCCGCCCTTCGTGACGTGAGGTCATCCACCATGTCCAAGAACCCCAAGTCCCTTGACCGTCCGGGTGCGGCCGACGACCCGGACCAGTTGATCGCCATTGTCGGCATGGCCGCCCGGCTTCCCGGCGCGCCGGACACCGACGCCTTCTGGCAGCTGCTCACCGAGCGCGGCGACGCGGTCCGTCCGATCCCCGGCGACCGCTGGGACACGTCCGCGCAGCTCGACCCCGAGCGTCAGATCCAGTCCGTCGGCGGCTTCCTCGACGGCGTGGACCTCTTCGACGCCACCTTCTTCGGCATCTCGCCGCGCGAGGCCGAGAGCATGGACCCGCAGCAGCGGCTGATGATGGAGTCCGCCTGGCGCACCCTGGAGGACGCCGGGCGCTCCGCCGCCGAGCTGAAGGGCAGCCGCACCGGCGTCTACGTGGGCGTCTCCTGGCACGACTACGAGATCCGCCGCAAGGAGCACGGCGTCGGCGCGACCCAGCACAGCGCCGTCGGCAACGCGCTGGACGTCGTCGCCGCCCGCGTCTCCTACTACCTCGGCCTGACCGGGCCGAGCCTGGCCGTGGAGACCGGCTGCTCCTCCTCGCTGGTCGCGCTGCACCTGGCGGTCCAGGCGCTGCGCGGCGGCGACATCGACGGAGCGCTGGTCGGCGGCGTCAACCTGATCACGGCGCCGGACGTGTCGATCGGCCTGACCCACTTCGGCGGGCTCTCGCCGACCGGCCGCTGCCAGGCCTTCTCCGCCCAGGCGGACGGCTTCGTGCGCGGCGAGGGTGTGGTGACGGTCTATCTGAAGACGCTGTCCAAGGCCGTCGAGGACGGCGACAAGATCCGCGGCGTCATCGTCCGCACCGCCGTCAACAACGACGGCGGCGGCGAGAGCCTGGTCACCCCCAATCCGGACGGCCAGGAGGACCTGCTGCGTCAGGTCTACGGCGACGGCTCGATCCCGCTGGACCGCGTCGGCTACATCGAGGCGCACGGCACCGGCACCTACCGCGGCGACCCGATCGAGGCGCGCGGCATCGGCCGGGTGATCGGCCAGCGCCGCGACCGGGCGCTCGGCCCCCTCGGCATCGGCTCGGTCAAGACCAACATCGGTCACCTGGAGGCCGCCGCCGGTATGGGCGGCATGGCCAAGGCGATCCTGTCGCTGGAGCACGGCGTGGTCCCGCCGAGCCTGCACAGCGCCGAGCTCAACCCGGAGATCCCCTTCGACGAGCTCAACCTGAAGGTGGTCCGCGAGCCGCTGGAGCTGCCGCAGGACGGCCCGCTCTACGTCGGCGTCAACTCCTTCGGCTGGGGCGGCACCAACGCCCACGTGGTGATCGGCCGCGCGCCGGAGACCACCGCTGTGGTTCGGGCCCCCGACTCCGGCCTGCCGGTGCTGCTGCCGCTCTCCGCCCAGGGCGACGAGGCGCTCCGCGCCCGCGCCACCGAGCTCGCGGACTCACTGCCCGAGGACGCCGACACCGCGACCCTCCGCGCGATCGCCGGGACGCTCGGCCACCAGCGCGACCAGTTCCCGGCCCGGCTCGCCGTGGTCGGCGCCGACGCCGCCGAACTCGCCGCCGGACTGCGGGCCTTCGCCGCCGAGCCGGAGGGTGAGGCGCCCGGTGTGGTCACCGGCCGCGCCCACACCCAGGGCCGTACCGCCTTCGTCTTCCCCGGCCAGGGCTCGCAGTGGAGCGAGATGGGCAAGGAGCTCTACACGGGCAGCCCCGTCTTCGCCGCCGTCATCGACCGCTGCGCCAAGGCCCTGGCCCCGTACGTGGACTGGAACGTCGCCGACGTGGTCTCCGGCGCGGCGGGCGAGGAGTGGCTGGAGCGGATCGACATGCTCCAGCCGGCGCTCTGGGCGATGTCGCTCGGCCTGGCCGAGGTCTGGCGCGCCGCGGGCGTCGAGCCCGACGTCGTGATCGGCCACAGCCAGGGCGAGATCACCGCCGCCACCCTCGCCGGGATCCTTTCCTACGAGGACGGCGCGATGGTGATGGCCCGCCGCAGCGCCATCGCCCGCCGCACCTCGGGCCGCGGCCTGATGCTCGCCGTCGACCTCAGCGTCGAGCAGGCCCGCGCCGCGCTGGAGGGCTTCGAGGACCAGGTCGCGCTGGCCGTCAACAACGGCCCCTCCTCCTGCGTGCTCTCCGGCTACAGCGACGCGGTGCTGATGCTGCGCGAGATCCTGGAGGCCGACGGCGTCTACTGCCGCCTGGTCAAGGTCGACTACGCCTCGCACAGCCCGCAGATGGACGAGCTGCGCGACGACCTGATGGTCGCCCTCGCCGACGTGGCCCCCAAGCATGGCGAGATCGCGCTGATGTCGACCGTGCGCACCGCCCTGCTCGACGGCCCCGAGATGGACTGCGCGTACTGGGTGGAGAACCTGCGCAGCCCGGTCCTCTTCGCCGACACCCTGGGCAAGCTGCTGGACGACGGGATCACCCACGTCGTCGAGATCAGCCCGCACCCGGTGCTGGCCCCGGCGATCGAGCAGCTCGCCGAGCTGCGGGACGAGCCCGCCAAGGTGCTCTCCACGCTGCGGCGCGGCCACGGCGCCCCCGCCGACCTGACGCTCGCCCTGGCCCGCGGCTACGTCGCCGGTCTTGAGCCCTTCGGCCTGCTGCCGCGTGCCGCCCACGCCGCCGTCCCCGGCTACCCGTGGAACCGCACCAGTCACTGGACCGCCCAGGGCCGCCGTCGCCAGTCCGCGGGCGGGGCGCTGGAGTTCGAGCTGGCCCCGCGTCCGGGCGAGGAGGATGCCTGGCAGGGCGAGCTGGAGCTCGACCTGGCGGAGTACCCGTGGCTGCGGGACCACCAGGTCCACGAGGCCGTGGTGCTGCCCGGCGCGGCGATGCTGTCGCTGTCGCTGACGGCCGCCCGCGCCCGCACCGGCGAACTGCCGCGCACGGTCGAGGGTTTCGTCTTCCGCGACAACCTGACCCTCGGCCAGGCTGCGTCGGGTCAGGCTGCGTCGGGTCACGACGTGGTCCGGCTCTCCGCACTGTGGCGCGACGACGTCACCGAGGGCGGCAGCTTCACGCTGCTCTCGCTGGCCGTCGGCACCACCGGCTGGACCCGCCACGCCACCGGCCGGCTCACCCGCCGTGCCCAGCAGCGCGAACTCCCGGCGTTCCCCGAGGCGCTGCTGGAGATCGAGGCCGAGCAGCCCGCCGACTTCTACGCCGCCTGCACCGCACGCGGCCTCAACTACGGCCCGGCCTTCCAGGGCGTCACCGCCCTGCACGCCGAGGGCGTCCAGGCGCTCGGCGCGCTGGAGCTCCCGGCCCGCTGCCGCGCCGGCGCCCGCCCGTCCGCCCTGCACCCGGCGCTGCTGGACGCGGCGCTGCAGGTGTCGCTGGCGCTGGTCGGCGGCGACGAGACGGTGGTTCCGGTCGCGGTGGAGCGGGTGCTGCTCCACAGCGAGCTGGCCGAGCCGGTCGTCGCGGGCTGGTCGCACGCGGTCCGCCGCGGGGCCACCACCTTCGACGTGGTGCTTTTCGGCGCCGAGCGGGAGCCGCTGGTGACGCTGGAGGGCCTGACGCTCCAGGTGCTGGCCGCCGAGGAGATCGACGAGTCCGACACCGAGCTGCTGCACCGGCTCCGCTTCCGCGCCGTGTCGCGCCCCGAGGCTTCGGAGGCTTCGGAGGGTTCCGAGCCTTCGGCCGAGCCGGTCACCGGCTCCTGGGCCGTGGTCCACGCCGCCGCCGACGGGGAGCGGGCGAAGGCCCTGGTCGCCGCGCTGGCCGAGGCCGGAACCACCGCCGCCGCCCTGGCCGTTGAGGCCGCGCCGGACGAGACCGCGCTCGCCGCCTCGCTGCGCGAGCACGAGGGCCTGACCGGCCTGGTGCACCTCGTCCCCGCCGCCGACGCGGGCGAGCCGGCCCAGCGCGCCGCGCTGCACACCCTGGCCTGCCTGGTCCGCGCCACGCTGACGCTGCCCGAGTCGCCCCGGCTGACGGTGCTCACCGTCGACGCCCAGGCCGCCGCCGACGAGGACCGGCCGGACCCCGGCGCGGCCCTGTTCTGGGGCTTCACCCGCGTGCTGCGCCGCGAACACCCGGAGCTGCGCCCGCAGTTGCTCGACGTCGCCGCCGACTGGACCGAGTGGGCCGCCGAGACCGCCGCCGAACTGCTCTGCGGCGACGAGGAGGACCAGCTCGCGCTGCGTCCCACCGGCCGGCTGGCGGGCCGCCTCACCCGGGGCGCCGCGCCCGGCGAGGAGCACGCCTACCCCTGGCACAGCCGCCTCCAGCCGTTCCGGCTCGTCGCCGCCAAGCCCGGCTTCTGGGACAGCCTGGAGTTCCGCCCGCAGAGCCGCCGCACCCCCGGTCCGGGCGAGGTGGAGGTCCAGGTCACCGCGTCCGCGCTCAACTTCATCGACGTGATGAAGGCGATGGGAACCTACCCCGACGGCACCGCCGGGGCCGACCTGCTGGGCGGCGAGTGCGCCGGACGCGTCGTCGCCGTCGGCGAGGGCGTCACCGGCGTGCAGGTCGACGACCGGGTGGTGGCCTGTGTCTTCGGCTCGCTCGCCTCGCACGTCACGGTCCGCGCCGACCACACCCGGCCGATCCCGGACGGCATGGCCGACCAGGACGCGGCCGGGCTGCCGCTGGTGCTCGCCACCGCCTGGCACGGCCTGGTCGACCTGGGCCGGCTGACCGAGGGCGAGACCGTCCTGGTCCACTCCGCCGCCGGTGGTCTCGGCCTTGCCGCGATCGCGGTCGCCAAGTCCGTCGGCGCCCGCGTCATCGCGACGGCGGGCAGCGAGCGCAAGCGCGACTACCTGCGCTCGCTCGGCGTCGAGGACGTCTTCGACTCCCGCGAGCTCACCTGGGCCGACGAGGTGCGCGCGGTGACCGGTGGCCGGGGCGTCGACGTCGTGCTCAACTCGCTCACGGGCGCGGCGATCCCGCTGGGTCTGATGGTGCTGGCCGAGGACGGCCGGTTCATCGAGGTCGGCAAGAAGGACATCTACGCGGACCGCGGCATCGGCCTCGGCGACTTCCGCAAGAGCCTGACCTTCGCCTCGGTCGACCTGGCCGGGCTGATGGACCGTCGCCCCGAGCGCTTCGCCCGCCTCTTCGCGGACGTCTGGGCGCGGGTGCTGACCGGCGAGATCAAGCCGCTGCCGGTCCTGGTGCACACCTTCGCGGAGTCCGCCGAGGCGCTGCGGGAGATGTCGCACGGCAGCCACATCGGCAAGTTCGTGCTGGTCGGCCCCGGCCAGGTGACCGGGATCCGGCCCGAGCCGCTGCCGGGCGGACGGTTCCGCGCCGACGGCAGCTACCTGATCACCGGTGGTCTCGGCGCCCTCGGCCTCTCCCTGGCCGAGCACCTGGCCGCCAACGGCGCGGGCGGGCTCGCCCTGCTCGGCCGCCGTACCCCGGACGCCGAGACCGCCAAGCGGATCGAGGCGCTGCGGGCGGAGGGCGTCCGGGTGGAGAGCTACTCGGTCGACGTGGCCGACACAGCGGCGCTGGCTGCGGTGCTGTGTCGGGCGCGGGCCGAACTCCCGCCGCTGCGCGGGGTGTTCCACGCGGCGGGTCTGCTCGACGACGCCACCGTGCTCAACGTCAGGGCCGAGCAGATCGAGCGGGTCATCTCCCCGAAGATCGACGGCGCCCGGAACCTCAACAAGCTGACCGAGGACGACGACCTCGACCTGTTCGTGCTCTTCTCCTCGGCGGCGGCGCTCTTCGGCAACGCCGGTCAGGCCGCCTACGCGGCGGGCAACGCCTACCTGGACTCGCTGGCCGACGCCCGGCGCCGTCGCGGCGTCCCCGGACTCAGCGTCCAGTGGGGCCCGTTCGAGGACATCGGTCTGGCCGCCTCCGACGCCAACCGTGGTGCGCGCCTTGAGGAGCGCGGCATGGGCGGCTTCGGGGCGGAGGACGCCTGGCGGGCGCTCGGCCAGTTCCTGGAGGAGGACGAGCGGGTGCTCGGCTTCGTGCCGCTGAACCTGCGTCAGTGGTTCGACGCCTACCCGGACACGGCTGCCCTGCGCAGCTGGCAGGTGCTGCGCCAGGCCGCCGAGCAGGGCGGCGGGCAGAGCGCCGGCAGCGAGTTCCTGGCCGGGCTGCTGGCCGCGCCGGTGGGCAGTTGGCCGGAGTCGGTCGAGTCGAAGGTGCGGGAGCTGGCCGGGCGCGTGCTGCGGCTGGAGACCACCGCCATCGACCGGGAGACCCCGTTCAAGGCCCTCGGCCTGGACTCGCTGATGAGTCTGGAACTGCGCAACCGCCTGGAGGCCGCGTTCGGCCTCAAGCTCTCGCCGACGCTGCTGTGGACGTACGGCAACACCAAGGCCCTGTCCGGAGTGCTCTGCGAACGGCTCGCCGAGTCGGCCACCGCCGACAACTGAGCGCTGCTGTAAGCCCGGTACCCCTTGCCCGGCTTCGGCTGGGCGGGGGTGCCGGGCACCCCCGCGCCCGCGCCCGGGAGACCCGATCCCTTCCTGTGAGGACGTGCAGACCCATGCAACCGAGCTCCGACACCACAACCGCCGCGGCTGCCACGCCTTCCGGCGCACCTTCCGGCGCACCGGCGACGACGCCGCTGACCCGGGCGATGGACACGATCCGCCGCCTCCGGGCCCAACTCGACGCGGCGAGTGGCCCGCAGCCACTCGCCGTGGTCGGCATCGGGCTGAGGTTGCCCGGCGGCATCGAAGATCTCGACGGCTTCTGGCAGGCCCTCTCCGGCGGGGCCGACCTGGTCCGCCCGATGCCGCGCGCCCGGATGGGCCGTTTCGCCCCGGAGTGGGAGAAGCTGCCGCACCGCGGCGGATTCCTCGACGAGGTCCTGGAGTTCGACGCCGACTACTTCGGCATCAGCCCCCGTGAGGCCCGCGGCCTGGACCCGCAGCACCGGCTGCTGCTGGAGGTGGCCGCCGAGGCGCTGGACGACGCCGCGATCGTCCCCGAGACGCTCGCCGACGCGCGCACCGGCCTCTACGTCGGCATCACCGGCCAGGACTACCGCGACTGGATGCAGGGCGAGCCGGACGCCTACTGGGCCACCGGCAACGGCCACTGCTTCGCGGCCGGCCGCCTCTCCTACACCCTGGGTCTGACCGGTCCCGCCATGGCCGTCGACACCGCCTGCTCGTCCTCGCTGGTCGCCGTCCACCTGGCCCGACAGGCGCTGCGGCGCGGCGAGTGCGACACCGCGCTGGTCGGTGGCGTCAACCTGGTGCTGTCGCCGCGCTCGACGCGGCTGGTGGAGCAGACCCGCTCGCTGGCGCCGGACGGGCTGTGCAAGCCGTTCGACGCGCGCGCCAACGGCTTCACGCGCGGTGAGGGCGCGGGAGTGCTCGTGCTCAAGCGCCTGGACGACGCCGTCCGGGACGGGGACCGGATCCACGCCGTGATCCAGGGCTCCGCCGTCAACCAGGACGGTCGTTCCAGCGGTTTCACCGCGCCCAACGTCCTCGCCCAGACGGCCCTCATCGGCGACGCGCTCAAGGACGCCGGCCTTACGCCCGCCGACATCGGCCTGATCGAGGCCCACGGCACCGGCACCTCGCTCGGCGACCCGATCGAGATGGAGGGCCTGGCGGGCGCGCTCGGCCGCCGCAACAGCGGTGCGCCGCTGCACGTCGGCTCGGTCAAGGCCAACGTCGGCCACCTGGAGGCGGCGGCGGGCATCGCGGGCCTGATCAAGGCCGTGCTCTGCCTGAAGGAGAAGGCGGTCCCGCCGCTGGTCCACTTCCGCACCCGCAACCCGCGGATCGAGCTGGACGGCACGGGCATCACCTTCCCCACCGAGCTGACGCCGTGGCACCCGACCGGTTCGGGCGGTCGCTACGCGGGCGTCAGCTCGTTCGGCATGAGCGGCACCAACGCGCACATCGTGCTGGGCGCTGCTCCGGAGGCCGGTGCTGCTGATGCACAGGCTGTGGACAACGGTGAGCCGACCGGCTTCGAGCTCTCCGCCGCGACGCCGGGCGCGCTGCGTCAACTCGCCCGTCGCCACGAGGAGGCGCTGCGGGCGGCGACGGACGCCGACTACGCCGCCTACGCGTACACCGTGACGCTCGGCCGCTCCCGGCAGGCCGTTCGCGCGCGAGTTGCTGCCGGTGACCGGGCCGCCGCGCTGAAGGCGCTCGCCGCGCTGGCGGCGGGGACGCCGGACACCGCCGTCACCCTGGTCGACGACGCCACGCCGGAGGCGCTCGCCGCGCTGCCGCGCCGGGTGCTCACGCTGCCCGCCTACCCGTGGCAGCGTCAGCGCCACGCCCCGGAGGAGACGGCGGTCGAGACGGCTGCGGTTGCCGCCGCTCCGGCGTTGACCCGGCAGGCCCTGGCGTGGCGGCCGTGGGTGGCCCCCGCATCCGACACTCCTGCGGTCGACGGCACAACGGGCCTGCTGGTACTGGCGGGTGACGAAGCGTCGGTTATCGCATCCATTGCCGCCCGCGCCGGGCGGACCGGGACGGTGCTCGCCCCGGCCGGCATCGCGGACCTCGCGCTGCCCGACGGCTGGGACCGCGCCGCACTCCCGCAGTCTCGCGCGGAATGGGAGCAGCTCTGGGCCGCCCGCCCGGCCGGGCCCGTGACGCTGGCGCTCGCGTTCCGCGCCACCGCGCTGCCCGAGGCCGCAGGTGATTTCGACCCGGCCGCCGCCGGAGCCGCACTCTGCGCGGCCACGACCGACGCCGTGCTCGCCCTCGCCACCACCGACGGCCGCGCCTTCGCGCTCACCCGGGGCAGCCGTCCGGTCCGCGACGGGGACGTGATCAGCGCCACCGACCACGGTCTGCTGCACGGCCTCGCGCCCGTGCTGGGCCTGGAGTCGCCGCGCAGCTGGGGCGGTGTCGTCGACCTCCCGGCCGAGCCGACCGCGGCCGACGCCGACGCGCTGCTGCGCCTGCTGGCCGCCCCGGACGGCGAGGACCTGGCGGCCGTCCGCGACGGCGAGGTCCTGGTCGCCCGCGTGACGTCGTCCTCCGAAGCGACGACCGTCGAGCCGCTGACGATCCGTCCGGACGCCACCTACCTGCTGACCGGTGGCCTCGGCGGCGTCGGACGCGCCCTGATCGCCGACTTCGTCCGACGCGGCGCGCGACACCTGCTGCTGCTCGGCCGCCGACCGGAGGGCGAACTCGCCGAGCCCGCACGGGAACTGCTCGCCTCGCTGCGCGCCGACGGCGTCCAGGCGCGCTACGCCGCCGCCGACGTCGCCGACCCGCGCGCGCTGGCGCAGGCCCTCACCTCGGCCGCAGCCGAAGTGCCGGGGCTGCCGGAGATCCGTGGCGTCGTCCACGCCGCCGGTACGCTCCCGCAGGGCGCGCTGGCCGACGCCGATACGGACGCCTACCTGGCGGCCCTGCGCGGCAAGTTCGACGGCGCGTGGTGGCTGCACCTGCAGAGCATGAGCAGTCAGTGGCCGCTCGACTTCTTCGTTCAGACCTCCTCCGTCTCCGCCCTGTGGGGCACCGACGGCTACGGCGCCTACGCGGCGGCCAACGGCGGTCTGGACGCGATCGGCGCGGTCCGCGCCGCTGCGGGCCTGCCCTCCAGCGTCGTCGCCTTCGGGCCCTGGGCGTTGGACGGCATGGCCGACGCCGACAGTCGCGCCGACCTGGCCCGGATGGGCGTCGTCTCGCTCACCCCGGAGACCGGCGCGGCAGCCCTGGCAGTGCCCGCCTCGGGCAACGACCCGCTGCTGCTGGCCTGCGAGGTGGACTGGCCGCGCTTCGTCCCGGTGATGTCCTCGCGCCGGGCCCGCCCGCTCTTCGACGAGGTGGCACCGAAGCCGGCTGCCACCGCTGTCGTGTCAACTCCGCACGGTACGGGTGCCGCGGAGGTGCTGGCGCTGCCGGAGGCGGTCCGCGCGGCGGGCCTGCGCTCGCGCGTCGGCCGCACGGTCGCCGCGATCCTCGGCCACGCCGAGGGCCGGACGATCGAGGAGGACCGGGGCTTCCTGGATCTCGGCCTCGACTCGATCATGGCCTCCGACCTGGCCACCGCCCTCGCCGACGAGTATGCCGTGCCGCTCTCGGTGACAGATGTCTTCGACCACCCGACGGTCGCCGAACTGACGGAACGACTCCTGGAGTTGATCGCTCCGGTGACGGTCGAGCCCGTGGTTCCAGTTGCTGTCGCGCCCGCGCCCGCGCCGTTGCCGGTCGTCGGAGCGGCGCCGGTCGTGACTCCCGTCGCGCCCGCGCCTGCTGAGCGCGTGGTTCAGCCCGAACCGGTGAGGCCCACCGCCCACGAACCCATCGCCATCGTCGGCATGGCCGGTCGCTTCCCCGGCGCGGACTCCACCGAGGAGCTCTGGACGCTGCTGCGCGAGGGCCGGGACGGCGTCGGCGCGGTCACCACGGACCTGTGGGACCGCGAGCGGCTGACCGACCCCGACCCGGTCAAGGCCGGGCGGATCACCACCGACCAGGGCGGGTTCCTCACCGACCGGGCCCGGTTCGACGCCGGGTTCTTCGGCATCCCCGCCCGCGAGGCGCGCAGCCTGGACCCGCAGCACCGGCTGCTGCTGGAGGTCGCCTGGCACGCCCTGGAGGACAGCGGCACCGACCCGCACGGCCTCAAGGGCAGCCGCACCGGCGTCTGGCTCGGCATCTCCAACTCCGACTACGCCCGCCTGCTGGAGCGCGACGGACTGGACCAGCTCGACGCGTACTACTCCACCGGCACCGCGCTCAACGCCGCCGCCGGTCGCCTCGCCTTCCTGCTGGGCCTCAACGGTCCCGCGCTGGCGATCGACACCGCCTGCTCCTCCTCCTTGGTCGCGCTGCACCTGGCGATGCGCTCGCTGCGCGCCGGGGAGACGGACGCCGCGCTGACGGCCGGGGTGAACGTGATCGCCTCGCCCGAGTGCTCGGTCGCGGTCAGCCGGGCGCACATGCTGTCGCCCGAGGGCCGCTGCAAGACCTTCTCCGCCGAGGCCGACGGCTTCGTCCGGGCGGAGGGCTGCGGCGTGCTGGTGCTGAAGCGGCTCAGTGACGCCGAGCGCGACGGTGACCGCGTGCTGGCCGTGCTGCACGGCAGCGCGGTCAACCAGGACGGCGCGTCCTCCGGGCTCACCGCCCCGAGCGGCAAGGCCCAACAGGCCGTCATCGCCGCCGCGTTGGCCGACGCGAACGTCACCGGCGCGGACATCGACTACCTGGAGGCGCACGGCACCGGGACCGCCCTCGGCGACCCGATCGAGCTGAGCGCCGCCTGGTCCGCCTTCGGTGGCGGCCGGGAGCCGGGTCGGCCGCTGATGATCGGCTCGGTCAAGAGCAACATCGGCCACTGCGAGTCCGCCTCCGGTGTCGCCGCCGTCATCAAGACGGTGCTGGCGCTGCGTCACGGCGTGCTGCCGGCCAACCTGCACGCGGACACCCGCAACCCGCGGGTGCCGTGGCGGGAGATGAACCTGCGCGTCGTCGACGAGGCGATCCCGTGGCGGGCGGGTGGGAACGGTGCCAGGCCGCGCCTGGCCGGGGTCTCCGGCTTCGGCTTCTCGGGCACCAACGCCCATGTGATCGTGGGCGAGGCCGCACCGCGTCCGGCCTCCGGTGCGGGCCAGGAGGTGGCCGAGGGGCCGTTCCTGCTGCCGCTCTCCGCACCCGACGCGGAGGGACTGACCCGGGTCGCCGACGGCTGGCGCGAGCGCCTCGCGCAGGCGACGGACGCGCAGGTGGCCGGGCTGGCCGTGACCGCCGGTCGCGGCCGGGCGCACCTGGGCATGCGGCGCGCGGTCGTCGGCCGCACCCGCGAGGAGCTGGCTGCCGCGCTGGAGAAGGAAGAGGCGCACGGCCCGGCGGAGCGCGCGCCCAAGGTGGCGTTCCTCTTCTCCGGCCAGGGCAGCCAGTACTTCGGCATGGGCCGCAGGCTCTACGAGAGCGAGCCGGTCTTCCGCGAGACCTTCGACGCCTGCGACCGGATCGCGGCCCCGGCGCTGGGCATCTCGCTGCACCAACTCCTCTTCCACGGCGTGGAGAAGGACCTGGTCAACCAGACGCAGTACACGCAGCCCGCGCTGGTCTCGCTGGAGCTGGCGCTGGCCGAGCTGTGGCGCTCGTGGGGCGTGACCGCGTCCGCCGTGATCGGGCACAGCGTCGGCGAGGTCGCCGCGGCGATCCACGCCGGGGTGCTCTCCCTGGAGGCGGGCCTGGCCCTGATCACCGAGCGGGCCCGGCTGATGCAGGGCACCGAGCACGGCGGCATGCTGGCCGTCGCGGCGACGCTGGAACAGGTCACCGAGTGGCTCGCCGAGAGCGGCCTGGGTGCCGAAAGCGGGCGGGGTATCGACATCGCCGCCGTCAACGGTCCGTCGTCCGTGGTGGTGGCCGGTGCGCCGGAGCTGCTGGCCGAGTTCGCCGCGCGGATGAAGGAGCGGAAGGTCCAGGCACGCAACCTGGTCGTCTCGCACGCCTTCCACTCGCGGCTGATGGAGCCGATCCTGCCGCAGCTGGAGGCGGTGATGGCGCCGTTCTCCTTCGCCGCGCCGCGCATCCCGATCGTCAGCAACGTCACGGGCAAGCTGGCCCGCCCGGACGAGTACGACCCGGCCTACTGGGGCCGTCACGTCCGGCGTCCCGTCCTGTTCCACCAGGGCGCGGCGCAGCTGGCCGAGTTGGACATCGACTTCTGCCTGGAGATCGGCCCGGACCGCACCTTGGGCAACCTGGTCTCCGCCGCCGGTCTCGCTCCGGCGGGTGGGGTGGCGCCGTCGCTGCGACGCGGCGGTGACGAGCGGGCGGTCATGCTGGCCGCCGCCCAGGCCCTGTACGAGCAGGGCGCGGAGTTGAACTGGACCGCCGTCCAGGCGGCGACCGGCGCGGACCGCGCCGAGGCCCCGCGCTACCCGTTCGCGGCGACCCGCTACTGGACGACCTCTGGTGCTGAGGGCTCACGTGTCCCGGTTGAAGCGGGCCCGCGCAGTACCCGGCACTGGGGGAGCGAGCTCCACTCGCCCGCCCTGTCCGGTCGTGCGTTCTCGTTCGAGCGCCGCTCGGACTTCCCCGCCTACCTGACCGACCACCGCCTCTACGGCACCGTGGTCACCCCGGCCGCTTCGCACCTGGCCACCGTGCTCTCCGCACTCGCGGGCGAGGGACGGCCGTTCGCCGTCGAGGACCTGGTCTGCCCGCGCGCGCTGGTCATCAAGGACGGCGAGCGGTACGAGACGCAGATCCTGGTCGGCACCGGTTCCCACGGTGGCAAGGACGCGCGTGAGCTGAGCGTCCACTCGCTGCTCGACCCGGAGCGCGGCGTCTGGCAGCGCCACATCAGCGGTCGGGTCGGCGAACCCCGCCGGGCCGTGCACCCGACGCCGGACCGCGCGGCCTTCCAGGCCTCGGCGGACCGGCACATCACGGGCGCGGAGTTCTACCAGTACTTCCGCGAGCTGGGCTACACGCTCGGCCCGTCCTTCCGCTGGATCGCCGACGTGTGGATCCGCGGCACCGAGGCGCTGGTCCGCTACGCCCAGCCCGAACTGCCGGACCCGGTGGGCAACTACGAGATCTACCCGGGCCTGATCGACTCCTGCTTCCAGTCCATCGCCGGCTTCATGGTCGACGACGTGGCGGAGGAGGCGCCCTCGCTGGCGATCCCGTTCGCCGCGACCAGGATCTCCTTCCCGGGCCGTCCCGAAGCGGGCGAGGAGCTGTGGGGCCACGTCAGCGTGACCCGCGCCGAGCCGCTGCCCAACGGCCGCAGCCGGGTGGAGACCGCCGACCTGCACATGTTCCGCGCCGACGGCGGCAGCGTGATGGTCGCCGACAGCTTCCGGGTCCGGCACGCGCCGCGTGCGGTGCTGGAGCAGAGCCTGCGCGGCGGCGTCGCGCACGCCTACACGCTCGGCTGGTACCCGCTTCCGAAGGCCGACTCGGCTGAAGCAGCCCCGCTGCGGATCCGGCTGGTCGGCGGGACCCACTCCCGTGCCAAGGCGCTGACCAAGTCCCTGCGCGGCTTGGGCCACACGGTGACGACCAGCGCCAAGGGCAGTGCCAAGGGCAGCGCCGACCTGGTGCTCGACGTCCGGCTGCTGGCCTTCGGCGACGACGCCCCGGCCGGTGCCGCCGAGGCGCTCGCCGCCGCGACCGGTCTCGCCGCCCAACTGGCCGAGGAGACCGGCAGGCAGACCCCGTACGTGGTGCTGGCGGGCGCCGACGCGGCGACCGCTCCGGCCCGCGAGAGCGTCTGGGGCATGCTCGCCGCCCTGGAGGTCGAGGACGCCCAACGTCGGCTGCTGCGCGTCGCGTTGGAGCCGGAGCGGGACGCTGCCGAGCTGTCCGCGCTGCTGACGCGCGCGGTCTCCGCCGATCTCTCCGAGTCCCGGTTCGCGCTCGGCGCGGACGGGGTCCGGGTGGCCCGGCTGGAGGCGGCCGAGGACGCGCCGGAGGACCCGCAGTGGCAGGGCGGCGTGCTGATCACCGGCGGCCTGGGCGCCCTCGGGCTCAGCGTGGCCCGCACCGTTGCTGCCCAGGGCGCTCCGGCGCTGACCCTGATGGGCCGCTCGCAGCCCGACGAGGTGGCCCGCGCGGTCATCGCCGAGCTGGAGCAGGCCGGAGTCGCGGTCACCGTGGTCGCCGGGGACGTCACCCGGGCCGAGGACTGCGTCGAGGCGGTCCGCAGCGCACGTGCCGCGACGCCGCTGCGCGGGATCTTCCACCTCGCGGGCGGCACCGACGACCGGCCCTTCGACCAGCTGACGCCGGAATCCTTCGACCGCGTCTTCGCGGCCAAGGCCTTCGGCGCGGAGAACCTGGCGCACGCCGTGGCCGAGGCCGGACAGGAGCTGGACGCCTTCGTCCTCTTCTCCTCCGTCTCCGCCCTGCTGGGCTCCGCCGGGCAGGTCAACTACGCCGCCGCCAACGGCTACTTGGACGGTCTGGCCCGGCGTCTGCGGGCGTCCGGCGTGCCGGCGACTGCGGTCAACTGGGGTCCGTGGGTGCCGCAGGACCGTCCCGGCCTGGCGGGCAACGCGGTGGTGAGCCGCGCGGCGGAGCGGATGGGCGTCAAGCCCCTCAGTGACGAGGAGGCGCGTCCGCTGTTGGCACTGGCCGTAGCCGGTGACCTGCCGCGGCTGGCGGCCGTGGCGCTGGATCCCGCCCGCTACCGGGAGCGGCTCGCCGGATCCCCGGCGTCCGCGCTGGTCGAGCGGCTGATCCCGACGGACGCCCCGGCCCGATCGGGCCTGTCCGCCGCATCGGCCGCCGCTCCGGCGGCGGGTGACCGGGGCGGGCTGCGCCGCCGCCTTTCGGAGGTGCCCGGCCCGGTCCGCGAGGAGCTGCTGCTGGAGTCGGTCCGCGAGCTGGTCGGCCGCCTGCTGGGCGACCCCGGCGCGGTCCGCGACTCGGTGGGCTTCGCCGACCTCGGACTGGACTCGATCATGGTGATCGACCTGCGGTCCGAGTTGGAGCACGCCCTCGACCTGGACCTTCCCGCGACGGTGGCCATCGACCACCCGACCGTCTCCGCGCTGACCCGCTGCCTCGCCGAACTGCTCTCCGAAGAGGACCAGTCGGCGGCGCAGTCGGACGGGCCCGCGTTCGCCGCGCCCACCGCGCCCGTCACGTCCGTCACGTCCCTCCCTGTACCGAACACCGAGCCGGTCGACCCCGACGCCGACCTCGGCGGGCTCAGCCTGGACGAGCTGCTCGAAGCCGTACGACACGACCTGTCGAATTGAGGACGACCATGCAACTCGAAGAGATCCGTGCCCTGATGGAGGACCAACTCCGGCTCTCCCGCACCCTCAGGAACCGGGTGCGCGAGCTGGAGGACGCCCGGCACTCCCCGCTGGCCGTCGTGTCCGTCGCGCTCCGGCTGCCGGGCGGCGTGACCACCCCCGAGCAGTACTGGAACTTCCTGACCTCCGACGCGGACGGCCTCGGCCCGATCCCCGCCGACCGTCCCGGGCTGCGCGCCGTCCACGACCCGCAGCCCGGGCGGCCCGGCCGCTCCTACGTCGACCGCGCCGGATTCCTTGACGGGATCGGCGAGTTCGACCCCGCGTTCTTCGGCATCTCGCAGCGCGAGGCCGAGGCGATCGACCCGCAGCAGCGCCTGCTGCTGGAGACCTCCTGGGAGGCCTTCGAGCGGGCCGGCATCGCGGTGCGCCGCCAGGAGCGGCTCGACGCCGGGGTCTTCCTCGGCATCATGACCTCGGAGTACGCGGAGCGGTTCGCGGGCCGCGAGGACAAGTCCGCGATCGACCCCTACTACGGGATCGGCGCGGGCCACTCGATGGCCGCCGGGCGGATCAGCTACGTGATGGGCTTCTCCGGCCCGGCGCTCAGCGTCGACACGGCCTGCTCGTCCTCGCTGGTCGCGCTGCACCAGGCGACGCAGAGCCTGCGCCGTGAGGAGTGCCGCTACGCGCTCGTGGCCGGTTCCAACCTGCTGATCTCGGCGGACCTGATGGTCTCCCTGTGCCAGAGCCGGGCCCTGGCCCCGGACGGCCGGTCCAAGTCCTTCACGGCCGCCGCCGACGGCTACGGCCGGGGCGAGGGCATCGGCACGATGGTGCTGATGCGGCTGGCCGACGCCGAGGCGGAGGGCCGTCCGGTGCTGGCCGTGCTGCGCGGCACCGCCGTCAACCACGACGGGGCCTCCTCCGGCCTGACGGTGCCCAACGGACCTGCTCAGCAGCAGGTCATCCGGGCTGCCTACCAGGACGCCCGGGTCGACCCGGCCGAGGTCGGCTGGGTCGAGGCGCACGGCACCGGCACCTCGCTCGGCGACCCGATCGAGGCCGGTGCGCTGGACGCGGTGGTCGGCTCCGGCGCCAAGGGCCGGACTGCGCCGCTGGCGATCGGCAGCGTCAAGTCCCGGATCGGCCACCTGGAGGCCGCCGCCGGACTGGCCGGGCTGATCAAGGTGGTGCTGATGCTCGGTCACGGCGTCATCCCGGCCGCGCTGTCGGAGGACGACGGCGAGCTGAACAGCTTCATCCCGTGGCAGCGCACCCGGCTCACCGTTCCGCGCCGGTCCGCGCCGTGGCCGGAGGCGTTCGCCCGCCGGGTGGCCGGGATCAGCGCCTTCGGCATGAGCGGCACCAACGCCCATGCGGTGCTGGAGGCGTACGAGCCCGTGCCTGCAACTGGCGCCGCCGACACGGAGGCCGGGCCCGAGCTGGTCGTGCTCTCCGCACGGCACCCGGACAGCCTCTACCAGTTGGCTGTCGGCACCGCCGAGGTACTGGAGCAGGCGGACCGCGCCCGGCTCCACTCGGCCTGCCACACGCTGCGCGTCGGCCGCACCGCCTTCGAGTACCGGATCGCCGTCACCGGCGCCACCGGGACCGAGCTGGCGCAGGCGCTGCGCACGGCCGTCGAGCAGCACCCTGCCGCACCGGTCGGCGAGGCGCCCGCGGTCCGGCTCGGCGTCGCCGAGGGCCCGCAACTCGCCGCCGCGCTGGAGGCCTTGGGGGCGACGTACCCGGGCCTTCTCCAGGCGGGGAGTGGCCTGCGCGAGCTGCTGGTCGGGCTCGGCATCCGCGTCCAGTCCGGCGAGGTGGCGCTGCCCGGCGGCGTCCACGCCGCGCTGGAGGTGGACGGCGGCACGCTCCTCCCGCTGGTCGGCGCGGACCCGGCACGGACGCCGGAGCTGCTGCTGACCGCGCTCGGCGCGCTGCACACCGCCGGAGCCGAACTCCGCTGGGAGGCACTGCGTCCGGCCGGGGCCGAGCTGCTCGGCGACCTGCCGACCTACGCCTTCCGCCGTCGCCGCTGCTGGGTCGACGAGATGCCGCCCGCGGGAACGGGCGGTGGCCACGGTGTCGAGGCCCAGGAGCACGGCACGCCGGACGAGGAGGCCACCCCGGCGGCGGAGAGCACCCGGGAGGTTGAGGAGTTCCTGCGCGCCAAGCTCGCCGAGGTCCTGCGGGCCGACGAGCTCGACGGCACCCGCCCGTTCGCGGAGGTCGGCGGCGATTCGTTCTGCGCCATGCAGCTCACCATCGCCATCGAGGACGAGTACGGCGTCGAGGACGTCCCGCTCGACCACTTCCTGGAGGAGATCCCGCTGGACGAGCTGTTCCTGCGGCTCAGCACCTTCGTCGTCAGCAGCGTCTCCGTCAGCGAGGCCTCCCTCAACAAGGATCTGGAGCAGAGCGCATGACCCCCTTCGTGCGACCGCGTCCGGTGGAGAAGCCGAGACTGCGCCTGATCGGTTTCCACCATGCGGGCGGCTCCGCGTCCGTCTACTACCCCATGAGCCGGGCGCTGCCGGAGGACTGGGACCTGGTCCTGCTGGACCTGCCCGGCCGCGGCAAGCGCCACGGCCAGCAGCCGCTCCACGACATGGAGGAGCTGATCGACCTGGCCGTCGCGGACGTCCAACCGTGGCTGGACGCCCCGTTCGCGGTGTTCGGGCACAGTCTCGGCGCCATTCTGGCGGTCGAGGTCTCGCGTCGGCTCCAGGCGAGCGGCAACGCGCCGTCCTTCGTCGTCGTCTCCGGCCGGGCCGCCCCGGCCTACCAGGCGCAGGTCTCGCGCGGCCTGCACGAGTTGGAGGACGACGAGCTGCTCGCCGAGCTGCTGGCGCTGGGCGGCACGCCGGACCGGATCCGCGAGGTGCCGGGCTTCGTCGAGCGCTTCCTGCGGATCAGCCGGGCCGACCTCAAGGCCGTCGACTCCTACCGGCCCTCGGCCGGCCGGGAGCCGCTGGGCTGCCCGATTCTCGCCTTCGGCGGTATGGGTGACGCCTGGGCGCCGCTGGACATGGTCCTGGCCTGGGAGGAGGAGACCAGCGGGGACTTCCACACCCGCTTCTTCCCCGGCGGTCACTTCTACTTCCTGGGCGAGCCGTTCGCCGGCTTCACCCGCCAACTGGTCTCGGACGCACGAGAGCTGGAACTGGTCCCGGCCTGAGGCAGGAACGGTGACGGCGCCGACCCGGCCTGGGTCGGCGCCGTCACGCGTGTGTGGACGTGTACCCCGGTTCGAGGGGCGTTCGAGGACGGACGCCGATGCTGGGACCGTCGGCTGGCGCAGGCCGACCGCAGACAGACCCCGCAGACAGATCCCGCAGACAGACCCCGCAGACAGATCCCCGGACAGTCCGGCTTTCCAACCACACGAGGAGCACGCCATGCGCTGGCAGAACCTGTACATCGCCGGTCTCGGCGCCTACCTGCCGGAGCAGGTCTTCACCGCCGAGCAGGCGGTCGCGGACGGCCTCTACGGCGAGGGC
This sequence comes from Streptacidiphilus sp. BW17, assembly GCF_041262485.1. NCBI lineage: Bacteria > Bacillati > Actinomycetota > Actinomycetes > Kitasatosporales > Streptomycetaceae > Streptacidiphilus > Streptacidiphilus sp. BW17. Next base: position 69,586 of record NZ_JBGCCR010000021.1, on the reverse strand, counting down.
GAGCGCGAGGCCAACGGCTACCGCGGCGTCCGCGTCGCCTCCGAGGAGGAGACCGGGCCGGTCATGGCCGCCGCCGCCGGGCGCCAGGCCGTCGAGCGCTCGGGCATCGCGGCCGAGGAGTTCGCGGTGACCGTCCACGCCAGCGTCGGCCACCAGGGCCAGGACGTCTGGACGCCCGCCCACTACGTGCAGAACGAGACCGTCGGCGGCCACGGCGCGGCCTTCGAGGTGCGCCAGGGCTCGAACAGCGGCCTGGCGGCCACCGAGGTCGCGGCCTCCTGGATCGCCGCCCGTCCGGAGCACACCGCCGCCCTGGTCACCACCGGCGACGCGTTCAAGCTGCCCTACTGGGACCGCTGGAAGGCCGACGACCAGGTCGTCTACGGCGACGGCGCGGGCGCGGTCGTCCTCTCCACCCAGGGCGGCTTCCTGAAGGTCCGCTCCACCGCCAGCCACGGCGACCCGTCCCTGGAGCCGCTCTACCGCGGCAGCGACGCGTGGACCCCGGCGCCGTTCCACAACGGCGAGGCCGTCGACCTGGCCGGCCGCAAGAAGCACTGGCTGACGCGTAACGAGGGCGGCTACGACGAGGCGATCGCCCGCATCAACAAGAACTTCGGCGCGGTCCTCACCCAGGCCCTCACCGACGCCGACACCGAGCTCGGCGACACCCAGTGGTTCATCCACGCCAACATGTCCAAGACCATCGTCGAGTGGGGCTTCCACGGCGCCCTCGGCCTCGACCCCGACAGCACCGTCTACGACTGGGGCCTCGACTACGCCCACATGGGCGGCGGCGACCAGATCATCGGCCTGAACCGGCTCGTCGAGACCGGTCGGCCCAAGCCCGGCGACCTGATCGTCACCGCGGGCGCAGGCATCGGCTTCATGTGGACCGTCGCCGTGCTCGAGGTGCTGGAAACCCCCTCCTGGTGACCGTCGTCCCTCAGTAGCCTTGTCCCAATGACCCGCCGACCGGCCGGCCCCGCAGAACCATGTCGGGACCGGCCGGTCGGCCTGCCTGGAGGGTGACCTTCCGTGCTTGAGCTGGCCAAGAACGCCAACGCCGGTCTGGCGTTCCTGCTGGAGCTTGTGGTGTACGTGTCCGTCTGCGGCTGGGGGTTCACCGCCAGCCCCAAACTGCTGCCCCGTCTTATCCTCGGCATCGGCGGGCCGATCCTGATGATCGTGCTGTGGGCGCTGTTCGGCGCGCCCAACGGCGCGCCGTACCCGCTGCACGGCGTGCCGCGCATCGGGTTCGAGATCGTCTGGTACGGCCTCGGTGTCGCGGCGCTCGCCGCCTGGTGGAAGACCGCGCCCGCGGCGGTCTTCGCCTTCCTGGTCGTACTCAGCGGCGTCCTCGCCCGCGTGTGGGGCCAGGAGCACTGAGGACCGCCGCTCACCACCCGGCCGAACCACGAAGGCGCCGCCCGGAGTTGCTCCGGGCGGCGCCTTCCGTACGTGGCTCGTCTCATCCCAGCAGAGCCAGCAGCGCCTTCTCGTCGACCTTGCCGTTGGGCGTCATCGGGAACTCGGCCACGACCCGGATCACGTCCGGCACCAGGTACGGCGGCAGGCCGGTCGCCAGGGCCGAGGCGAGGCCGGCCGGGTCGTTCTCGGTCGCGCCCGCCGGGACGTCGCCCTCCAGCGCGTCGTCCAGCCCACCCGGCACGTAGAAGAGCGCGATCTGCTCCCAGGCCGCGGTCTTGCCCGGGACCGGGACCACCACGGCACGACGGACGCCCGGCACGCGCGTCGCCGCGCTCTCTATCTCGCCGGGCTCGATCCGGTAGCCGCGCACCTTGACCTGGCGGTCGGACCGGCCGCGGAAGTGCAGCACGCCGTCCTCGTCGTGGAAGCCCAGGTCGCCGGTCTTGTAGACGCGGATCGGACGGCCGTCCAGCAGCAGCGTCGGGAACTTCTCCACCGTCAGCTCGGGCAGGCCCAGGTAGCCCTGGGCGAGTCCGGCACCGCCGATGCAGATCTCGCCCTCCTCGCGCGGCGCGGCCGGGCGGCCGTCGACCACGACCAGCACGTCCGTGGCGGCGACGGGGACGCCGATCGGCAGGCCGCCGGGGGTGCCCAGGTCGGCGAGGCCCAGCTCGTGCGTGGTGGCGTAGATGCAACTCTCCACCGGGCCGTAGGCGTTGAAGAGGCGAGCCTGCGGCAGTTCCGTCAGGAATCGCTCGATATGGGCCACCGAGAGCCGCTCGCCGCCGGTGTAGACGGCGTCGACGCCCTGGAAGCACTCCAGGTCCATGTCCACGAAGAGGTTGAACAGCGAGGAGGTGAGGAAGACGATGTCCACGCCGTGGTCGGCGACCGCGTCCCGCAGCACGCCGGGGAGCAGGTAGTCGTCCTCGCTGATCACCACGGTGCCGCCGGTGGTCAGCATGCCCCAGACCTCGAGGCTGAACGCGTCCCAGGCACACGGCGCCGCCTGCAGCGTGCCGCCACCGGGACCGTAGCCGGGGAGGCCGTCAGGGCCGCCGAAGAGGCGGGTGGTGGCCTGGTGCGTGGAGACCACGCCCTTGGGCGTGCCGGTGGTGCCGGAGGTGAAGAAGACACAGGCGGCGTCGGTCGCGTCGACCTCCACCGGGCTGGGACGACCGCCGCGCTCGGCCGCCTGGGTCAGCGGCTCGACCGGCGGCTCCCAGCGCGCCATGGCCTCGCGGACGCCGTCCTCCAGGCTCGTGACGGCGGCGTCGGCCACCTCGGCGGCGTCGGAGACGAACACCTTGGGCTGGAGCTGTCCCAGCAGCCCGGCCACGCGGTCGGCGGGCCAGCGGTGGTCGAAGGCGGCGTAGGCGGCGCCGGTGGCCAACACCCCCAGCAGCACCGCAAACTGCTGCGGCGAACGCGGCATCCGGACCGGGACGACGTCCCCGGGACCGACCCCGAACTCGGCGAGCCGGGCGGCGTACGCGCCGGCCGCGGCGTCCAGGGTCCGGTAGTCGACGGCGTTGCCGCGGAAGACGACGGCGGTCGCCTCGGGACGTTCGGCGGCCTGGGCGGCCACGGCCGCGTGGATGGTCGGGAACCCGGCGCCCGGGTTCGCCTCGGCCCCGCCGGACTCCGCCGGGGCCGTCAACAGGTCGGTCATGTCAGCATCCTTCGTAGGGGGCGCGAGGCGGTGACGCGTCAGGCGCGTCAGGCGGCGGGGACGGCGCCCTGGATGGTGGTGAAGATGGCGCCGAGGCGCTTGTCCGCCAGCAGCGGGCCGACCGGCATCCGGTGCCCGGTCTCCTTCTCGACGGCGGCGACCAGACGCAGCACGTGCAGCGAGTCCCAGGCGACCGCGCCGCCGTCGGCGGGCAGGCCGTCGGTCAGGTCGATGCCGTTCAGCGGCAGCTTGAGGTCGTCGCGGACGATACGGATGAAGGTGGTCTCGGTGATCATGCGGACCTCTCCGGAGGACGGGAGCGAGTAGGAACGGACGGGCGTGCAGAAGCGGGCGTGCAGAAGCGGGCGTGCCGGAACGGGCGTGCAGAAACGGCGCAGACCCGGACCGCCACAGACTGCGGCAGACCGCTGGAGCCGGGCTCGCGCCGTGCAGGTACGGGGTGGTCCGCGGTGGCCCGGGTTGGTCCGGGGTGGTCCGCGGTGGTCCGGGTGGGCTCAGTGCGCGGATTCGGGCCAGAGGTCGGCCAGTTCGGCCAGCTGCTCGGCGAGGTCCGACTCGGCCGCGGTGAGCGGCACGTTCCCGCAGAGGCGCTCCGGATGGCCGGCGGACGGTCCGCACAGACGGCGACGCCGCTCCGGGGTGACGGGCGCGGCCCAGCGGCCGTCCCAGCCCTCGTGAGGCGGGACCAGCGTGCAGAGGCCGACCGAACCGAAGACCGTCAGCGCCCGCAGGACGTGCAGCAGCGCCCGGCGTCCCAGCCGCAGCACCGCCCGCCTCACGTCGGCTCCTCCGCGTCGGGGACGACCAGGTCGCGCAGACCGTCCAGCAGCAGCTCGTCCTCGGTCAGGACCGCGTCGCGTACCTGCTGCCTGGCCTGAGTGAGGGTCACATCGGCGCCGAACTGGGCGAAGACGCCGACCGCGTCGAGCGTGACCGTGTGCCGCACGGTGACCAGCGCCTTGTCGGCGGCGATCGCGCGGACCGACCAGCGTCCGGTGTGCGCGGCGACCGAGGGCGGCGGGTCCAACTCCTTGAAGACCAGCTCGTGGGTGACCCGCTCCAGGTGGTCCGGCTCCGGGTGGTCCGACTCCAGCTCTTCCGGCTCCAGTTGTTCCGGCTCCAGTTTTTCGGGGTCGGGGGTCTCCGGCTTGTCCAGCCGGAACGTGGTCGGGGGCAGCACGATCTGCATCTGCTGTCGCTGCGCCGACCCGCCGTCCGGGTCGACCCGGTCGAGCTTGAGCACGGTCACCCGGTGGCCGCCCGCGTTCCACAGCCCGTGCGCGCCGTGCGCCTCGGCCGACCGGACGTGCGGCAGCCGCGTCCACAGCTCCGGCCGCGCCAACTGCGCGATCGCGTCCGGACGGCGGGGGCCGAACGGCAGCACGGTGGTGGCGCGGACCTCGAACTGCAGGTCCGCATGGCCGGATCCGGTGTGCACCGAGGACCGCAGCGCGTGCAACTGGCCGACGGCAGCCGCGCCGAGTTGCTCCTGCAACCGCTCGTACTGCTCGTCGTCGCGCACCTCCGCGGTGAAGTCCTGCCGCAGCAGCACCCGGCAGCGTCCACTGCCGCGGTCCACGACGTGCCACTCACCGTAGGTGAACGCGATCGGCTCGACGGGTTCCACCCGCTGGAACGTGATGCTGCGGCGCGCCCAGTCCAGCCGCCTGGTGGAGGTCCAGGCGTGCGGCCTGCCCTCGGTGACCGACCAGATCCGGCCGAGCTGGCGAGTGCTCTCGTCCTCGAGCACCTCGGTGTGCACCACCTCGTCGAACAACTGCGGCCAGGTGGCGAGATCGGCGAGCAGACCGAAGACGCTGGTGGCGTCCATGAGGAGGTCGACCCCGTTCGCGGTGGTGAGTCGCCTTGTGTCCGGCATGGTAGGAGGAGTCCCTTCGGAGGCCGGCGTTCGCTTCTCCCCATGGGCGCCGGCCGGTGACGGTGCTGTGGGTGGGGTGGGGAGGGGAGAGCGTGGTCTCAGAGCGCGTGGCGCGCGCGAGGGCCGCGCGCGGACCTGTCGCCGAAGGGTGTGCGAAGGCCGGCCTCCGGCCGGCGGTGGCCGACGTGCGCGGTGTTGCTCCTCATGTCGACCGACCTCCCGGGAGTGCCTCGGCGTTCCGTCCTCTCCTTTGCTCCGCCGCCATACCGATCGCGTACGTTCGAGGCAGCTCCGCCATGGTGCTTGCGCACCCTTGAACCGTGCTTGAGATCTGGCAGACGGGACGTTGCACCACCAGGGGCGCGAGGCTCTGCTGTTCGCTCCCGCAGGAAGTTGCAGCACGCTAGGGGCGCGGGGCTCTGCTGATGTGCGGCTCCGCCGCGTGGGCGCGACAAGCCGGTGCTTCGCTGCCGCAGGTGGTTGCAGCACCAGGGGCGCGGGGAACTGCGCGATAAGCCACCCTGTGACGTAGAGCCCGGAACGCGCAGGGCCATCCGCTGATCAGTGGTTTCTCGCGCAGTTCCCCGCGCCCCTGTTGGCGCTCGGCGCCCCCGCTCCGCGCCCCCGGTCCGCGTCAACGCCGCTACGCGGCGAAGAGCTCCAGCAGCGGGCGTTCCCGGGTGTGCAGGGTGTTGTCGAGCGCGGGATCCGCGGACAGCATCGCCTGGTGCAGGCGCTGAAGCCCACTGCACGGCTCGATGCCCAGCTCCTCGACGATGCGGCGGCGAAGCCGCTGGTAGACCTCCAGCGCCCGCCACTGCTTGCCCGAGCGGTAGAACGCCGTCATGCACTGTGCGTGCAGCCGCTCGTTCAGTGGGTGACGGGCCGTCAGCTCGATGAGCTCGGTGAGCATTTCGGAGTGGTGCCCGAGCCGCAGCTCGGCCTCCACCCGGCACTCCAGGACGCCCAGCCGGCTCTCCTCCAGGCGGGCCAGCTCGATCTCCAGCACCGGGCCGACAGGGACGTCGACCAGGCCCGGCCCGCGCCACAGCTCCAGCGCGCGGGTGTAGAGGCGGACGGCCTCCGCGTCGTCGCCGGCCTGGAACTCGGCGTGGCCCTCGGCGGCCATACGGTCGTACTCGTGCACGTCCACCGCGCCCGGCTGGACCTCCAGCAGGTAGCCGCGGTGGCGGGTGGAGAGGATGCCCTTGGCGGCGCCCGGGTTCAGTTCACCCAGGGAGGCCGCCAACAGCCGCCGCAGTTGCAGGATGTAGGTCTGCAGCGTGGTGAGGGAGCTGCGGGGCATGTTGCTGCCCCAGATCTCCTCGATGAGCGTGGGGACGGGGACGACCTGGTTGGCGTAGACGGCCAGCAGGGCAAGCACCTGGCGCGGCTTTCCCGCACTAGGGACGATGGATCTGCCGCCGGCCTCTGCGGACAGGGGTCCCAGAATCCCGATCTCCATGGTTCCTCCGTGGTGAGCCGACCCGCTGTTGATGCGGGCTTGACGTCGTGTCGAGATTCCCGACGTCACGACTGTCACATTCCGGGGATGTGCGGCGACAGTGTCAGGTACCGCAGTCGACCGTGAGTTCCCAACGTCCGGATCGTGAAAGATTCACGACCGATCGTTCGGTTGCGCGCAACCGCCCCCGTCGCAGGCAGGACGACGGGGGCGGCGCGGCGTGCGGAAGCGGTGTGGGGAAGCGGTGAGTGGAAGTGGTGCGTGGAACAGGGCTCAGCCCGCGGCCACGGGCTCTCCCGCGTCCTCCGCGCTGTCCTCGCCCGCCCCCGGACGCTCGCCCGCCGCCGGACGCTGGGGCGCCACCGTGCCCGTGTGCCGCTCCGAGCGGCGCCAGTTGCGCTCGCCCAGCAGCGTCATCACCGAGGGCAGCAGCACCCCGCGGATGACGGTCGCGTCGACCAGCACCGCGACGGCCAGGCCGACGCCGACCTCCTTCATCGAGGTCACCGAGAGGGTGCCGAAGATGGCGAACACGCCCACCATGATCAGCGCGGCGCTGCTGACCACGCCCGCCGTGCTGCCGATGCCGCGGGCGACCGCGGTCTTGGTGTCCAGGCCCTGGTCGTGGCCCTCCTTGATCCGGGACACCACGAAGACGTGGTAGTCCATGCTCAGGCCGAAGAGGATGACGAAGAGGAAGAGCGGCAGCCAGGACGTGATCGCGCCGACCGTCCGCGCCCCGATCAGCGAGGCCCCGACGCCGTGCTGGAAGACCAGCGTCAGCGCGCCGTACGCCGCCCCGACGGAGAGCAGGTTGAGCAGCGCCGCCGTGATCGCGATGACCACGGAACGGAACGAGATCAGCATCAGCGCGAAGGCCAGCGCGATCACGAAGGCGAAGACCGGCAGCGCGCTGTGCGAGAGCTGGTTGCTGAAGTCCACCGACGCGGCGGCGTCGCCCGCGACGTCGACCTCGGCGCCCGGCAGCTTGCCGAGCGTCGCCGGGATGACCTGGCCGCGCAGCACGTTCAGCGCGGCGACGCTGGGCGCGTCGGTTCCGGTGCCGTCCAGGGTCACCGAGATGACCGCGATGCCCTTGTCGGCGTGGACGGCCTCGGTGATCGGCTCGTGCAGCTTGCCGGTCGCCAGCGCGGCCCGCTTGAAGGCGGCGAAGGCCTGCGTCTGGGCGGGGTCGCCGACCGCGGAGGAGCGCACCACCACGGTGGCCGGCAGCGGGCTGCCGGGGAAGGCCTTGGCGATCTGCTCGCCGGTGCGCACCACGGCGTTGGTGCTCGGCAGTTCCTGAGCAGCCGTCAACTGCGCGGTGTGCATGCCCAGGACGGGCACGGCGAGGCCCAGCAGCGCCAGGGTGGCGACCAGGGCGGAGATCAGCGGCCGGGCCAGCACCGTGCGCAGCACCGGCGCCAGCAGCCGTCCGCCCTCGGGGGAGGGACGACGGCGGCCCAGGAACGGAATGCGCAGCCGGTCCACCTTGTCACCGAGCATCGACAGCAGCGCCGGAAGCACCGTCAGCGAGCCCAGCACCGCGACCAGCACGACCACGATGGTGGCCACGCCCATGGCCCGGAAGTCGGCGATCCCGGTGAGGAACATGCCGGCCATCGCCACCATCACGGTCAGGCCGGAGACCAGCACCGAGTGGCCGGAGGTCTCCGCCGCGATCCGCAGTGCGGTGTGCGGGTCCTTGCCCGCGGCCCGCTCCTCGCGCTCCCGGCTGAGGTAGAAGAGGCAGTAGTCCACGCCGACGGCCAGACCCACCAGCAGCATCACCGAGGAGGCGTCGGAGCTGGTGGGCACCAGCCGGGTGGTCAGCGCGACCAGCCCGAAGGCGCCTGTGAACGCGGTGACCGCGAGTACCACCGGCAGCAGTGCGGCGACCAGCGCGCCGAAGACGATCAGCAGGATGCCAAGCGCCAGCGGCACGGCCGTCCACTCCGCGCCCGCGAAGTCGCTGTTGAAGGTGTCGTTGAACTCCTTCGTCGCACCGGCGGTCCCGTACTCGACGACGGTCGCCTCCGGGTGCTGCGACTGCACCTTGGCGACCGCGTCGAGCACGGGCTGCACCCGGTCGGCGGCGGTGTCGGGGTCGCCGGTCATCACGAACTCGACCAGCGCGGAGTGGCCGTCGGCCGAGAGCGCGCCGCTGGTGTACGGGCTCTGCACCTGCGCGACGCGGCCGGTGGCTTCCACGGCGGCGACGGAGGCGTCGACGATGGCGTGGAAGCGCGGGTCGGTGGCGGTGAAGCCCTGGGCCTGGATGAACACCGACTCGGCGGCGGGCTGGGCGAGCCCGGCCGCGGCCAGGGCGTGCACGGCACGCCCCGACTCGCCGACGCCGTTGTCGGCGTCGGTGGTGTTCTTCGTTCCGGCCATGCTGCCGAGCGTCGTCGCCAGGACCACGAAGAGCAGCCACCCGAAGACGGCGGTCTTGCGGTGCCGGGCGCTCCAGTCGCCTACGGCGACCGTGAGCCTGGACCTGTTGGACATGGGAGGAGCCTCCTTGAGGATGGGTCCGCAAGGGGGATCGGTCCGCCAGTGCCCTCATCGGGCACGCCCCTGCGGTGGAGTCGGATCGACCGGGCAGTCACCGTCGTCGCAGGGCCGCCGGCCCGGCGGGGGTCCGGACCTCTGTTTCGAGGAGGACCCTGATGGCGTCGCCCGGCCGGACCGTGGTGCGTGATCGCGTACGCGGGACGTCAGCCGGCCAGGCAGGTGACGGTTCCCGTGTGCTGCTCGCCGACCTGGTTGCCGGAGCTGTCGGGGTAGGTCCAGAACAGGTGCATGGTTCCGGAGTTGAGGTTCTGCGCCTCGCTGACGGTGAAGTTGCCGGGCTCGATCCAGCTGACGGTGTAGACGCCGTCGGCGACCTGGGCCGTCGACACGCTCTCGGTCAGCACGGTGCCGACGGCCAGCCCGAACGGGCCGGGCGAGGTCACCGTCGCGGTCAGCTGGGTACCGGCGGCGTTGTAGGCCATCTTCTCGTTGAAGCCCACGTCGGTGGTCGCCTGGAAGGTGTGCCCGTCCAGGGTGTGGCAGCCCGCACCGGACGCCCGGGTGGTTGCGGCAGAGGCCGTGGTCACGGCCGCGGTGGTGGTGGCTGCGGTGAGCAGGGTGGCAGCCGCCGCGAGCAGGACGGGTCTGGTTCTCATCGGGCGTCTCCTGACTTGTCGGGCATGGTTGATGTCCACCGTGCCGCCCGTCGCTCGAACGCTCCTTGAGCCCTGCTCGGCGGCGTGCGAACGGATTTCCGTGCGTGTCGAAGCGGGGTGCGGATTTGCTTGTGACACCCGGAAGTTGCAGCCGATTGCGCTGTCCACGGCCCGACGAGTGCGCGTCCAGCCGCAATCCCGGTTGCGTTCGAGGTCCTTCCGAGCCCGTGCGCGCAGACTTCGCAGAATCACTCGCACGGCCTGCAATGGGGGTATGGCATGCACGCGGAGCGAACTCTCGTCGCCGAGGTCATCGCGGCGCTGCGGACGCGTTCGGACCGGGAGGCCCTCGTCGTGGTCCGGCCGGACGGCCGGGACCAGCGCGTCACCGCAGGCGAACTCGACCGCGACGCACGGGCGGTGGCCGCCGAACTGCAGGCCCGCCGGGCGGCCGGACGCCAGGTGCTGGTCGCCATGAGCCCCGGACGGGACCTTGTCGTCGCCCTGCTCGGCTGCCTCTACGCCGGATCCGTCGCCGTCCCCGCGCCGCTGCCCGGCCTCTCCCGCGCGGCGGGCGAGCGGACAACCGCGATCGCCAAGGACTGCGCCGCCTGCCTGGTCCTCACACGCGCCGAGTCGGCCGCCGAGATCTCCCGCCTGCTCGCCGCCGCCGGACGCCACGACGTGCCGTGCCTGGTCGTCGACGCCGTCGCGGCCCGGCGGGACCCGGGGGAGTGGACGCCGCCCCGGCTCTCCGGCGGTGATCTCGCGCTGATCCAGTACACCTCCGGGACCACCGCCGTGCCGCGCGGCGTCCGGATCACCCAGGCCAACCTGGCCGCCGCCATGGACGCGGTCCGTGCGGTCTTCGACACCGGCCCGCAGTCGCGCATCGGCGGCTGGCTGCCGTACTACCACGACCTGGGCCTGATCGGGCAGTTGCTGCACCCGCTCTGGCTGGGCGCGACCGCGGTGCTGATGCCACCCGAGCTCTACCTGGACGACCCTGCCGCCTGGCTGCGCGCCATCGGCCGGTACGGGGTGACCACCGCAGCCGCGCCCGACTCCGCGTACGCCCGCTGTGCGGCGGAGGTGACGGATGATCAGCTGGCGTCCCTGGACCTGTCCCGCTGGCACGCCGCCGTCAACGCGGCCGAGACCGTCCAGGCGACCACTCTCGCCGCGTTCCGCCGCCGCTTCGCCGCAGCCGGACTGCCGGAGGGCGCCCAACGCCCCGCCTACGGCCTGGCCGAGGCCACGCTGCTGGTCGCCGCCGGTCGGGAGTCGGGTGGTCGGGAGTCGGGGGACAGGGTCTGCCTCGCCGACCGCCGCCAGCTGGGACGCGGGCTGCTCCGGCCCACGTCGGTCGCGGCCGACGGCCGGGCCGTGGTGGCGAGCGGAGCGCCCGCGCCGGGCGTGGAGATCGTGGTCGTCGACCCGCTCACGGGTGCCGAACTCCCGGACGGCGCAGTGGGGGAGATCCTGGTCGGCGGCCCGTCCGTGGCCCCCGGCTACTGGGGACGCCCGTTGGAGACCGCCGAGACCTTCGGTCGGCGCACCGACTCCGGAGGCAGCGGCCTCCTGGCCACCGGCGACCTCGGCGCGCTGCTCGGCGGGCAGCTCCATGTGCTGGGCCGTCAGCGCGAGTTGCTGAAGGTCGACGGCCGTTCGCTGCACCCCCAGGAGATCGAACGCCAACTGCTGGAGTGCGGCGGAACGCTGGCGTCCGCCGTGGTCTTCGCCGTCGGCGGCGGCAGCGAGCACCTGGTCGTGGTGCAGGAGGTGCGCGGCACCGTGCGGTCCCACGGCGGCCACCCGGAGCTGGTGGCCCGGGTCCGGCGCTGCCTGGCCGAGGAGTTCGGCGCGGTCGCGGAGGGCGTGGTGCTGGTCCGACCGGGCACGGTCCGCCGAACCACCAGCGGCAAGGTCCGACGCTCGGTGCTCCGGGAGGACTTCCTGCGCGGTGAGCTGCGCGCGCTCTACGCCGAGTGCACCACCCAACTGCACTGTGATGCACCGGAGTTCATTGCTACCGCGTAGGTGACCGACCGGCCGCTCCGCTGTCGGGGAGCCGGACGAGTCGTGTACGAGCCGAACTCCAGCCCCGCCCCAGCGGAGCGCGATGTCCCGCCCACAGACTCGCGCCTGCCGGCCCCCGAACGGATCATCGTCCGTGCCGGAGGGCAGGGCCTGCACCAGGGAGTGAGGGACATGCCGTGACACTTCAGCCCACCTGGACCGCGAGCGGCACCATGAGCGGCACCATGAGCGGTGCCGCGCCGCACGCACGACGCCGAGCGGCGCAGGCCCGGTTCGCCGAGATCGAGACGGCGTTCGGCGATCCCTGGGACGCGGCCGCCCCGCTCGGGTTCCGCGCGCTGCTGGCCGCCGACCGGGCGGGCACGGTCCCGAAGGCCGCCCTCTCCCTCACCCGGGACCTCGGGCTGGCCGCGGAGTTCGTGCCCACCGTGCTCGGCGGCAACCTCGACGGCGTCGACGTGCTGGGCCTGCTGCTGCGCCCGGTCTTCCGCCGCGACGTGGCCCTGGCCGTCCGCTCCGTGCTGACCTCCTTCCTGGCGGCCACACAGGTGTGGATCAACGGGGACGAGGAGCAACAGCGGCTGACCGCCGACACGCTGCGTGCGGGCGGATCGATGGCCGTCGCCTTCCAGTACTTCGCCCACGCAGCGGACTTCGCGGGTGACGAAGTCGCCGTCACCCGAACCGCCGACGGCGGTCTGGTCTTCGGCGGCGGCAGGCAGGTGGTCTGCAACGCCGCCGACGCCGACCTGTTCGTCGCCTTCGCCCGCGCCGACGCGGCGAATGCCGTAACAGCCCTCCTGGTACCGCTGCGTGACCTGCGGGCCGGAGGCGCACGACCGCTCGAACGCGTCTCCACCGAGGCCGTCCCGGGCCTGGAACTGCGCGTCCTCGCCTTCGACGACTGCCCGCTGCCCGCCGCCGCGCTGCTCGGCACCTGGGGCCGGGGCGTCGAGGAGGGCCTGCGCGCCTACCCCGTGGTCCACGCCGCCGCGCCCGGCATGCTGATCGGCGTCGCCGACACGGCGCTGCGCACGGCCGCCCGGTTCGCGGTCCAGGTCGGCGTCGCCGGACGCCCGCTGGCGCGGGTCCGCAACGCCCGCCACGCGCTGGCGGCGACCTTCGTCGACCTGCTGGTCGGCGACTGCGTCAGCCTGGTGGCCGGTCGTGCGCTGCACCTGCTGCCGGAGCGGTGCAACGCGCTTGCCGCCGTGGCGACGTATCTGGTCCCGCCGATGCTGGAGGAGGCGCTGCACCACCTCCAGGTGGTGATGGGCGGAGCCCTCCACGACGGTGGCGACTCCTACGGCATCTTCGCCAAGCACCTGCGCGACATGGACGCGGTCAGCTTCTGCCATGTCAGTCGCGCCGTCTGCCAGGTCGCGATCGCACCCTGCCTGCCCGGCATCGCCGCCGACCCGGCCCGGTCCGGCCTCGCGCCGGAGGCGTTGTTCCACCCCTACGGCGCGCTCCCGCCACTGGACCCGCAGCGCCTCTCCGCCGGCGGCGGCCACGACGGCTTGGCCGCCTGGTTCCTGGCCCTGCCCGACACCACCTGCGCCGACGACCCGCTCGATCTCCTGTTGTCCAGTCAACTTGTGGCCCTACGCGACGAGTTCGACGAGATCTTTGCAGCGGCGGCAGCGCTCCCGGACGCCGACGCCGACGCCGGCGCAGGCCCCGACCCCGACCCAGGTGCCGCCCCGGCCCCCGATGTCGACGCCGACGCGGATGCCCTCGCCCTCCCGCTGGTGGACCGTTACGCGCTGGCCCTCGCCGCCGTCTGCTGCCTCGGCGTCCACCGACAGGCCAGCCTCGGCGGCCCGTTCGAGGAGCGGGAGCAGCCGTTCCTCGCCGACCTCGACTGGCTCGTCACAGCCCTGGACCGGCTGCTGCGCCGAGCCGGACGGTCAACCCCGCCGGTCCCGAAGGAGGTGACCGAGCGGCTCTGCGCGGAGGTGCTGCGTCGTGACCGCGAGGCCCGCAGCCTCGACCTCTACGACCTGGAGCTCGCCGGATGACCCGGCCGGTCCCCGTCATCGTCCACCTGGTCAGCGGTCCGGACGGCCCCTGGGACCCGGTCCGGCGCGACTTCGCCCGCACCGGCGCCGCCCTGGTCCACGGCTCGACGGCGCAGTGGCAGCAGCAGGACGGTGAGAGTCTCCGTGGTCTCCTCGGCCGCGACTTCGACCGCGAGCGCCGGAGCGGCCCGGGCGGCGCCCAGTTCGTGGCCACCCGCCTGATGGTCAAGCACCTGGTGGCGCGGCTGCTTGGCACTCCCCCCGGCACGGTCGAGCTCGGCCAGGCCCTCACCGGGCGCCTCTACGTGCGGGGTTGCGACCAGATCGACCTCAGCCTCAGCCACACCGGCGACGTGATGCTGGCGGGGATCACCTCCCTCGGCCGGATCGGCGTCGACGTCGAACCGGCCGACCGCCCGCTCAGCGGCAGCGGCGTCGAGCGGCAGATGTCCACGGCCCCGGAGCTGGCGGAGGTCGCCGACCTGCCCGAACCGGCCCGCAACGACCGCCTGGTGCGGCGTTGGACCCTCAAGGAGGCCTACACCAAGGCGCTGGGTCTCGGCCTGGCCTACCCGTTCAACGGCTTCGGCTTCGACCTCGACGCGGAGCCGCCCCGCCTGCTGACCGCCGCCGGCTCCCCGCTCCCGGGCCGCTCCTGGTCCTTCCGCACCCTGTCCGTCGGCCCGTCCCACGTCGGCGCCCTCGCCCTCCACGACCGCGGCTTCGCCGGAGCCAACGAGGTGGACCTCTCCACCTCCCTCGACCCCCGCGCCCTCCTCGCCGTCCGCCGCGCCCTCCGCCCCCACCCGGCCTGACCCGCCGCGCCCCGCCACAACCCAGGAGCCCGACCCCGACCGGGTAGGCTACGCTCTGGCCGGTCCAGCCTTCTCCGGACTGCGCACGGGGCGCTAGCTCAATTGGCAGAGCTGCGGACTTTTAATCCGTAGGTTGTGGGTTCGAGCCCCACGCGCCCCACAATCTCGATTCCCGGTCGGGGCATACGACCTGGGGATAAGGGGGTCGCTACCGATGGCACCCCTTCAGCCGAGGGCTAGCAGCATCACGTCGTGGACAGCCGCGCCCTCCCAAGGGACTGCAGCCCCCACACGCCGGTACCCCCACGCACAGTAGGCCGCCTGAGCGGCCGTTGCCTCCGGCCGCGTATTCAGCATGACCCGCTCGTTCGGCAACCCCTCGATGAGCGCCCGGTGCATCGCCGTCGCAACCCCCTGCCGGCGGACAGACGGACGCACCGCCAACTCGAACAGCCCGAACGTCCGCGTCCCGTCCTCACAGCGAACCGCGTCGGGGACCTGCTCCAGTAGCGTGTCCCACCAGCCGGTCGACGCCGACAACGGGTATCCGTACGCCATCCCCACCGCCCGGTCACCGTCGAACGCGACTGCGGCACGGAAGCCCTTCCGGCGCGTCTGGGAACGGAAGCGGCGAAATGCCCGGTCGACGTCGGCAGGCCCTTCGCCGTACGGCGGTTCGGCGAACGCCTCTGCGAACACCTCGCGCAGCTGCGACTCCAGCTCCGCCGTCTCCGTGCCGTCCAGCACCCGCACGTCGATCACGCTCGCCTCCCAGCCGTCACACCCAGACCGCGCAGCCGCTCCACGCAGTCCCTTGCCGCCGCAGTGTCCACCTGTTCCGCGACGGTTGCCACCGTTCGCAGCCGTTCCGCGAGCCGGGCCGACGTCATGCCCTGCGCGGCCTCGGCGCTGCTGATCGCCTCGGCGCACGCTTCCTCGACCTCACCGGCTGCCAGCAGCACCTCCGCCAACCTCGCCCGGTACAAGGCGCGGTTGCGGGAGTAGCCATCGCTGAGCTGCGCCAGGACGGAGCGCAGGAACGGCACGGCGTGACCGGGATGCCCTGCGTCGACGTACCACGCCGCCGTGGCGTAATCGACCTCACGCTGACCCGAGTAGGCGGTCCACGCCGGCGCGTCCGTATCGGTGTCGGAGCGCTCCTGCCATCTCAGGGCCTGCGTCAGCGCGCGCCGCGCGGCTGCATGGTCGCCCGCGGTGCCCAGTGCCCGCGCCTGGCGCAGAGACACGATCGTCCGCACCCGTGCGCCTGCGGTCCGGGCAAGGTCACCAGAGGCGCGCGATGCCGCCACCGCCTCCCACGGGCGCCCCTGCTCGACAGCCAACAGCGAGAGGGCGTCCAAGGCCCTGATCTCCAACAGCCGGTCGCCGACGAGGCGAGCCGACGCCAGTGCCTCCGTGCACGCAGCCCTCGCGGCAGCAGGCTGGCCGCCGTCGTGGTCGAGCCACGCGAGGTGACTGTGCACCGTCCCGACGAGGGCATGGAGCTCCCGGCCGACGCGCTCCAGGTAGCTGCCCTGAGTGAGGTTCCGGTCGATCCGGCCGAGCAGCCGAACGGCGTGCGCCCGCGCAGCCGCGCCACCCTGGGTGTGGTCGATCCGGTACAGGCCCACTGCGGTCTCGCGCAGCCGCTCGACGTCGGAGGCTCCAACCCGCCGACCACCGGGACGCGGGAGCACGGCCGCGCCCGCGACGGCGGCGACATCTATGACGAACTGCCTGCGCTGCACTTCTTCTCCGGTGGTCCTGCGCTGGGGCGGGACGTCGAACCCCATCTCCTCCAGAGGCACACCCAGCATCGCCTCCAGCACTACCTGCTGCGTTGGTTGCGGCAAGGGAGGATTCGGCCCCTCCCAACGCCGCAGCTGCCGCACCGTCACCGACGCGGCGACGTCCAGCTCCTCCGCCATCAAGCCGAAGCTCACCACGAACTGCTCTTGCGTCAGCTTCGCGTCGCGCCGCAGGTCCGATAACCGCCGCACTGCTGCTCCCCGTGTCCGAAAGGCGTCGCCTCCCAGCGTGGCACCAGGTCGAACCCCGCGACCCCAAAAGTCCGGTGGAAAGTCCGGTCGAGTGATCTGCCGCGCCCGTTCCCGCGTCGGTTGACTGGTCACAGGCCGCTCGGGGCGGAGAGCCCCCGTCTCTCCTGGGCGCTCCGGGCGGCCAACCCCGACGACTGGAGCTCACACGATGACGACCACCGCGGAGCCCGAGACGCAGCCGCTGCGCGCCGTGGTGCGCACCCTGCCCGGCACCGTGGAGTCCGCCAGCCACGCCCGCCGCCTCGTCGCCGACAGGTTGATCGGATGGGGACGTCAGGATCTGGTCGACGCCGCGGAACTGGTGGTGTCCGAGCTCGTCTCCAACTCCGTCAGGCACACGGGATGCCGCCGCGTCGGCGTCGCCATCCAGCTCGACGGTCGCACCGTCACCATCGCCGTGCGCGACACCTCCACGGAACTGCCGTTCGTCATCCAGGCCGGACAAGACGACATCCACGGCCGAGGCATGGCCCTGGTCGCCCGTATCGCCCACCGCTGGGGCGTAGTCCCACAACCGCGCGGCAAAACGGTGTGGGCCGAGCTGCGCCACCCCCTATGACCCCTCCCCGCCGAGCCCTTCACCGGACAGCCCTCGGCGGGGAGGCAGCACCACCGCCTTATCCGCGACAACGGAAGGAGCACCACCGTGACCGCCACACTGGACAGCCCCGTCGCCACCCGCACGCGGGACCCCAAGGAG
The DNA here is from genome assembly GCF_041262485.1 of Streptacidiphilus sp. BW17. NCBI lineage: Bacteria > Bacillati > Actinomycetota > Actinomycetes > Kitasatosporales > Streptomycetaceae > Streptacidiphilus > Streptacidiphilus sp. BW17. Next base: position 52,312 of record NZ_JBGCCR010000021.1, on the reverse strand, counting down.
CTGCTCAACGCCGTGCAGCCCCACATCAAGCAGCTCTCCATCAACGTCCTGGACTCCGGCATGACCATCTGGGACCGCGAGGTCGCGCTGCTCATGCGCGACGAAGTGCCCGTCCGCGACCTGGCCGAGCGCATCCTCGGCAACGCCGTGATGTACATGCTCGCGTCCATGGAGCACCCCGAGGTGCACATCGGCGTCGGCAAGCTCGTCGACATCGGCGTCCACCAGGTCATCCTGGATACCCCGGTGTACTTCGCCCTGTGCGAGCTCTACAACGGCGGCGCCTACAAGCACCACGCGCCGTTCATCCAGCGCCGCGGCGACGGCACCGTCAACCGCACCTTCGAGTTCCTGCAGTCAATCGGGTTCCAGCCCGACGAGGAGCTGTGGAGCCGCGACAGCACCAACTGCTCGCCGTGCGACAGTAAGGTCCCGGACAGCCACTGACGATGCGTCACCAGCACTGATCGAAACGGGGCGGCCCGCCTGGGGGAGGGCCGCCCCGCCCACTCACCGATTGGACGAGCCCAGTGTCCGCACCGCACAACTATGACCATGAACGCCAGCTGTGGGATGCCTTCGCCGACAGCGCTTTCCGTGACGACATGACGCCGTCGTTCCACTGGACTCAGTACGCCGACCATCCCTCCGCGCCCGGTCCGGAACTACTCGGTGACCCCGCGAGTGTGCTGGAGATCGGGTGCGGGACCGGCCGGGCGCTGGCCTACCTCGCCGAGCGCGGCGTGAAGGGGACAGGCGTCGACATGTCCCCGGTGATGGTCGACAAGACCAGCAGGCAGTGGGCGCACCTCGGCGTGGAGTTCGTCTGCGCGGAAGTCCTCGACCATCTCACCGAGTCGGAGCTCATGGTCGACGCGGTGTACTCGATTTTCGGCGCGGCCTGGTTCACGGCCCCCGAGCTGCTGTTCCCGCTTGTCGCCCGCCATCTCAACCCGGGCGGCGTGTTCGTGTTCTCCCAGCCGCCGGCCATCCCGGGTGCCTACGGGCCCCAGGGCATGTACAAGGGCGGTTTCGCCGGCCCGGCGATGTACACCTATCGCTACTCCTACACCCCTGACGACTGGTGGGCGTTCCTGCTCCATGCGGGGTTCGGGGACATCTCGGTCGAGGTGGTCGATGCGCCCACGCCCGGTCACATCGGCACGCTCGTCGGACGAGCGACCAGGCCCGGCCTGTGAGTCGCTCAAGATGCGGTGATGCCCCGCCCGGTTTGGTGCGGGGCATCGTGCTGTTCTAGATCAGCCGCGGACCACGTTCGCGGCCTGCGGACCCTTCGGCCCCTGCGCGACGTCGAAGAAGACGCTCTCGCCCTCGGCGAGCTCACGGAAGCCCGCCGGGGCCTCTTGCTGCTCAGCCGGCGTTGGCGTCCTGCCAGCCGCCGCCGAGTGGGTCCTGCATGACCTCGCACGAGGCGATGTTGTAGCCGCCGGACGCAGTGCCGTGCGAGATGACCTTCCCGTTGATCTCGATCTCGCAGGACACGTCCCCGGAGCCCTGCAGCTGCGCGTTGATCGAGTAGTACGCCGCGGGGCTGGAACCGATCGGCTGGGTGACGTGCAGGGGCGCGTGACCCTGGGTGTTGGACCCGGCAGGCCCGTACTGAATATCGGCGTCTGAGGCGCCGGTCACGACGTACGTGATCGTCTGCGGGCTGGCGGGGGCTGCGGCCTGGGTGGTCTGGGTGACCGTGGTGGTGGTGCCGCTGCTGGCAGTCGTGGAGTTGTTGCTGTCCTTGCTGGCGGCAACGCTGACGATGCCGATGATCACGACGATGGCGAAGAGACCGAGGCATCCGAACTTGGCGCAGCCGCTGCCCTTCTTCTTCTGGGGCGCGGGCGGGGTCCAGCCGGGTGGCGGCGGTGGTGTGGTCATGGAATGCCCCCCTTTACTTGTGGCGGTCGTGTGAAGCCGTCAGCGTTGCAGGGGGTCGGCAAGTGACTGGCGCGTAGTGCCTATCCGTTGCCCAAGGGTGACCAACTCGACTTATCCGACAAAGCGTTGAGCATTCGATGACGCGCTCAGGCCTTGAGTGCGGCGTAGGCCGACGACCAGCCGATCTTCAACGTGCCGGGTGTAGCTCCCAGGCGGGTCAGTCGAGGTCGGGTGGGTTCTGTCCGCCGCGCCCACTGCACGTCGTACACGCTGGCCGGTCCTCCCCGGTGGTGCCGGGCTCGACCCCCCAGCCACGGCAGTCAGGGCACAGGTCACGGTCGGGCGGCGGGCAGGTGCAACTGGTCATGCCAGGTGAACGAGGCGACGATCGCCAGGTTGCTCACTGCCGCTACGACTGCCGGGCGTTCTAACGCTAGCGTCCGAGCAACCGCTCCCGGGCCGCCGTGTACTCCTGCGGCGTCAGGATCCCGCGCCGCAGCAGGTCGTCGAGGTTGGCCACCTCCGAGGCGACAGAGGCACGGTCCACCATCACCTGCAGACGCAAAGCGGCACTCGCCTCCAACATGCCCTTGAGCTGCCGGTAGGTCTCCCGCTGCTGCCAGGTGAACATCAGCGCGTGCGGCTGACGTGCCGTGGCCGCGAGCCGGTTCCCGTTACCGCCACTGGTCAGGCCCCGTGGGTCACCGGAGACGACGAAGTGGATGTAGCCGTTCTTCGTGATGGTCGGGTCCCGGAAGTCGGCGGCGACGACCTGGTGCCACGGGATCGTGCCGGACCGGTTGCCGTTCATCCTTCCTGCGAAGGTGCGGGCGATCTCGATCCGGTCCGGGTGCAGAGTCACCGTGGCCAGGTAGCCCTTGAAGACCAGCGGGCGTGTACCGGCGGGCGGCGGGGTGGGGGTGGTACTGGTGATGCCGATCAGGGTGTTCGGGGCGACGGCCACCACGCGCTTGGCGGTGCGGCGGGTCGTGCGCTTGCCGTTGGTCGACGTGTAGCGCAGCCCGGTGCCCGGGGTTGAGAGCGTGGTCTGGACGCGGCCGTTGGCGCGTTTGGTGACCCGCATCCCCTTCACGCCGGCGCTGTAGCTCATCCCGGACTTGGACGCGGTCACGCGGAACGGCCCGGTCTTGAACGACTTGCGGTTGCTGAAGCCCATGTGCCCCCCAGCTGTCGCCCACCGCGGTGAAGCTCCTGGCGCTGTACCTCAAGCCGGTTAACCGCTGGACTCGCGCCTACGAGGCGCGAGCGTTCGACCTCGTCCGCGACTGGACGAGCGAGGATCACATGGCGTTCGCCACGTTCATTAAGGACCGGCTCTGAGCACGAAGGCCCCGGTGCCCGTGATGGGCGGCCGGGGCTTTCTGCGTTGCTTAGGTCAGCCGCGGACGATGTTCGCCGCCTGCGGGCCCTTCTGGCCCTGCTCGACGTCGAACGTCACGGTCTCGCCCTCGACGAGCTCGCGGTAGCCGTTGCCGGTGATCGCGGAGTAGTGGGCGAAGACGTCCGGGCCGCCGCCCGCCTGCTCGATGAAGCCGAAGCCCTTCTCCGAGTTGAACCACTTCACGGTGCCCTGAGCCATGCTGATCTCCCATTCGGGATCGCGGGGTCAGCACTATCTGCGGACCCCTGGGTGTGATCGCCCTGGGTCCTCGGATCTGCGGTGAAGCAACTTCGGCACAGCGCGTTCGAACAGCACCGTACAGTCCCGGTGACTGCCTGACTACGGGGTGTCTCGCCGACTGGGCTGGGACACCATCAGATCCGTGTGAGATCGCGGCGCCATCAGCCGCGGGTGACGTACACGGTCCACGCGCACCGGGTGCAGATCTCCAGTCGATGCACGTCGGCAGTGGTCCGCTGCTCCGTGCGGAAGCCGCCGATGTCCGTCTGGTCGACGAACGCAGGCCCGCTGCTGTCGGCGACGGTGAACCGGCCGCGCCAGCGGCTGCTGCTGTCGTAACGCCAAGTGACAGTCTACGGGCCGCTCGTGGTGAACTCGGCAGTCGACTGGTGCCCGTGGCCAGCGTTGTACATCCGGATGAGCGGCTTCGCCGGGGTGTTGCTGGAGCAGGCGGTGAGCGTCAGCACGACCGCAGCCGCAGCGAGGGTAAGCGTGGGAGTGCGGCGCGCCGACCCGGGACTCACCAGTCATCCGTGCTGTCGTCCTCGCAAGGTTGGCCATGCCTGGGTTCGCTGGAGCGCCTGCTTCGTCGCGAACACCGCCTGGCCCCTCGCTCCAACTCATTGCGGCAGGGCCGGAATTCACGCGCCGTCCTTTCGTCAGCTCTCGGCATGTGGATTGCGGGTCTCGGATGCTGCAGGCGCGGCGAAGTAACATCCGTACGGGCGTTTGGTTCGGTGCGGTCAGCGCAGCGGCGGTGCGGCGAGCATGTGGGTGGGCTGGCCCGTGTGCTTGGCGATGGTCTCGAAATCGCGGTCGCAGTGCAGGAGCGTCAGGCCCGCGAGTTCCGCGGTGGCGGCAACGAGCAGGTCGCCGGGGCTGGCGCTGCGGTGTTCGCCGACGTCGGTGAGCAGGTGTTGGACTTCCCGGGCTCGCCGGTAGACGCCGTCGGGGGTGGGCGTCCAGGCGTATGCGGCGTTCAGGAGCCGGAGGACGGCGGCCCGGTCGGTGGCCGAGCGGGCCGAGTGCAGGACCTCGAGTTCCGTGATGTCGTAGATGGCGACCAGGCCGGCGTTGCGGGCTTCCAGCCAGCCATAGGTATCGGTGACGTCCGGGATCAGCCGGGCGAGTGCTGAGGTGTCGGCAAGATACCTCACGCCAACTCGTCCTGGGCGGAAGGTTCCTGACGGCTGCCGCCAGTGGGGGGTGTGGGCCGGTAGGCGGACTTGTCCTGGAGCAGGCCGAGGTCGAGTGCACCTTCTGCGGCGAGGCGGGCGAGTTCGGCGTGCGCTTCCGCGCGGTTGATGCGGGTGACCGCTTCAGTCAGCGCCCGGTTGACCGTTTCCTTCTTGGTCTTGGCCCCCAAGGCCTTCTGAGCTGCGTCCAAGGCTTCATCGTCGATGTCGATGAGCATTCGCGTCATGCCGCACCTCCTCGTATGTACATAAGCGCATAACGTATAGATTGCCTGGTTCGCCTCGTCGCCTGGCCACCTCGGTCGGGTTGTCGCCGTCTTCAAGCCGATCAACGAGCTGGCGTCCATGCTCTCCGCCGTGGTCGCCGGTTGGCTGGCTAACAGCGCGCTGTCGCACTTCCACGCCGACTATGCGGGCCTCAGCCTCGGGCCGATCGACACGATCTTCCTGGCGTCCGGAATCCTGATCGTGCTGGCGGGGTGCTTCGCCGCCACAGCTCCTCCCCGGAAGGACGCCACGGCAGCGCTCGTCGCGCGTGCGACCTCATGAAAGCCCGCAAGACGCAGCGACCCCGCCACCCGCAGTGGGCGTCGGGGCCGGGCGTGGTGGTTCGGGTCAGGCGCGAACGACGTTCGTGGCCTGCAGGCCACGCTGGCCCTGCTCGACGTCGTACGACACGATGTCGCCTTCGTTGAGCTCCTTGAAGCCGGTGCCGATGATCGCGGAGAAGTGCACGAACACGTCGGGGCCGCTGTCCTGGGCGATGAAGCCGAAGCCCTTCTCGGCGTTGAACCACTTGACGGTGCCGCTGGCCATGCTGCTCCCATACGGGATATGGGGCACAGATGAGTTGTCGGGTGCCCCTGGGTGATGCCCTGGGTCCTCGACGTGCGGTGAAGCGTTACCGCGGAACCATGACTTGAAATGCCAAGGGTACGGGACACAAAAGCGTCCACGCACCGGCCGAGTTCTGTCGGCCAGCTCAGTACGATGGCATGAGGTCAGCGTCGGCGAGGAGGCGTCATGGGCGTCATGTATCCGGAGTACGAGCAGTGGCTGCGTAACGTCCGCCGGTCGATGCGTCTGCCCAAGGCGGTCAAAGTCGTGTTCGATCAGGGACGCCTGTATATGGCCCCGGTGACTGAGGCGCACAGCGAGGCCGACGACTCCATTCGCAGTCAGCTGGCGGAGCAACTGAGCACGTCCTCCAGCGGCCTGCACGTGACTCGGGACAAGGGGATCCTTCCCGACCTTGACGGGTACACCCCTGAGCCCGACGTTCTTGTGGTCGACGCGGAGGTCCTCAGGCCCGGCGATGCATTCGTCGACCAGAAACACGTGCACTTCGTCGCCGAGAGCGTTTCGCGGTCCACCGTGGGCAACGACTACGGCCGCAAGCTCAACCAGTACGCGGCGCGCGGCATCCCGACGTACCTGATCGTGGATGTGCTGACCGGTGAGTGCGTGCTCTACCAGGCCCCGAAGGGTGACGAGTACACCTCGGCGGTTCCATACCGCTTCGGAGAGCCGATCGAGTTCTCGATCGGGGGCGTGCCTGTGACGATTCGGACGAACTTCAAGAAGATCACCTGAGCGACGGCGAATGAAGACGGCGGCCCTGGGCCCAAGCTCACGCACTCCGATTCAGGAACCACCCGCCGCGTTGAGATTCGCCACAAGGACCGAGAGTGCGTCCAGCGAGTCGATGCGGAACAGGCACTGCTCGGAGACGGCCGGGATGTCGAGGATGTGGCCCCACGGCCCGCACCGGATCAGGTAAGTCCTCATCCCGGCCTCCTGGGCCACAGGTGGCGAACGCGCCGACGCCCGGCCCAGAGGAGATCCTCCGGTCCGGGCGTCGCCGATACGCTCGGTTGCGTCAGCCGCGGACGACGTTCGCGGCCTGCGGGCCCTTCGGGCCCTGCTCGACGTCGAAGGTGACCGACTCGCCCTCGTTGAGCTCGCGGTAGCCGGTCGAGCTGATCGCGGAGTAGTGGACGAACACGTCCGGGCCGCCGCCCTCCTGAGCGATGAAGCCGAAGCCCTTCTCGGCGTTGAACCACTTCACGGTGCCCTGAGCCATGGCGTTCTCCCTGTCGGGACGCGGGGCGCTCGCTGATGAGCCCCCCTGGGGTCAGTCGCGTCCTCGAACAGCAGGTGAAGCAGTACCGCGGACAGCGAACTACGAGATCGGCTCTACCCCGGCAACCACCCCGCCGAAACGCGTCGGACACAGGTACTCGGCATGCCGTCCCGGTATCGGATCACAATTGCGGTACAGCACAGAAAGCCCAGTTCATACCCGTTCTGTGCATATGCACTGCACGTATATGCAGCGCACCCGGTGAAGGCGTCAGCTCTCCCGGAGGGCACGGGAGCAGGCCTTGCACTCCCACGGGGTGAGGTTCGGTGGGTACCAGCTCGCCCCCGGACCCGACGGGTGGTAACTGTGCTTCTCCATCCCCGTCGTGGCCAGGCCGCAGAGTGTGGTCTCGGCCGGATCGTCGGGTGCGTCGACGGCCGTGTGGGCGGCGTGGACCGCTCGAAGGCCGCCGACCACCCAGCTCTTGCCCTCGACGTCGGGGGTGTGTTCGGCCTGCGGCTCGATCATCACGATGACGCCCATGTCTCCACGATCACTCGTGGCCCGGTCGCGCGCATCCCGGCCGTCTTGCGGTACCGCGCGCCGCGTGGGTGGTCACCTTCGACGCGCCCACCGCGATCGGCGTGCTCGCCTACCTCTGAGACGCCGGGACTACTGACCCATCACGTACTTGACCGTCGGCCCCGTGGTCCAGCCGCCGTCGACGGCCAGCTCCGCGCCGGTGACGTAGGACGCGGCGTCGGAGAGAAGGAAGCAACTGGCCGCGGCGATCTCGTCGGCCTCGCCGACGCGGCCCATCGGGGTGTTCGGGTAGTTGCCCTCGCCGCGCTGGATGCCGACGCCGGCCGTCATCGGGGTGTAGGTCATGCCCGGGTGGACCGAGTTGACGCGGATGCGGTCCGTGCCGAGCTCGACCGCGCCGATCTTGGTGAGGCCGCGGACGCCCCACTTGGACGCGCCGTACCCGGCGGTCAGCGCCAGGCCCATCAGCCCGGCCGCCGAGGAGATGTTGACGATCGAGCCGCCGCCCGCCTCGCGCAGGGCGGGTATCACCGTCTTCATGCCGATGAAGACGCCGGTCAGGTTGATGTCCAGGACGCGGCGGAAGTGCTCGACCGACTCGTCGGCGAGGAAGCTGCCGGTGGAGATGCCCGCGTTGTTGACCAGGCCGTGGACGCCGCCGAAGGTGTCCAGCGTGAAGGTCAGGACGTCGGCCCAGTCCTGCTCGGAGGTCACGTCGTGGTGGTGGTAGCGGGCGCGGTCGCCGAGCTCGGCGGCGGTGGCCGCGCCGTCCTCGTCGAGGACGTCCGTGATCACCACGTTGGCGCCCGCCGCGACCGCCTGACGCGCGGTCTCGGCGCCGAGGCCGCGGGCGCCGCCGGTGATGATGACGGTCTTGCCGTCGAGGTCGAACATGGTGCGCTCCTTCGGTGGGGGTGGCACGTCGGTGGGTGGCACGTCCGTGGGGTGGCACGCCGGTGGCGTGGCACGGGGGTGGCGTGGCACGGGTGTTACGAACCCGACGTACGGGACGGCGGATGCGGTGCGGTCAGCAGCGCCGCGGTCATGGAGACGAGGTCGGCCAGGAAGACCGGCTCGTCGGTCAAGGGGCTCTCGCCGTCGGCCAGTTGGCGGGCGCGTTCGGCGAGGGCGGCGCCGACCAGGGTGAGCGCCAGGTCGATGCGCTCCAGCCGGACGGGCTCCGGCAGCGCGTCGAGCGGGCGCTCCAGCTCGCAGATCAGCCGCCAGTAGCCGGTTCCCGCGAGACCGGGATGGGGCTCCCGGGTGCGGATGCCGCTGCGGTGGCTGATCTGGGTGGAGATCCGCAGGCAGTGACGTCCGCGCTCGGTGCGCAGCTCCGTGCCCTCGGCGGTGACCAGCGCGTCGAGCAGCTCGACGAGGGGGAGGCCGGTCGGGTCCGGCTGGTGCTGAGCGAGCACGGCCTCGACGCGTTCCTGCCGCTCGGCCATCAGCGCGAGCAGCAGGTACTCGCGCGAACCGAAGTGGTACTGCACGGCCGAGGGGTTGGCCTGACCGGCGAGCGCGACGATGTCGCGGAGCTGCGCTCCGTCCACGCCGCGCGTCGCGAAGAGCTGCTCGGCCGCGAGGATCAGGCGTTCGCGGGTGCTGGGGCCGTCGGATGGGGTACGTGCCATGCATCCACAGTAATGCTGGCCATTATTAGTGGCGAATGGGCAGGTCAGAGCCGCCGTGGACGGCCCCCGAGCGGTACCGGCGGGGGCTGCGCAGACTGGAGCCATGGCGGAGAACGCGGAGAACAGTGCCGCGCCGCAGCGTGTGCGCATCCCGATGACCTGGCCGGAGGTGCGGACCCGGCTGGCGACGGCCCGCAGCTACTGGATCTGCACCGCCTCGCCGGACTCCGGCCCGCACGCGATGCCCGTCTGGGGCGTCTGGGTCGGCGGACGCCTCTGGTTCAGCACCGGCGCACGGACGCGCAAGGCGCGCAATCTTGCGGCAGATTCCCGCCTCAGCGTCCATCTGGAGAGCGCTGCCGAACTGGTCTCGCTCCAGGGCGTCGCCGAGCCCGTGCCGGTTGCCGACCGGCCGCCGAAGGTGGACGCGGCCTACTCCGCGAAGTACGCAATGCCCAGGACCGGAGCCCCGGGCAGGATCGTGATCGGCGACTCGCCGGTCTTCGCGGTCACGCCGCGCCTCGGGTACTCGTGGTTCGAGGGCTCGTTCGCCGAGTCGATGACCCGCTGGCGTTTCCCCGAAGCAGCCCACGTGACAGACGAGTTGGGCGAGCCGACCGGCGAGGCCGCGTCGTATCCGGTGTAACTCCCTCTCCGGTGGAGCTGCCTCTCTGATCTACCTGACTCTCCCGATGTACCTGCCCTGGGCGGCCACTGGCGTACTTCAGTGCGGACCACAGAGATTCCACAAAGTGCCTTCCTATGCTCCGCGAGCGGTTGGGCGACAGTTCCGGTCGTCCAGCAGCCCACGGAGTTCGAAGGAGTCGTCTCATGATCCGTTTCAAGAAGAGCGCACGCGTTGCCGTGGCCGGAGTGGCCCTCACCGGAGCCCTGCTCGCGGGTGGGCCCGCCTTCGCCGCGAGCGGGAGCGCGACCGCCAGCTCCACCGGCAGCTCGACCACCGCGGCCACCGCTCCCGCCGCGCACGGCCCGAAGGGCGACGGCGCCCACGCGCTCTGCGTCCGCGTGCCCAAGCTGGAGAAGCGCATCGAGCGCGAGCTGCACCGCCTGAACGCGGGCGTCAACGTCACGGGCTCGGTCGCGCGCCTGGAGCAGCGCGTCGACAACGCGAAGAAGGCCGGGCACACCGCCATCGCCACCTACCTCCAGGACCGGCTGAACTTCCGCAAGTCGCTCGTCGCCACGCTGCAGCAGCGTGAGAGCGACCTGCAGGGCGTGCAGAGCTGGTGCTCGGCGAACAACAACGGCAAGGGAGCCAGCTGAGCATGCGACCCCTGCGATCCGGGCGTGCTGACGCCCCGACACGCGCGTCCGTGCGCACGACGCTGACGCGTGCCGCAGTCGGCTCGGTGCTGGCGGCGGCGGTCCTGCTGGGCGCGACCGCCTGTGGTGGTGGCTCCGCCGGATCGGCCGGATCCGCGCCCGCGTCGGGCACGGCCGCGTCGGTCGGCGCGACGCCGAACGCGGACCAGACCGCGACGCTCCAGCAGGAGCAGGCGAAGGTCAACGCCGCCCAGTCGGCCGCCGACGCGGCGGACTCGGACGCGGCGAACGACCCCACCCAGCAGTAGCCGCACAGCACGGCCGGAGCACGGTCGGAGCGCGCAGCCGCAACCCTCTCGCGCAACGCACGCCGCAACGCAACTCCCCGCGCCAAAAGCCGTGGAGGGTCCGCAAGGGGTGTGTCAGTGTGCCTCACATGGCCACCGACACACCCTCCCTGCCGCGTCAGCTCGCCCGCACACGTCGCTTCTCGCTCGGCGTACCGGGTCAGTTCACGCTCACCTCCGACGGTTCGACGGTGCTGTTCCTGCGCAGCCGGGGCGGTACCGACCCCGTGGACTGCCTCTGGGCACGCGAGGTGACCACCGGCGCCGAGCGCCTGCTCGCCGACCCGGCCGCGCTCGCACCGGAGCAGGGCGGCAGGAGCGGCATCGGCGCCTACGCGACCGACACGAGCGGACGCCGAATCGCGTTCGCTCTCGCCGGGCGGCTGTGGACGGTGGAGCTCAACGAGAAGAACAGCGACGCCACCGCCCACCCGCTGACCCTCGATCCCGCCGCCACGCCGCCCGCAACGCTGCTCGCCACGCCGCCCGCAACGCCCCCCGCAACGCCCCCCGCAACGCCCCCCGCCACGCCGCCCGTCGAGCCGCGTCCGGACCCGACCGGGCGCCGGATCGCCTACCGCAGCGGGCCGACCCTGCGCGTCGTGGAGTGGGACGGCACCGGCGACCGCGCCGTCGCCGCGCCCGAACCGGCAGAACTGGGCGGTGAGTTCGGCGACGACGTCAGCTTCGGTGCGCCCGAGTACGTCGCCACCGCGTCCATGCACCGCAACCGTGGCTACTGGTGGTCCCCGGACGGGGAGCGGCTGCTGGTCGCCCGGGTCGACGTCTCCGGTGTGCAGGGCCGGTGGATCGCCGACCCGACCGACCCGACCGTCCGGCCCCGCGCCGTCCGCTACCCGGCGGCGGGCACACCCAACGCGGACGTAAGCCTCTTCCTGATCGACGCCGATGCAGCGAAGAGGCGTCAAGTAGCTTGGGACCGCGCCGCGTTCGAGTACCTCACCGAGGCCGGGTGGGACGAGCACGGTCCGTTCGTCTCCCTCCAGAGCCGGGACCAGCGCACCGTGCACGTCCTGGCGGTCGACCCGGCGGACGGCACCACGACCCGCCTCGCCGAGGAGCGCGACGACGCCTGGGTCCAGCTCGTCCCCGGCCTGCCCGCGCGGACGACGTCCGGTGCCCTGCTCACCCACCTCGACCGGGGCGACACCCGTCACCTGGCCGTCGACGGCGTCCCCGCGACCCCGGCCGGGATCAACCTCGGTGCGGTCCTGGCCGTGGACGGCGAGTCCGTCCTCTTCGCCGCCGTCCCCGTCGAGGACCCCTTCTCGACCCACCTGTTCCGCCTCGACGTCCCCACCGGCGCCACGGAGCAGCTGACCCACGAGTGTGGTGTCCACGAGGACGGCGTGCTGCGCGCCGGGACGCTCCTGCAGCCGGCCGACGTGCCGTCGTGCGCGGAGAAGCCGGTGGGGGAGCTGCGCCGCAGCCTGCTGCGGGTCGGCGAGCGGTCGCTCTGCACGGCGGTCTTCCTGCCGTCCTGGTACGAGCCGGGCAGCGGCGAGCGGCTGCCGGTGCTGCTGGACCCGTACGCGGGCCCGGCGATCCAGCGGGTGACCGAGGGCCGGTTCTGGGTCGACGACGTCTCGCAGTGGTTCGCCGAGCAGGGCTTCGTCGTGCTGGCGATCGACGGGCGCGGCGTGCCGGGTCGGGGCCCGCGCTGGGAGCGCGAGGTCCACCTCGACGTCTTCGGCCCGGCGCTCCAGGACCAGATTGACGCCCTCCACGCGGTCGCCGCCGAGCACCCGGAGTTCGGGCTGGACCTGGACCGCGTCGCCATCCGCGGCTGGTCCTTCGGCGGCTCGCTGGCCGAGGCTGCGGTGCTGCGGCGACCCGACGTCTTCCACGCCGCGGCGGCCGGGGCCGGCGTGACCGATCAGCACCTCTACGACACTCACTGGCGCGAGCGCTTCCTCGGCCACCCGGACGCCGAGCCCGCCGCGTACGAGGCCTGCGACCTGCTCCGGGACGCGCCAGCGCTGCGCCGTCCGCTGCTGCTGATGCACGGCCTCGTGGACGACAACGTGTACCCGGCCAACACCCTGCGCCTCTCGACCGCGCTGCTGGCGGCCGGTCGCCCGCACGAGTTCCTGCCGCTGACCGGCTCGGGCCACCGCGTCACGGACGAGGCCCTGGCGGAGGGCATGCTCATGCACCAGCTCGACTTCCTGCACCGCGCCCTGGGCCTCACCCCGCGCGGCGGGGAGGCGTGACGGACGGAGATCCGGACAGGCCCTAGAAGTCCGGCCCGGACACGCCGGTGACGGTGGTCAGCAGCACCACGGCGTCGCTGATCGCCAACAGCTCGTGCCGCTCCTGCGGCATCTCCGCGAGCTCGCCCGCGGCCAGCTCCAGCGTGCCCCCCGACTCCAGGCTGACCCGGACCTTCCCCTGCAGCACCTGGAGCGCCCCGGCGTGCGGGGCCTCGTGCTCGTCCAGCACCGAACCCTTGGTCAGCGCGATCAGCGAGGTCCGCAGCATGTTCATGTGCAGCAGCAGGCGTGAGGAGCGGCCGTGACTGGACGACCGCGCCTGCTGCAGCTGCGTCGCGGCAACGAGCGGAAGTTCGTGCATGTGATCAGTGTGGGCGCGCCCGATCGGTCCTGCCATCGGACCCTGGCACAGGGCATGGGTCTGCTGGGCACCGAGGCACCGGAACGGCTGTAGCGGCTGCGGCGGAGCCGCCGCGACGGCCGGTGATCCACAGGCTGTCGCGGTGGCGCCGGTTCCTGGGGAAAACGGGATTACGGGCGCGTCCGGAGGAGGGAGCACTGCCGGGCAAGCTTGTCCTCGTTCGCAGCCAAGATTGCATGATGGATCGTCAGTTCGCCTGAAAAAAACCAGAGTTGGGTGATTCTGGAGCCATGCGCGGGCAGTGGACGGTTGGGCCGGTGGATGGCGCGGGGACGGCTTGGGTCGACAACCACTTCCCGGCTCGGCCGAACGGGTCGAGTGGAGATATCCACAAAACGATTTCCAGCCCTGTGGATAACTCGAACGGCTGCTTTCCCGGGCCGCAGCTATACCCGACCGGGGTGTCTCCACCCTCGGGAGGAGACCCGGACGGACCAGATCAGCACCATGGGCTGATGAACCCTGCCGCCGTTCGGGCTACGGTTCAGAAGTGTTGACGAACCTGCTCGCAGCGGTGAACCCGATGAACGGGTCCTCACTGCTGTCCGCGTTCGGTGCGCTCGCCGTGCTGGTCGTGACCTTCGCTGAATCCGGCCTGCTCATCGTGGGCTTCTTCCTGCCGGGCGACACCTTGCTGTTTCCTGCGGGAGTCCTGTGCGCGACGGGGGCCGCGCACGGCGGGAGCGGTCTCTCGTTGTGGCAGGTGATGGTCTGCGCGGCGGTCGGCACCTGCGTGGGCGCGCAGGTCGGCTACTACATCGGCCGCCGCGGCGGACGCGCGATGCTGGCGCGGTCGCACTCCGTCCGCCTCAAGGAGGTCGTGACGCGGGGCGAGGAGCTTCTCGCCCGCTACGGGCAGCGCAAGGCGATCCTCATCGGCAGGTTCATCCCGATGGTCCGCACGGTCCTCGGCCCGGTGGCCGGGGTCCTCGAGGTCCCGGTGAAGACGTACACGCTGTGGCAGCTGGTCGCGGGGATCTTGTGGTCGCAGAGCCTGGTGCTGTTGGGGTACTGGCTCGGCGCGGCGATCCCGGGCGTGGACAACTACCTGCTCCCGCTGGTCGCCCTGGTGGTCGTCGTCTCGTTCCTCCCGGTGCTGCTCCAGCGCCGCAAGCGGACCCGTTAGGTCGGCCCTTGCGCGCCGACTAGAGCACCGAGATGAGGGCGAAGCCCGCCGCCGCTGAGGCGAGTCCCGCCGCCAGCGAGCCGCAGGCGTTCAGCGCGGCCTCCGCCCGCGAGCCTGCCGTAAGCAGCCGCCAGGTCTCGTAGCCGAAGGTGGAGAACGTCGTCAGGCCGCCGCAGATGCCCGTGCCGGCGAAGAGGGAGATGTCCGGGGACCAGCCGTGGTGGGCCACGCCGGAGGCGATCCCGCCGAGGACGAGGGAGCCCACGACGTTCACCGCGAACGTCCCCCACGGGAAGACGCTGTCGTGGCGGGATTGGACCGCGCGGTCGGTCAGGTAGCGCAGGGGCGCGCCCAGCATGCCGCCGACGAAGACGAGCAGGACCGCCATCAGCCTTCGCTCCCCGTCCCGTCGTCCGGGCCGACCGGGCCGGCCGCGTCGGTCGGGGCAGCCGGGACGGCCGCGTCGTCAACGACCTCGACGCGCTCCAGCGTGATCAGCCCGTTCCCCGCGCCCAGGACCTCCTGGACAGAGGGGACGAAGGCCCGCACCTTCCGCTCCTCGTCGACGATCAGGATCACGAGCGGCAGGTCGCCCGCCAGGTCCAGCAGGCGAGCCGTGTGGACGCGCCCGCCGTGGCCGAAGCCCTCGACGCCGCGGAAGACGCTGGCGCCGGCGAGGCCCGCGACGTGGGCGCGGTGCACGATCTCGGTGGCGGCCGGGCGGTGGCGCCACTGCGCGTCCTCGCGCAGATGGACCGTCAGGCGCAGATGCCCCGTGGTGTGTCCGGTGGCGCTCACTGGTTCTGTCATGGCTGCCGTCCGTCCGTCGGTGTCGGCACCGGCACTGGCTCCGACGCGGGATCCGCAGGTCCGCGACGGGGCAGCGCACGGCTGGACAACTGGGCCAGCGCCATGCCCGCCGCGACCGCAGCGAGTCCGGCGAAGAGGCTTGCGGCCAGGTACGCGAAGGCGGTCGGCACGTGGCCGCCCGCCAGCAGGCCACGGCTCTCGACCATGGCCGTCGAGAAGGTGGTGAAGCCGCCGCAGATGCCGACGCCGAGAAACGGCCGGCGAAAGCGGGACGGCGGCCAGACCTCCAGGACCAGGTACATCAGCGCGCCCAGCACCGCGCAGCCGATCACGTTGGTCAGGAACGTCGCCCACGGAAAGCCCCCCGCAGGGGTCGGCATCGCACGGCTCAGGCCGTACCGGGCGATGCTGCCGATCCCGCCGCCGAGCGCGATCGTGCCCAGCACGTCGAGTTCCCTGGGTCCCTTCCGCGCTGTCACGCCTGCATGTTAACCGTCTGCCGTCAGGGTGCCGAGTTCGGCACGGTCGGGCTGAGCGCGTACGCGCGGGTCGGGGTCATCGCGCCGTAGCCGGGGAGGCTGACCGTGGCGAAGGTGCTGACCTGGGCGCAGCCGTCGCGCTGGGCGGCGGTCTGCGCATGGGCGTTGTCGAGCGCCGACTTGGTGTCGGCGGGCGCGGGCGCTCCGCCGCTGCCCGCCGGGAAGGTCGTGCCGGAGGGCCAGTCCGCGCCGATCAGCAGCACGATCGAACCGACCGCGCTGTCCTGCTTGACCGCGCCCGCCGGTAGGCCGAGCGACTTCGCGACCGCCTGCGCCTGGGCGCTGCGACCGGCCGGGTAGCGCAGCGTCGTGGTCGTGGCGGGCGGGCCGGTCAGGGCCGTCGTCTGCTGGCTGTAGCCGTCGTCGAGCAGGGTCTGGGCAACCGCACTGGCCCGTCCGGTGACGCTGGTGCCGTTCTCGACCTTGACCGCGACCGCGCTCTTGTCCACGGCGGCCGCAGGGGTCGGCGTCGGAGACGCGCTCGGCTTCCCGCCGCCCTGCCCGCCGCCCTGTCCGCCGCCCTTCGTACCGACCGCGCTGAGCGACTCGTCGTTGGCGATGGCGTTGAACATGTCCTGCGCGCCGGGCGCGATGACGACCCGTGAGTTGTCCGTCGGGTCGGCCATCGTCTGCATGGTGGCGAAGGTGATGTTGCCGGTCGGGACCTTGTTCAGCTCGTCGCCCAGCCCGAGCAGGCTGGTGATGCTGCCGAGCCCGTTGTCGACGGTCAGCGCCTTGGTCGCGGCGTTGGCCAGGTTCCACATGGCGCCGACGTTGGTCAGCGTCCCGGCGTCCTTGAGCTTGTTGACCATCTGCGACAGGAACAGGTGCTGCGCGTAGGTGCGGCCCAGGTCGCTGCCGTCGCCGAAGCCGTGGCGGGTGCGGACGAACTCCAGCGCGGCCACGCCCTTGAGCGTGTGCGTTCCGGCGGAGAGCTTGAGGTGGGAGTAGGGGTCGTAGACGTTCTTGTCGACGCAGACCTGGACGCCGCCGATGGCGTCGGACATGTTCACCACGCCGCCGAAGTCGACCTTCATGAAGTGGTCCACATGGATGCCGGTCAGTTGCTGCACGGCGGCCACGCTGCAGCCGGGGCCCCAGTTCAGGGCGCTGTTGATCATGTCGGTGTGGGCGGGCTCACTCGGCTGGTTCGGGGCCGCCTTGCACTGCGGGACGGTCGTCTCCAGGTCGCGCGGGACGCTCATCACGGTCGCGTTGCTGCGGTCCGCGGAGACGTGCAGCACCATCTCCACGTCGGCGCGGGCGCCGGGGGAGTTGCAGTCGCCGCCCAGACTGCAGTCGGCGGAGCTGCTGCGCTCGTCCGAGCCGATCAGCAGGATGTTGATCGGGCTGCGCCCGAACGCGTCGACCTTCTCCGCGCCGCCGCTGCCGGTGCCGGAGAACAGGTCCGAGGAGCTGATGTTGCCGTTGAGCGTCTGGTAGGCCCACACCGCGCCCACGCCGCCGATCAGGGCCAGCGACAGCCCGACGGCCCCGGCGATCCGCAGGTTCCTGCTGCGCGGCCCGCGACGGACCAGGCGGCCCAGCGTGCCGGGGCCCTTGTCACGGCCCTTGCCGCCGTCCTTGCCCCCGCCCCTCCCACGACCGTGTCGCCTTCCCGAACGGCCACCGACCGCGACGGCCCCGTTCAGGGTGTCGGACTCGTCCTGGCCCTCGGTCCGCATCTCGGTCACGCTCAGTTCCTGTCGTTTTCTTGTCGTTTTCGGGTAGACGGCGACTCTGCCACAGCTACGGACCGCTCCGATGCGGCGAGGGTCACATCGGGGGTGCAGAAACGGTTGGATAAGGGCGTTTTGTCGCGGCACGCCCGGCAGCCGATCGTTGACGCCTTCCGAGGGCCACTGAAAGATGAGTGGTCGTTGTCCCGTCAACACCCGGGAGAGACCTGCGGGGCGGGGGAGTCGAGAGGTACAAAGCCCGAAGGGCGCACGCACTCGTGATAGAGATCGACGCCGTCAGCAAGCGCTACCCGGACGGGACCACCGCGGTCGACCGGTTGACCCTGGAGATCCCCGACGGATCGATCACGGTGCTGGTGGGGCCCTCCGGCTGTGGCAAGACGACCACGCTCCGCATGATCAACCGCATGATCGAGCCGACCGACGGCAGGATCCTGCTGGACGGTCAGGACATCCGCGAGCGGCCCGTCAACGCGCTGCGCCGGTCCATGGGTTACGTGATCCAGCACGCTGGCCTCTTTCCGCACCGCACCATCGTCGAGAACATCGGGACCGTTCCGCGCCTGCTCGGCTGGGACCGGCAGCGCAGCCGCAGCCGTGCGTTGGAGCTGATGGAACGGGTCGGGCTGGACCAGTCGCTGGCCAAGCGCTACCCGTACCAGCTCTCCGGCGGCCAGCAGCAACGCGTCGGCGTGGCCCGCGCGTTGGCGGCGGACCCGCCGGTGCTGCTGATGGACGAGCCGTTCTCGGCCGTCGACCCGATCGTCCGCAAGGGCCTCCAGGACGAACTGCTGCGGATCCAGGCGGACCTGGGCAAGACCATCGTCTTCGTCACCCACGACATCGACGAGGCCATCAAGTTGGGCGACATGGTCGCGGTGCTGCGCGAGGGCGGGCACCTGGCCCAGTACGCGCCGCCGAACGAGCTGCTCTCCGCGCCCGCGGACGAGTTCGTCGAGGACTTCCTCGGCGCCGACCGCGGCATCCGTCATCTCTCCTTCTTCGACACGTCCGGCCTGGAGCTCACCTCCGAACCGATCGTTGCCGAGGACGCCACGCCGGAGCAGGTCCGCGCCCGGACCGTGCCGCAGACCCCGTACCTGCTGGTCACCGACAGGGAGGGCCGCCCGCTCGGCTGGGCCCGTGCTGCCGACCTGGCCGCGGGCACGGACGCCGGTGCCGGTGCCGGTGCCGGTGCCGGTGCCGACGCCGACGCCGGTGCCCACGCCCGACTGCTGCCGTACGGCCACGCGTTCCGCCTCGGCCACGACTCGCTCCGCGCCGCGCTCGACTCCGCCGTGCTGTCGCCGACGGGGTGGGCCGTGGCCGTCGACGACGAGGGCCGGGCGGCCGGCGTGGCCGCGCAGGAGACCATCGCCGAGGCGATCCGCGCGGCGCACGCCGAGCGGGCCGTGTCCATGGTCACGGCGGACAAGGGTGGGCGGCGGTGAACTTCCTCCAACGGTTCTTCGAGGTCCCCAGTGACCTGCAGAACACCTGGTGGGGGCTGATCCTCTGGCAACTGCAGCTCACCCTGGTCCCGGTCCTGATCGGCCTCGCGCTGGCGCTGCCGCTGGGCATGCTCTGCGCCCGGTTCCGCTGGTTCTACCCTCCGGTGCTGGGCGTCACCACGATCTTCTACGCGATCCCCTCGCTGGCCTTCTTCGTCTTCCTCATCGACTACACCGGTGAGACCAGCCTCACCGTCGAGATCCCGCTCACCGTCTACACGTTGGTGGTGCTGGTCCCGGCCATCGTCGACGGCATGCGCTCGGTCTCCGAGGACACCCGCGCCGCCGCCACGGCCATGGGCTTCGGCACGCTGCGCCGCTACCTGCAGGTGGAACTGCCGATCGCGGTCCCGGCCATCATCGCCGGCCTCCGGGTCGCCACGGTCTCCAGCGTCAGCCTGGTCAGCGTCGGCATGCTGATCGGCAACGAGGGCGCGCTCGGCAACCTGCTCTCCGACGCCCTGAACTACCACCGCCCGCTGCTCGCCTGGGACGCGGTGCTGACCATCGCGGTCCTCGGCGTCGTGCTGGACGGCCTGTTGGTGCTGGCCCGACGGATCCTCACGCCCTGGGCGAGGAAGGCGGCCTCCGCGTGAACATCTTCGGCTTCGCCCAGCAGTTCTTCGACGACCCGTCCCGCTGGACCGGCCCGGACGGCATCCCGACGCGACTCGCCGAGCACGTCGAGTACTCGCTGCTGGCCCTGGCGATCGCGATGCTGATCGCCCTCCCGGTCGGCCTGGTCACCGGCCACACCGGCCGTGGCGGCAACGCGCTCGCCGCGCTGGCGACCGCGGCGCGGGCGCTGCCCAGCTTCGGCCTGCTGGTGCTGCTCACCCTCCTGATGGGCCTCGGCCTCATCCCGGTCATGGTCCCGCTGGTGGCCCTGGCGGTCCCGCCGATCCTGGTCACCACGTACGAGGCGATGCGGGGTGTCGACCCGTCACTCGTCGACGCGGCGAAGGGCATGGGGATGTCCCGGTCCCGCGTGCTGTGGCAGGTGGAACTTCCCGTGGCGCTGCCCCTGATCCTGAGCGGGATCCGCTCGGCGGCGATCCAGATCGTCTCGACGGCGACGATCGCGGCGTACGTCTCCTTCGGCGGCCTGGGCCGCTACATCGTCGACGGGCTCTCCCAGTTGCGCTACGAGAAGGTGGTCGGCGGCGCGATCCTGGTCGCGGGGCTGGCGCTGGTCACGCTGGGCCTGTTCTGGGCGCTGGGCAGGGTGCTGGTCTCCCCGGGCGTCCGCCGTTCCCGCTGACGATCACCCGAGGGGCGCGGGGAACTGTGCGATCAACGACCCTGTGCGGATGGCCCTGTTCGTTCGGCCTGCCGGCTGCGTGGGTGGCTTGTCGCGCAGTTCCCCGCGCCCCTGAAGAAGTTGCAACGTCCCTTGGAACTCAGCTCTCTGCCCGCTCCAGCGCCAGTTCCAGAACCACCAGCAACGCGTCCCGCACGCTGCCGCGTTCCCGCGCGTCGAAGAGGACCAGCGGGACCGAGTCCGGAATGTCCAGCGCCCAGCGGACCTCGTCGAGGTCGTGGTCGAGGTTGCCGTCGAAGACGTTGATCCCGACCGCGAACGGCAGGCCCTTGTTCTCGAAGTAGTCCACGGCGGCGAAGCAGTCGTCCAGTCGGCGCGTGTCCACGATGACCAGCCCGCCCAGCGCGCCCGCGACCAGGTCGTCCCACATGAAACCGAAGCGGTCCTGGCCGGGCGTGCCGAAGAGGTAGAGCTTCAGCGTCGGGTCGAGGGTGATGCAGCCGAAGTCCATCGCCACCGTGGTGGTGGTCTTGTGCGGAGTGTGCGTCAGGTCGTCGACGCCGGCGGCGACCTCGGTGATGGACGCCTCGGTCGTCAGCGGCTCGATCTCCGAGATGGAGGCCACGGTCGTGGTCTTGCCCACGCCGAAGCCGCCCGCGATCACCATTTTGACCGGCAGCGGAGGGCGGTGCGCGCCGGACGCGGAGGGGTTAGGCAGGACTGTTGTTGTCACGCTTGAAGCCTCGTGAGTCGGGGACGGCGCGCAGACCATCGATCACCCGGCGGAGGACGGAGAGATCGTTGGCGGTGCCGACCTGGGGTGCGTGGACGGTCAGGTGGTTCGCGGAGCGCAGGTCCCCTGCGACCACCCGGACCACGTTGAGGTGCAGGTGGAGTCGGGCCGCGAGCTCCGCGAGCGACAGCGGATCCTGGCAGGCGGCGATGATGTCGTGCTGTTCGAACGTCAGGGTGGGCAGGTCGGCCAGGCCTTCCGGCGTCGCGACGACCTGCGTCTCCAGCGGGAGGTAGGTGTCGTCGCTGACCCGCCCGGCAGTGACCAGGAACGGGCGCACGGACAGGCTGCGTCGCGGAGGCTCCGCCGTGGTCGCGGCGGAGCCGGGTCTCGGAGGGTCGTCGTCCGACTCCGGCATCACGTACGGGCGCAGTGGACGCGTCAGCGCGTCGCTGCCCGTGTCGCTCGCGTTCACGCGCCCACGCCGTTCTTGAGTTCCATGATCAGCTGCGGGCTGAGCGCGGCTCCGGACCGGTTGGCGAAGAGCGTCATCTCGTAGGCGATGTTGCCGAGTTTGGCCTCCTTGGAGGCCACCACGCCCAGCACACAGCCGCTGCCGATGGCGCAGACCAGCAGGTGGCCGCCCTCCAGGTCGATGATGACCTTGTTGAGGCCGCCCAGGCCGTAGTTGCCGGAGGCTCCGGCCGCCAGGCTGGTGATGCCGGAGACGATCGCGGCCAGCCGCTCCGAGTCGGCGTGGTCACGCAGTCGGGAGACGGCGATGAGCAGGCCGTCCGAGGAGACCGCGATCGCGTCCACGACCCCGGCGGTGTCGGTGGCGAAGCGGCGCAGCAGCCAGGTGAAGTCCGCCGCGGCACTCTGCAGGTCCTGCACGGTGGGCTCGGTGGTCACTGTCCCACTCCTTCCGTTTTCTTGGGATTGCTGGTGGAGCGCTGGCGCAGGGACGCCACGGCGGACGCCAGCGTGGTGGGCGTCGCGCTGTCGCGCTCGGCCCGACTGACGGCGTCTTCGAACTCCTCGAGCGAGGAGCGGACTTCGTCCGGATCGGGCGGACGGGTGGCGATCCGCTCGGCGCCGACGAGGTTCTCCCGCAGCGTCGCGCCGCGCACCCGGCGCTTCAGCCCGCCGGGCCGGGAGTCGGCGGACGCCGCGTCCGGAGGCGTCGCTGTCGCCGTCGGCCGGGTGTCGACGACGGGGCGCGACACCGCGTCCCCGGCCGGAGCGGCGGGGCGGCGCCGCGGCAGACCGGAGTCGGTGGCCACCCCGGCCCCCGCTTCCCGCTCGCCACGGCCCCGGTGCACCGGCTCGTCGGAGGCGGACCCGGACCGCGACCCTGAACCCGCACCGCGTGGGGTGAAGAAGTCGGCGCCGGTCTCGAACTCCGGCTCGCGCGGGCCGTTCGTAGCCCCCGGCGACCGCGTCGGCAGCGCCGCGCGCACGGGCGTGGCGGACACCGCACGAGCAGCAGGCGTGGCCGAAACAGCCGCCGGAAGCGCCGCCGGATCCGCCGCCGGAACCGCTGCCGGAACCGCTGCCGGAGCCGACGGCGACCAGCTGCGGCCCGAGCGCGGCAGCGACGGTGAGACCCAGTCCGCCGGGATGGCGACCCGGCTGGTGACGCCGCCGCCGGGGGTGCGGGTGAGGGTGACCTGGATGCCCCAGCGCCGTGCCAGTGCGCCGACCACGAAGAGGCCGAGCACCCGGGTGGGCGCCAGGTCCAGCCGTTCGCGGCGGACCAGCCGCGCGTTCTCCTCCGCCAGCCGCTCCGAGCTCATGCCCAGACCGTGGTCGACGATCTCCAGCACCGCCTGCCCGGCCTGCTCCCGGACGGTCACCTGGACCTCGCTGTGCGCGGGCGAGAACGAGACCGCGTTCTCCAGGAGTTCGGCCAGCATCAGCACCAGGTCGTTGACCACGTCGGGGGCGACGGTGGCGTCCACGTCAGCGGACAGCCGGACCCGCTCGAAGCCCTCGATCTGGCCGAGCGAGGCACGCACCACATGGGTCAGCTCGGCCGGACGGCCGTCCAGCTCGGTGTCGCGGATCCCGGCCAGCAGCATCAGCGAGTCCGCGTTGCGCTGGAGCCGGACGGCGATGTGGTCGATCCGGTAGAGCTGGTCCAGCAGTTCGGGATCGGTCTCGCCGCGCTCGACCGAGTCGATCAGGGCCAGCTGACGCCCAGTCAGGTTGGCCACGCGGCGGCCGATGTTGCCGAACATCTCGGCGATGTTGTGGCGGCTCATCGCCTGACGTTCCAGCAGGTCGCCTGCGGTGCGCTGGACCTGGTTGAACGCCTTGGCCAGCTCGCCGATCTCGTCCTCCGCCAGGATCGGCAGGTCCTCCAGGCGCGGCGGACCGTCGACGCCGACGGGAGTGTCCTCGTCGGCGACGCGCGCGAGCTCGGCCGCGGACAGCTCGGAGACGCGGCGCGCGGCCTGGGTCACCCGCCGCAGCGGCCGCAGGATCGACCGCCGGATCAACGCCAGCACGGCCACCCAGAGCAGGAGCAGCACCGCGGCCGCCCCGAGCAGGATCCCGGCCCGCCACCAGGACTGGACCGACGCGGCGTTGGACTGGTCGGCGATCCCGGTGATCAGCTCCTGCGCGATGGCCAGCCGGACCGTGGACTCGCTGTCGACCGCGGGCTGCAGGTCGAGCGCCGACTGGTGCGCAATCTGACGCCGCTTCACGTCGTCGGTCGGGATGATCAGCTCGGTGGTGCTGAGCGCCAGCCCCTGCAGCGCGTCGGTCAGCTGCACCTGGTACTGGTTGAAGCCGATCTCGGCGAGCCGTCCGGCATCGGCGGCGGGCGCGATCGCGGTGTAGCGCTGCAGCTCGAACTGGTAGAGCTGGAGCGAGCCCACGGCGTTGTCGAACTCCAGCATGGCGTTGGCGTCGCCGGTCTCCGCGGAGAGCACCGCCGTCTCGAAGGACGCGTGCGCGACCTCGGTACGCAGCAGCGCGTCCAGCTGCTGCTCCAGCCCGGATGCCTCCGCCGTCTGCTGCGGCGCGCTCAGCCCGAGGCCGTCGATCAGTGCCTCGCTCAGCGGCCCGTAGGCGGAGTCGATGTCGCTCGGCGGCAGCTTTCCGTCGGCGATGGCGGTGCGCGGCGTCGACAGGACAGACATGTTGTCCAGCGCGTCCGACTCGGCGTCGGGGATGAAGTGGCCGAAGGACTGACGGACCTTCCCGACCTGGGCGTCGGTGGCGCGCTGGGCGGCCAGATAGGCGGATTCGTCGGGCCGGACGCGGCTCTTGGCGTAGGGCTGGTCGAAGTAGCTCTCGAAGTAGAGCAGCGCCTGTCCCTGCTCCCGCTGCAGGTCGTTGACCAGTTCCGCGACCTGAAGTCCGGCCCGCAGTTGGTGCGCCTGCCGCCACGCGCCCGTGGCCTGGGCCACCTCGCCGTATGCGTAGACGGAGATCAGCAGGCAGATCAGCGCGAGCGGAACCGCGATCAGCACGTTCAGCTTCCGTCGGAGCGGCAGCCGGGTCAGGCGCCGTCCGAGCCGGTCGGCCAAGGTGTCCAGGGAAGACAACAGGAACTCCTAGTTCCCTGCGAGACAACTTAGTTGATGGTGCGACGACCGGGATCGAACCTGAGTCCGCCCCCCGAACCCGCGACCGCGCGGCGAGACTACCGGGTTCCCCCGAGGTTTGTCAGAGGCCGTTGTGAACATCTCACGACAAATCCCGTCGTGACCTTCCGATTTTGTCCTGGGATGGATCAGGATCGGTCGGTCGTCGGCGCACATTGTGACCCGCGGGACGTTGACTCGACTCGTCAGCGGTGGATTTGATCAATCGTGAGAATGTCGGGATCCAGAGGATCCCGGGATCCCGAGGAAGAGGAAGACGAGAGAACAGCCCGACCGACAGCGAATACGTCACGCGCGTCAGCGAACGCGTCTCAGATGCTGGATTGGAACCGTGAACTCAACCGCCTTCTCCACCGACTCCTCCGCCCACGTCAGCCAGGCGGGTCGGGGCCGCGCCCGGACGGCCGCCGCGCTGGTCGCCGTGGCCGCCGCCGTCGCCCTCTCCGCGTGCGGCTCGTCGAGCAGCAGCTCCGGCAGCAGCAACCCGCTGGCTCCGTCGTCCGCCGCGTCGGGCGGCACGATCGTGATCGGCAGCAACAACTTCGCGGAGAGCACGATCCTCGCAGACCTGTACGGCGCGGCGCTCGCGGCCAAGGGCTTCAAGGTCTCGTACCACCCGAACATCGGCAGCCGGGAGATCTCCTACGGCCTGGTCAAGAGCGGCCAGATCACGCTGATGCCGGAGTACAACGGCGCTCTCCTCTCGTACCTGGACAGCACCGCCGCGCCGAAGACCGAGGCCGACACGGACACTCAGGCGTCCGCGAAGCTCGCCTCCAACCTGCAGCTGCTGACCGCGTCGCCGGCCGAGGACAAGGACTCGCTCACGGTCAACGGGGCGACGGCCAAGCAGTACAACCTCACGGCGACCTCGACCATCAGCTCGCTGAAGTCGATCGCCGGCGGCCTCGCGATCGGCGGTTCGCCGGAGTTCCAGACCCGGCAGCAGGGCCTGGTCGGCCTGCAGTCGGTCTACGGCCTGAAGTTCAAGAGCTTCAAGGCCCTGGACGCGGGCAGCTCGCTCACCGAGGCGGCGTTGAAGAACAACGACGTCCAGGTCGCGGACATCTTCACCACGGACTCGTCGATCCAGAAGAACGGCTGGACCACCCTGGTCGACGACCAGCACCTGTTCGGCTTCCAGAACGTGATCCCGCTCGCCGCGAAGTCCCTCCCGGCGGGCGCGGCCGCCGCGGTCGACGCGGTCCAGGCCAAGCTGACGACCGCGTCCCTGATGACCCTCGACGCGGCGGTCAACGGCGGCGGCCAGGACCCGCTCGCCGCTGCGCAGGCGTGGCTGAAGTCCAACGGCCTCGGCTGAGCCGACAGGGGCGCGGGGCGCGGGGAACTGCGCGACAAGCCACCCTGCGTGGTGAGTCGCTGAACGGGCAGGGCCATCCGCATCGGGTGGTTGCTCGCGCAGTTCCGCGCGCCCCTGATGGTGCAACTACCTGCGGCAGCGCAGAGTTCAGCTCTCTTCCAGATCCTCGACCCGCCCGACGCCGTCGGGCTGGTCCTCCTCCACGCGGCGGAGCATCCGCCCCAGCGCGCCGGCCAGCTCCGCGCGTTCCTCCGGTGCGGCATCCTGCAGCAGGCTCTCCTCGAAGACCGCTGCCATCCGCATCGAGTCCAGCCACTTCTCGCGGCCGAGCTCGGTCAGCTCGATGTTCACGCGCACGCGATTGCTCTCGTCCCGGCTGCGGGTGACCAGTCCGGCCGCCGCCATCCGGTCGACCCGGTGGGTCATCGCCGCCGGGGTCAGCCCGATCCGCTTGGCCAGCTCGCCCGGCCCCAGCCGGTACGGCGCGCCCGCGACGATGAGGGCCTTCAGCACCTCCCAATCGGCGGAGGAGATCCCCAGGTCGTTGAGGTGTCGGCCGTAGGCGACGGACATCCGCCTGGTCAGCCGGTTGAGCGTCGAGACGATGGTCTCGACCTGCGGGTCCACGTTCGGGAACTCGCGCTGGTAGACGGCCACCTGCTCACTGATCGCGAGCTCTTCGGGTGGCTCCTGGGACGACTCGGTCATACCCGTCAGTATCTCATGCTCAAGCCTACCGGGATTAAAAGTTTCGCTCAGAAGACTTTAGTAGTGTACTCTTTCGATCGAAACGTAAGAGGGACGACGGACCACGGCGGCAGACGACCGTGGTGACCGCGGGAAGCGGGAAGGCGGTGCGCGTGATGGCGAAGGCGATGGCTGGGGAGACGACGACGATGCAGGGGGCACTGCGCCGCGTCCAGGTGGGGAACGCGCTCAGCGCGTTCGGCAGCGGGTTCACGCTGCCGTACATGTTCGTGTACGTGGAGCAGGTGCGCGGTCTCGGTTCGATGACCGCGTGGCTGGTCTTCACGCTGTTCGCCGCGGCCGCGCTGGCCGTGCTGCCGGTGGGCGGGCGCGGCATCGACCGGTACGGGCCGCGTCCCGTGCTGGTCGCAGGCGCGGTGCTGACCGCCCTCGGCGCGCTGTCCTTCGGGCTGGCGACGACGCAGTGGACGATCCTGGTCGCCGCGTTCCTCTTCGGGGCCGGCGTCACCACCTGCCAGCCCGCGCTGGCGACCATGGTGGTCCGCTGCTCGACCCGGGCGACCCGCGCGCACGCTTTCGCGCTGCAGTTCACCCTGGTGAACCTGGGCATGGGCATCGGGGCGATGATCGGCGGCCAGATCGTCGACGTGTCGCGTCCTGCCAGCCTGACGCTGCTGTTCGGCATCGAGGCGCTGATGTTCCTGGTGCTGGCCGCGGTGACCGGCACGGTCAAGCTGCCCGCTCCGGTTGTGGAGGCCGCTTCGGCGGTCGCGGACGCCGCGAAGGGCGTGAAGGGGAAGTCCGACTTCCGCACGCTGCTGGGCGACCGGGCGATGGTGAAGCTCTGCGTCCTCGCCGGGCTGATCTTCTTCGCCTGCTACGGCCAGTTCGAGAGCGGCGTCGCCGCCTACGCGACGGGCACGGTCGGGATCTCCCCGTCCGCGCTGGGCTTCGGCCTCGGGGCGAACACCTTCGCCATCGTGGTGCTGCAGATGTTCGTGGTCCGGATGACCTCGCGTCGCCGTCGGACGACCGCGATCGCGGCGACCGGCCTGGTCTGGCTCGCGGCGTGGGTCTTCGCGGGCATCGCGGGCCTCTTCCACGGCGGGTCCGGCCTGGCGGTCGGCTCGATGATGATGACCTACGTCCTCTTCGGCGCGGGTGAGGCCCTGCTGGCCCCGACGCTCGGCCCGATCGTGGCCGACCTTGCTCCGGCGCGACTGCTCGGCACCTACAACGCCGCGTTCTCGCTGGTGAAGCAGGTCGCCATCGCGATCGGCCCGGCCGTCGGCGTGCTGCTGGTCGGCGCCGGACTGTCGACGGTCTACCTGGCCACGCTGGCGCTCTGCTGCCTCGGCGTCACGGTCGCGGCGGTGCGTCTGCGCCGGGTCCTGCCGAAGGCCGCGGACAACGCGGCCCCGGTCGCGTCGACGGTGGTCACCGGCTCGGTGCCGCGCGTCGAGGAGCTCAGCACCGCGGCGTGACGCCGCCTGAAGCTCAGGAGAACCTTGGGGCGGATTGACGGTGAACTTCGACCATCGCGTCGATGAACAGCCGTCATATCCGCCCTTTCCGTCTACATCTCTGTAGTACTTTCGGGCTGCCCCTATCCCTCCCAGCAGCCCAGGGTCGTCATGTCGTCCGTGTTCACCTATCCCGAAGCGATCGGCGTCGGCCTGCTCCAGGGCGTCTCCGAGCTGTTCCCGGTCTCCAGCCTCGGACACAGCCTTCTGGTGCCCGCGCTGCTGGGACCGCCCTACTCGAACGACCTCAACGTCTCGGCGCCCGGGTCCACCTACCTCAACGTTCTGGTGGCGCTGCACGTCGCGACCGCGCTGGCGCTGGTCGTCTTCTTCTGGCGGGACTGGGCACGGATCCTGCAGGGGCTGTTCAGCTCCGTCAAGGAGCGCCGGATCGAGACGGTCAACCAGAAACTGGCCTGGCTGCTGATCGTGGCGACCATCCCGGTCGGCGTCGCGGGCATCGCCCTGGACAAGGTCTTCCGCGAGATCCTCGGCAAACCGACCGTGGCCGCCCTCTTCCTCATGCTGAACGGGTTGGTCCTCTTCGGCGCCGAGCGCCTCAAGCGCGGCGGCACGGGCCGACGCCGCGCCAACGACGCGGCGCTGATGCCCGGCGACGAGCACCTGCACCCGGACATCCTCTCCGACCGACGCATCGTCAAGCTCGGCTGGTCCAGCGCGATCATCGTGGGCGCGGCGCAGATCCTCGCCCTGCTCCCCGGCATCTCCCGCTCCGGCGTCACCATGAGCGCAGGCATCTTCAAGGGCCTCCGCCACGAGGACTCGGCCCGGTTCGCCTTCCTCCTCGCCACGCCGGTGATCGGCGGTGCGGCGCTGCTGAAGGTGCCGTCACTGCTGGGCTCCGCGGGCAACGGCATCCACGGCCAGCTCCTTGTCGGCGGGGTCTGCGCGTTCGTCGCGAGCTACGTCGCGGTGCGGTTCCTGACCAAGTACTTCGAGACGAAGACGCTGACCCCGTTCGCGATCTACTGCTTCGTCGCGGGCGCGGGAAGTCTCGCCTACCTGTCCATGAACTAGGCGAACGGCGCGTCGAAGCCGGGCCGTTCCGCGTCGCGGTGTTGCACTGGGTGACGTGCGTTCACTCCGTGCGTTGCTCCTCGGCCTCCTGCCGCTCGCGCTGCTCGCCGCCTGTGTGCAGGTCTCCGGTCGGGCGCCAGGCCCGCACTACGCGACGCCGTTCGTCGCCCTGCCGAGCGTCTCGCCCGCGCCCGTGCCGACGGGGTACAACCCCGCCGCCGACGCCACGGCCGAGCTCGCCGCCGCGCAGGCGGCCTCCCGGAGGGACGGGCGGCCCGTCATCGTCGAGTTCGGCGCCGGCTGGTGCGCCGACTGTCAGGTGCTGGCGCAGCGTTCGCTCAGTGCCGGGGCGTGGCTGGTCCTGTCGCGCGACTACCACCTCGTCACCGTCGACGTCGGGCACTTCGACCACAACACCGCCCTCGTGGCCCGCTGGATCGACCTCAGGAAGAGCGGTATCCCGGCCCTGGTGGTGCTCAACCCGAACGGCAGCGTCCGCGCCACGACCCAGGACGGATCGTTCGCCAACGCACGCACCCTCTCCTCCGACGACGTCGCGAATCGACTTGTCGACTGGCTCTATCCCGCTTCCCGATCATGACGGAATCCACTCGATGTCATGAATCGCCCCAGCTCAGCGGGACAGTGCGGATGCGAACCTGATCTGATGCCGCCACAAGCACGAAAGGCGGTGCCCCTCATGCGTCCGCTCTCCACCCTCCTCGCCGCCGTACAGCGACGCCTGCTCTGGATCATGCTGCTCGCCTACGTCCTCGCGGCAGTGTGGCCGGGGCCGGGGATCGCGCTGCGCGGGGTGGGCCTGGCGCATGTCGGCGGGGCCGATTTCCCGCTCCAGGCCGGGCTGCTGGCGCTGATGGTCTTCAACGCCGGCCTCACCGCCCGTGCCGAGACGCTGCCCTCGCTGCTGCGGCGTCCCCGCGCGCTGCTGGTCGGGATCGCCTCCAACGCCCTGCTGCCGACGCTGCTGCTCGGCGTCGGCGCGCTCGCGGCCGACGGCTGGCACAACCCGCGCGAGGCGCAGAGCCTGCTGGTCGGGCTGGCCCTGGTCGGGGCAATGCCGGTCGCCGCCGGGGCCACTGTCTTCGCCCAGGGCAGCGAGGGCAACGCGACGCTCACGCTCGGCCTGGTCGTGGGCAGCACGATGCTGAGCCCGCTCACCATCCCGCTCGGTCTGCACCTCGGCGGATTCCTGGCCTCCGGTCCGTACGCGGCCGACCTGCATCGTGTGGCCGAGCACGCGTGCAGCGCGTTCGCCGTCCTGGCGGTCGTGCTGCCGTGCGCGGCAGGGTTGCTGACGGGTCGCCTGCTGCCGTCCGGCGCGGCGCGGGAGCGCTGGCTGCCGGCGGTGAAGGCGGTCAACCTGCTGGTCGTGGTGACCCTCAGCTACACCAACGCCTGCGGCGCGCTGCGTCAGGTGATCGAGCGTCCTGATCCGGACTTCCTGGTGCTGGTGGTCGTCGCGGCGGCGGCGATGTGCGCGGGCTCGTTCCTGATCGGGTGGGTGCTGGCGGTCCGGCTCGGGGTTCCGCGGGCGGACGCCATCGCGTTGACGTACGCGTCGGGCATGAACAACAGCAGTGCGAGCGCGGTCGTCGCGGCCACCAGGATGCCCGGCAACCCGGCGGTGCTGTTGCCGATCCTGGCATACAGCCTGCTCCAGAAGGTGCTGGCGGGCTCCGTCGGCGCACTTGTCCGAAATGACCGACTTGATGACGAAGGTTCAGCTGGAGGCGCTGCCGTCCCAACTGCACCCCGGGAAGTACTTGGTTTCAGACGGCTTTAGTATTAACTTTCAATAACAGTACGCGCGGCCGTCGCGCGGATCGCCTAATCCTCACGGAGCCGGGGACCCACGTACCCCGGGGTGAATCGGCCTCACAGCCGTAGGAGACCGCCCTCTCCGAACCCGTCAGCTAACCCGGTCGGCGAAGGGACGGAAAGGAGCACGCCAGTCATGGCGTCATACCCGGTCGAGACCGTCGCCGAGCCTACGGCCACGGTGCCGCGCCAGCGCGGTGCCGCACTGGGCCTCGCGGCCATGGCGGTCGGTGCCAGCAGCGTCATCGGGCTGGCCGGTCCCGCCCTCGCGGCGGACCACTCCGAGCACGGCGGCCCCACCGGCACGATGCGGCTCCAGGACGACGAGCAGGTTCCGGCCAGCCACGGCTCGGACGCCGGTGTGGCCCTTGCGGACCGCATCCTCGCCCAGGCCGTCCCGCAGCGCGCCGCCGAGAACACCGCCCGCAGGGAGGCCGCGAGCGCGGCCACCGCGAAGGCGCAGGCGGTCGAACGCGCCCGCCTGGCGGAGTCGTTGGTGGCCCCCCTCACCGCGGTCCACAGCGACACAGGCCGTGGCGCGGTGGGCTCCTACTGGGCCCACCTGCACGCCGGCCTCGACCTCGCGGCCCCGGCGGGCACGGCGGTCCGCGCGATGGGCACCGGCACGATCACCGAGGCAGGCTGGGCGGGCAGCTACGGCTACCGCGTCGTCCAGACCCTGCCGGACGGCACGGAGATCTGGTACTGTCACCTCTCCGCGATCACGGTCGCGGGCGGCGGTTCGGTTGCAGCGGGCCAGCCGCTGGGTCGCGTGGGCGCGACGGCCAGCTCCACCGGCCCCCACCTCCACCTCGAGATCCGCCCGGACGGCGCCGAGCCGGTCGACCCCACGGCGTGGCTCGCTTCGCGAGGCGTGAACCTCTAGAAGCTTTCTGCAGCTGAGGTAGTTGCACCGTCTCAGGCTGCGCAGGCGGGGAAGTTGCACTATTCAGGGGCGCGGGGAACTGCGCGAGAGACCACCCCATGCGGATGACTCAGTTCGTTGAGGACCATCTGCCCCGAGTGGCTTGTCGCGCAGTTCCCCGCGCCCTGAATCGTGAAACTTCCTGCGGGAGCGCGGGCTCAGCTGGTCGCGCCCACGCGGCGGAGCCGCAGATCAGCAGAGCCCCGCGCCCCAGGGGTGTTGCCACGCCCCCTGCTTCTGACTTCTGGTCGACTACTTCCGGTCCGCCAGGGCCCAGGACGCTGCCGCCATGCCCGTGGCCACCGTCAGAACGGACGGCCAGGCGCCGATCTTCTTCGCCAGCGGGTGGGAGCCGGCGAACGCCGCCGCGTAGAGGCCGCCGAGCGCGGCGGCCGTGCGCGGGCCCGCGGACTTGCGCCACTGCAGAGCCGCCGCGCCGCCCGCCGCGGCGAGAGCGACCCCGCCGAGTTCCCTCCGCTTCGTCGCGCGGGCGACGGCAAAGCCGCCGATGAGTCCGCTCGCGGCAATCAGCGAGGAAGGGACCTGAGCCATGACCGTGAACCTCCGTCAGTTCGTGCGTGTGTTGTGCAGATGCAGGCCGATGTATCCGACATAGACCCGGCCCGTGTTCGAGCAGTCATCGTGATAGTGCAGGCGCGGCGCCGTTCCACCGCCGCCTATCCGCAGGTGGGCGCCCATGAAGACGCGGCCCGACGGGTCGACCGTCGTCGGGACCGGCAGCAGGCGTTCGCGCTTCCACTTCGCGTTGGTGCTGACGGTGCGTGACTCGCCGCGGATCACCTTGCGGGGCGGGAAGGGGTGGCAGTCCGGCGGGGTGTTCTCGCACCAGCTGCGGAAGTCGCCGCCGGACGCGCCCTCCTTGGCCGCCTCCGCGTAGTCCTGGAGGGCCAGCAGCGCGTCCCAGGTCATCCGGACCCAGGTGGGGTGGTCGGTCTGCTCGTCCAGCTCCTTGGTCAGGCGGGGGTCGCCGGTGTACTCCAGCAGCGGGAACTCGTCCCAGCGCTCCAGCAGTTCGGCGAAGGTGCCGGGCTCGGAGTCCTGCGGACGGGCCGGGCGGCCGGAGAGGGAGCGCAGCTCCGTCCGCGCCGCGCGCAGTTCGCTGTACTGCTCGTCGTACTCCGCGGCCAGCTGCGACTCGCGCTCCTCCGCCGCGCGGAGCCAGCGGCGCACCTCCTGGAGCTCCTCGGCGCGGGCGCGTTGCTCGTGGAGCTCCTCCTCCTCGTGGTCGACCAGCAGCCCGCCGGGCACGATCGCGTCGGCCTCCGGCAGGCCCTCGGGGCGCAGCGGCGGCAGGCCGACCAGCTGGTCCGGCAGGGGGGTCTGGACAGCCAACCGACGCGGCAGCCAGGCCAGCAGTCCGGAGGCCCGGCGCAGGTTCTCCTCGATCGTGGACCGGGACATCACCCGGTGCCGCGCCGCCTCGGGCGCCCAGGCCGGGTCGAGGCCGGGGAGGTACGTGCGGACCGCGCCGCCGTACACGCGGTGGTGTTCCAGCGCGGCGTTGAAGGTGCGCTCGGCGCCGGGAGCCAGCGCGTAGAGGACGGCCAGACCGCTGCAACTGCGGAGCAGCGGGTCGACGGTGTCGTTGAGCCAGTCCTCGAAGTCGGTGTGCAGGGGAGTGCTGGCGACCACGATCGGCAACCGCCGGTCCGGGTCGCACAGTTCGTCGAGGATCTCGTCGACGTCCTGCTTCTCGATGATGCCGGGCAGCGCGTGGACGCGGGCCGCGCCGGTCTGCTCGCCCTCGACGGCGTCCAGGACGTCCAGCAGGCCGCGGGCCAGTCCGGGAACGGGGGCCTTGGCGGGCTCCTCGCCGCGGACCGGCAGTTGCTCCGCGTCGAGCTGCACCCAGGTGCGGCCGTCGCGGGCGGACGCCACGGTGAGCGAGGTCTGCCAGATGCCCTGCACGGTGAACTCGCGCAGCCGCCATCGGGCGAGCCGCCCCTGGACCGCCTTGCCCCGGGCCACTTGGTCCAGGACGGCCTGCGGTCCGACGCGCCGACGACCGTTGCCCGAGCCGGGCTCGTCGTAGTGCAACGCCTTCAGCCACTGCCGGAGCTGCTGCTCGGCGAGGGCAACAGTCTCCTGGTGGCCGTGTCCACTGGTCACGGCCATCCGATAGATGCCATCGGTCACTGGCGCTGCCTCCTGACGCTGTGTCGGCGTCGCCGCACCTCCGTGTGCGGATATTGGGACAACGCGACAGGGGTGGCAGATGGTTCCGGTACGCCCGACGCACAGGCGATGCCGGGATGTACGGAGGATGAGCCGGGCGTGTGCGTCGGGCGTCAGCCCCGACGTCAGCCCCGACTCAGCTCTCGGCCGGAGGCTGCTCGGCCGCGGGGCTCGGCTGTGCCTGGGACGGCACCGCCGGCTGCTGCGGCGGCTGCTGCGGTGCGTACGGCGACGGCTGTTGTGGCTGCGGTGCGTACGGCCACGGCTGCTGCGGAGCGTATGCCCGCGGAGCGTACTGCTGGCCGCCGTACTGCTGCGCCGCGTACGGCGGTCGGCCGTACTGCGGCGGCGTCTGCTGCTGCGGCACGAACGGCTGCTGCCCGTATCCCGGCGGCTGGGTGTGCGGGTAGGGCGCGTAACCGGGACCGGGACGCTGCGGGTAGGGCGTGTAGCCCGGACGCTGCGGGTACGGATACCCGAAGCCCGGCGTCGGAGCGCCGGCCCAGGCCGTGGCCAGCGGCGGGTGGGTGCGGTACCACTCCTGCTCGCCGACCCGGTCGAAGACGCCCTCGACCGTCTCCTTGCGCTCCCACAGGTGGTGCAGCAGCTCCTGCTCGCGCTCCGCGAAGTCCTGCACCGCGAGGCCGCGGGCCACCCGCTCGCGCAGCAGCGCCAGCGAGGTCGCGAAGCCCTGGTACTCGCGCATCGCCTTGTCGCCGGTCGGCCCCCGCTGGAAGCGGGCCAGCGCCCGGGCCTGCTTGCGGGTCCGCATCGACGCCAGCACCAGCGGCACCGGACGCGCGATCCAGCCCGCCGCGACGTAGACGGCCAGCTGCTTGCCGACCACCCGCAGCTCGTTGCCGCGCGACCAGATCACCAGCCAGACCATCAGCGCGAAGACCGGCATCATGAAGAGGAAGTAGACGCCGAAGAAGCCCAGCGGGCCGAGCACCGGCGCGCTGTTCCAGGTGCCGTGCATCAGCATCGCGAAGATCCAGCCCGCGATCGGGGCGCAGATCCGCTGCCAGCGCTTGCGGCTGATGGCCGCGAGCCCGAAGCCCACCGCCGTCATCGAGGTGAAGAGCGGGTGCGCGAACGGCGACATCACCTCGCGCATCACGAAGGTCATCACGGTCGCTGCTATGCCCGTGCCGCCGTCGTTGCTTCCGTCCATCACCGAGCGGCCGATGTAGAGGATGTTCTCGGTGAAGGCGAAGCCGGTCGCGGTGAACCCGGCATAGACCGCGCCGTCGACGATGCCGGTGAAGTCACGGCGGCGGAAGAGGAAGATCAGCAGCAGCGGCGCGGCCTTGGACGACTCCTCGACCAGCGGCGCGACCAGGCTCGCGCCCAGCGTCTCGCCGCCGCCCACCTGGTGGCTGATGAGCAGCGAGGTGGCCCAGTCGTTGGCCAGGATCGCCACCAGCGTGGCCGCGCACGCGCCCCAGCCGAAGCAGAAGAGCAGCAGCCGCGCGGGCTTCGGCTCGACCCGGTCCAGCCAGTGGTAGGCGCCCAGCACCAGCGGCACCGGCAGCACGGCGAGCGCGACGCCGACGACGAACCCGGCGGTCCCCGTCTGGGTGTGGACCATGTTGAGGATCGCCGCCCCGCACGCGGCGAAGGCGATCACCACCAGCGCGATACGCAGCCAGCGGTTCTCCAGCAGGTTGCGGCGGACCTTGTAGCGAAGGGCGCGCGGCGGCTCGAAAGGCAGCCCGGCCGTCCCCGGCTGGGGAGCCGTCGGCAGACCCTCGGGCAGCGGCACGTCGACGGCCACGGGTGCGACCGGTTCGGCGGAGCCGGTGGGCGGGAGGGGGGTTTCGGTGCCGGTGCCGGATATCGGCCCGGTCGAGTCCCCGGCGGTGCTGTTCGCCGGGGGTTCGTGCTGCGCGCTGCTCACCCCATGACCTTAGCGGGGCGGCGGATCAGCGGGTAAGGACTTGTGCCCGTACGGTCACCGCACGATCACCACAGGGGTGCGATGCACGCGCGCAGGCGCCCGGACCGCAGCTCAGCGTCGACGGAAGAGCAGGTCGCGGACGACGTGGCCCTTGGCCAGCCCCTGGCGCTCGAACTTGGTCACCGGCCGCCAGTCCGGACGCGGCGCGAAGTCGTCGTGCAGGTTGACCAGGTCGAGGGAGGCGGTCAGCACCTCCAGCATCTGCTCCGCGTAGGGCTCCCAGTCGGTCGCGCAGTGCACCGTCGCGCCGGGGCGGAGCCGGGACGCGGCCAGCGCCGTGAACTCGGGCTGGATCAGCCGCCGCTTGTGGTGGCGGGCCTTGGGCCACGGGTCCGGGAAGTAGATCCGCAGCCCGTCCAGGGACGCGGGCGCCAGCTGGTCCCGGAGCAGCACCACGGCATCCCCCTCGGCCAGGCGGACGTTGTCGAGGCCGTCGGACTCGATCCGGCGCAGCAGGTTGCCGTGGCCGGGGGTGTGCACGTCGGCCGCGAGTATGCAGCGCTCGGGCTCGGCGGCGGCCATGATCGCGGTGGCGTCGCCCATGCCGAAGCCGATCTCCAGCACCACCTCGGCGTCCGTCCGCCCGAACCAGGCGTCCAGGTCCAGCTGCCGCTCGCCGTCGATCCGGATGCCCCACGCGTCCCAGGAGCGCTCCAGCGCGTCGTACTGCGCGGTGCTCATCCGGCCCTTGCGCGGGTGGAAGCTGCGGATCCGGCGCTCGGTGTGGAGCTCCGGCGAGACGGGGTCGCCGGGACGCGGCGCGTCAGTGCCGGTGCCGGTGCCGGTGCCGGTGCCGGAGGCCTCGGGGCGTGCGGCGGCCGGGGGAACGAGGGCGGTGGGCTGGCTGGTCACAATGCGCCCCAGTCTACGGAACCGTCGCCACGGACCGGCGGCTCGGCTCCGACTGTCGGCCCAGCTCCGAGCGTTGGCCCATCCCTCGGTCGGCCCAGGTCCGTCTGGCCGAGGTCCGTCCGTCCGCTCGGTTCCGACGGCCACCGCGGCGCGCCCGCTCAGCTGCGGTCGAGCGCGGCCCTTGCCCGTCCGGCGATCTCGCGGCCGATCGCGAGGGACGCGGTTGCCGCCGGGGAGGGGGCATTGAGCACGTGGACGGTTCGCGGGCCCTCGGCGAAGGCGAAGTCGTCGACCAGCGCGCCGTGCCGGTCGACCGCCTGGGCCCGGACGCCTGCCGGGGCGGGCAGCAGGTCCCGCTCGGCGACGGCGGGCAGCAGGCGCTGGAGTGCGCGGGTGAACGCCCGGGTGCTGAGCGAGCGGCGCAGCTCGACCGCCTCCGCGCGCCAGTGACGCGAGGCGAGCGACCAGGTGCCCGGCCAGCCGGCGGTGGCGAGCAGGTCGCGCGGGCTGACCGTGCGCCAGTCGTAGCCCTCCCGGGCCAGCGCCGGGACGGCATTGGGGCCGACGTGCACGCCGCCGTGCAGGTCACGGGTCAGGTGCACGCCGAGGAAGGGGAACGCCGGGTCCGGCACCGGGTAGACCAGCCCGCGCACCAGCGACGCCGCCTCCGGGGCCAGCTCGAAGTACTCGCCGCGGAACGGGACGATCCGCAGCCCGGGTTCGTCGCCCGCCATCCGCGCCACCCGGTCGCTCTGCAGACCCGCGCAGTTGACCAGCACCCGCGCCCGGACCTCGCCCAGCGTCGTGGTCACGGTGACGCCGTCGCCGCGTCGGTCGATGGCGGTGACCGCGTTGCCGGTCCGGATCCGTGCCCCGGACAGCTCCGCGTAGCGGGCGGCCACGGCCGGGTAGTAGGCGAGGCCGGTGGTGCCGACGTGCAGCGCGGCCACGCCGCTGATGTGCGGTTCCTGTTCGGCGATCTGCGCCGCGCCCAACTCGCGCGTGGGCAGGCCGTGTTCGCGTCCGCGCTGGGCCAGCGCGTGCAGCCGCGGCAGCTCGGTGCGGTCGACGGCGACCACCAGCTTGCCGGTGACCTGGTGGGGGAGGCCCTGTTCCTTGCAGAATTCGACCATCTCCGCGGCTCCGGCCAGGGCGAACTTCGCCTTGAGGGAGCCCGGTCGGTAGTAGAGGCCGCTGTGGATCACCCCGCTGTTGCGGCCGGTCTGGTGGGCCGCCAGCCGCGGCTCCTTCTCCAGCACGACCACGTCCAGCTCGGGCGCCTGCTGGGAGAGCGCGTACGCGGCGCTCAGCCCGACGATGCCCGCACCGATGATCACGACGTCGCAGTCAAAGCCCCGCACGCAAGCCCTTCCGACGGTTCGACGAGGTTCTGCCGGTCACCTTACGCGGCCATGACCGTCCGCAGCAGGGCGCGTCCGAGGTCAGGGACGTGGTCACACACGTGATGGGGCCACGCCACGCCACGGCGTCCGGGCGGCGGCACGGAGACGTGGTTCGGGCGGGCGTCCAGGCGGGTGATCGGACGTGGGTTCAGGCCGGCGCGGCGAGCGTGAGGCGGGCGCGTTCCACCAACTCCTGGGCTATCCGTTCGCCCTTGAAGCGGTCCAGCCGCTTCAGCATCTCCGCCAGGTACTCGCGGGTGCGCTGCGAGGAGATCCGCCCGGCCACGTCGAGGGCGCGGTTGCCCGCCGCCACCGCGCGCTCCAGCTCGCCCTGGTCCAGCTCGGCCATGGCCGAGACGATCAGGCGCAGGCCGTGCGAGCGGACGTACTCCTCGGTGGGCGTGGCCAGCGCGCGTTCGGTGAACTCGCGGACCTTGCCCGGCATGCCGAGGTCCCGGAAACCCTCCGCCGCGTCCGCTGCCAGCCGGTCCCAGGTGTAGAAGTCGATCCAGGCCGGATCGCCGTCGCCCGGACGTGACCGCTCCAGCCAACTCTCGGCCGCGGCAAGGGCGGAGGCGCAGGCAGCCGCATCCCCGGCGCGGGCGTGGGCCCGCGACTCGACCAGCCGGAAGAAGCTCATCGTCCGCGCCGTCGCCAGCCCCCGGTTGCGCTCCACGGCGGCCTGGGCGAGGTCGACGCCCTCGTCGGCAGCACCCCGGTAGGTCGCCTGCAGGCTCATCGACGCCAGCACATAGCCGCCGAGCGGGACGTCCGCCGCCGCGCGGGCCAGGCGGAGCGCCTGGATGTAGTAGCGCTGTGCGGCCTCCTGCTGTCCGGTGTCGAACGCCATCCACCCGGCGAGCCGGGTCAGTTCGGCGGTCGCGCCGAACAGTGCGCGGCCCACCTCGTCGCTGTAGCTGGCGAGCAACAGCGGTGTGGCGTCCCGCCGCAGGCACTCGGGGACCATGGACGAGCGCCAGTCGCCGCCGCCGTAGCGGGAGTCCCAGCGTCGGGCCTCCTCGGCGGCCTGACGCAGCTTGGCCGCGTCCGCATGGCCGACCCGGTAGCTGCCGCGGACACCGTCGGCGAGGCCCAGCGGCGCACCCGCATGCCCGAACTGCCCCTCGTGCCGGGTCTCGTAACCGTTCTCGTGCCCGGTCGACAGGGACGGGGACGTCGCGTCCGCAAGGCCACCAGGCTCCGGAAGCTCCAGGGAACCTGCCCGCGCGCCGGGAACGGTCGGCGCGGACCGCCGTCCCTGGACGTGTGCGTCCGCCGCCGCTGTGTCCGTGCGGTCGTTGTCGTCCGCGTGGTCCTGGGCGTCCTTGTGGTCCTTACGGTCCTTGTCGGCGCTCGGCGCCTCGCGCGCGACCGAGCCGTCGACGGGCGTGATCAGCCAGCGCGCGACGGGGGTGGTGTAGGCCGCGACGGAGAAGCTCCCGGCCAGGGTGTCCCACCAACCGCTGCCCGGCGCACCGGGTTTGCGCGTGCGCCCGGGGTCGAGCCGCCACAGGTCGGTGGCGCTCTGCACCGCTGCGGGAACCGCGCGCGGAAAGGTCAGGCCGATCTCGGGTGTCGGATCGGTGCTGCCCAGGCCGATCTCCTCGAGCGGGACCGCCCGGCCCAGCTTGCCGCCGATCGCCGTGGCGATCAGATGCGGCACCGGACCCTGCGGCACCATGCCCTTGGTGACCCAGCGGGCCACCGAGGTCTTGTCGTAACGGAAGGTCAGACCGCGTTGCGCGCCCAGGTCGTTGACCCGGCGGGCCAGCCCGGCGTTGCTCATCCCGGCAAGGGTCAGCAGGGTGCCCAGTTTGTCGTTCGGCCCGCGACTGCCAGTGGTCGTCATGCCCTCCTGCCACCCCCTCCCGGATCCCGCACGTCGCCCTGTTGCACCCAGAGTAGTTCCCTGCCTTCCCACGGTTAAGGGGTCTTGTTCCAGATGGCGGGATCCGGTGGCGGAGATGGCAGTTCCGGGGTGGTCTATGCCCCTGGCCCGTGCGGCGGTGCGCCCCGGTGTGCCCCCTCCCTTGCCCGGGGTTCCGGCGTTTGCATGGTGGCGTGGGTCGGCCTGCCGTCGAGGACCCGGCGGGTCGGGGGATGCCGCCGCCGTACATCCCCGCGCGGCGGCGGACCGGCTCGGGGGGTGTGCGGACACCTCCCGAGCTGTGGTCCGTTCGTTCCGGCCGTTCGTTCGGTCAGTTCTTCTCGTGCGGACGGGCGCGCGGCGACTGTGCCTGGGCCGGACCTAGGGGGTCGGGGTCCGGGCCCGGGAGGGGAGGGTCCGGACCGCGCTCCACGCCCTGCCCGCTCCCGTCCCTGTCGTGTTTGTGGTGGTCAGCCCTGTTTGTCCGACAACATTGCGTCAACTTCCGGAATTTGCCTGCCTCGATGCCACAGCCGAACACGCCGTTGGCTGACACGATGGGGAGCTGACGGTGCGGCACCGTGCCTTTGGCGTGGAGGCGACGATGCGATGGTTGGTGGGTTGGAGCGGTCTGGGCGGAAAGACCCGAGACGGCACTACCGCCCTCGCTGACGTGCGCGCGCTCCGGCCGGTCGGCGGACGCCTGCTCTGGCCCGGTTCCGATCCGCTGTGGGCG
Organism: Streptacidiphilus sp. BW17; assembly: GCF_041262485.1. NCBI lineage: Bacteria > Bacillati > Actinomycetota > Actinomycetes > Kitasatosporales > Streptomycetaceae > Streptacidiphilus > Streptacidiphilus sp. BW17. Next base: position 11,370 of record NZ_JBGCCR010000021.1, on the reverse strand, counting down.
GTGGGGGACTGGCGTTCGGACGAGATCCGCAGCGTCACGCTGCACCGGTGGCGGCGCCACTCCAGCGCGGTCGTCCGCCACGGCTTCCCCGACCTCGTCGACGATCCGGTCGCCGGTGAACTCCCGCCCGACGACGGCGCGTCGGCGCGTCTGCTGGTCCTCGGCCGCTGCGGGGCGGCGGACGCAGCGCTGCGCACCGCCCTGCTGGCGACGTCCGGTGGTGCGCTGCGGCACCTGACCACCTGGTCCGGCAGCTACGTCGTGGTGCTCCAACTGGGCTCGCGCGTCTCGATCCTGGGCGATCTGGCCGGAGTCCACCCCGTCTACCACACGCCGTTCGGCGGCGGGACCGCCTACGCCACCGCCGCACTGCCGCTGGCCGACCTCGTCGACGCGCCCCTCGACCGGATCCACCTCGCGGCGCGGTTGGCCCTGCCCGACGCACCCGAGGGCGTCGGCGACGGAAGCCCCTTCACGGGGGTGCTCCGGGTCCCGCCGGGGCAGGCGCTGACCGTGCGCGGCGGCGTCCCGGCCGTCGGCGTCTACGAGCCGGTGCCCGGTGGAGTGGGGAGCTACGAGAACAGCGAGGCGTCGGCGACGGCCGAGGTGACCCGGTCGCTGCTGGAGTCCGTCCGGCTACGGGTGCGCACCTCGCAGCAGGTGCCGCAGCCCGCCTTCGGCGTCGGCGGCCTCGGCGGCCTGGCCGGCCAGGCGGTTGCGGCGGGGGACATGTCGGCCGAGCTGTCCGCCACCGTCTTCGTCACAGGTCCCGGCTCTGCGGGCCGGGGCTCCGTGCCGGAAGCGGGAGTTGGGCCGGGGTTCGATCTCGGCCTCGCGCCGGACCTCGGTCTCGGGCCCGATCTCAGCCTCGGGCACGGCCTCGGCATGTTCGTCGGCCGGCCGCACCGCCGGGGCGCCGAGGCGCTGTCCGGCTCCGGCGAGGGCCTGCCGGACGAGATGCTGTTCGAGGGCGGCATCGGCTACGACTGTCCCGACGAGGCCGGAGAGCTCGTCGTCCGCCGACGGGACGTCAGCGTCGACCTGTCCGGCGGCAGCGCCTCGACGGTGTTGGCACTGCTGGCCGCGACGATCCCTCGCGTCGCCAAGGTGCCGGCCGCACGCGCCACCGAACGCCCCAGCGGCGCACCGGGCTCGCCCCGTGACCCCGGCAGCGCAGGCCTGGCCCCCGGCGCCGCCACAGGCGCCACCACAGCGCCGGAGCCGCCCGACGCGCGGTCCTCCGAGTCCTCCCGGTCCTCCCAGTCCACCCGGCGTACGGAGCGCGCCACCCCTGACGGCACTGGGGCGCCCAACGGCAGCGCCCCGCCGGTCCGCCACCCGGCCCTCGGCACCTTCAGCGAGGAGCGCTGGGGCGACCCCCGCAGCTACCGCACCCTCCACCACGGCCCGCCGACGCCGCCGTCCTCGTCGTCGGCCGGACCGGACGCCGCGCGCCGGACCGGTGCGGTGCGCGGATCCTGGGCCCGTCGCGTCACCGCGCCCGAAGCCGAGCCGACCGGGCTGCTCGCGATCACCTGGACCGACGCCGAGGGCGCCACCGGAGCGCCGCTCACTCCCGCGCGTGAGGCGGAGCTGCTGCGCGCCCGCTCCGTTGCCGAAGCCGCCGCGGACCGGCTCGACCACGTCGTCGTCCCCGGCGGCGAGGACGCGCTCCCGTACGCGGACCTCGCCGACGACCCGCTGGCCGGACCGCTGACCGACGAGCCCGGCCCGGCGCTGGTCGCCGCGCTGCGCCACCGCGCGCGGCTGGCCGCGGCAGGCACCGACCACATCAGCGGCCACGGCGCCCGCCAGGTCCTGGACGGCCACCCGGCCCGACTCGCCGACCTGCTGCTGGAACGCCGTCGAAGCCCACTGCTGCGGCCGGTCGCGGCCCTCGCCCGCGCGGACAGCGCCATGGTCGGCACGCCCGTCGCGGTCGTGCGCGCGGCCCGGCGGCTCGCCCGTACCGGCTACACCGACGGACTGCGGGACGCCGCCGCGGCCCTCGTCGGCGGTCGCGCCGTCGGCGCCCCGCCCGGGACCGCAGGGGAGGCGTCCACTCGTGCGCTCGCCTGGTGCACGCCCGGTCCGGCTGCGGCCTGGCTCACCGCCGACGCTCGTGGCGCCGTCGCCCAACGCCTCCACCTGGCCGCCCGCGCCGGGGCACCCGACGAGCGGCCGGGGGCCCGGCGTGCCCGGCTGGCGCTCCAGCGGCGGGCGGCGGAGTTCCGTGTGCTGGCCCAGGTCGTCGAGAGCGCGCCGGACGCACGCGGGCAGCGTCTGCACGCGCCGTTCCTGGACAACCAGGTGGTCCGCGCCTGCCGTCAGGTCCCCGACCGGGCCCGGATCCAACCCGGTGCGCGCCACGGCATCCTCCGCGCGGTCCTTGCCGGGGCAGGCGTCCAGGAGGTCCCCGACGGCTGGGGCAACGGCCTCCCGCCCGACCCCTACGCGGCGGCCGACAGTGTGCGCGCGGGCCTGCGCCGTTCCGCCGACGCGCTGGACCGGCTCTTCGCCGCATCCCTGCTGGGCGACTGGGGCCTGATCGACGCCGAGGGCGTCCGAGCGGCACTGCGCGCGGCGGCGTCGGATGCGCCGGCCCCGCTGGACGGGCTGGCGGACGTGGTCGCCATGGAGCTGTGGCTGCGCCGTCTGCGGGCCCGCCGCGGCTCCTGCTGGACCGGACTGCCACCGCTGCCCCGCCCCGCCGTCACCTCCGGGGCCGGGCAGCCTGCCTCGGCAGCTTCTCCTTCTCCGGCGGGGCGAGCCGCCACCGCGTCGGCGTCACACGTGTCTTGACGCCGGGTCGGGTCTACCCGCCCCGATGATGGGACGCATGCACGCCATGCCCGTCTCCCACGAGCCTCCGCCGGCCCACGCCCAACCCGGCGTCCTGGTCGGCGTCGACGGTTCGGACGGTTCGTTGTGGGCGCTGGAGCGGGCGCTCAAGGAGGCGCGGGCCCATGCGGTGCCGGTGCGGGTGCTCGCGGCGGTCAATCCGACGCCGCTGGCCGACACGGCCGTCGGCCTGGACGACGTGGTCCAGGACAGCGTCGGCCGCCTGCTGGCGGGCATGACCGACGTCGTCCAGCGCGGCGTCACTGCGGCGACCGCCCGGCTGGAGGCTGAGCCGGACGCCGGGCAGGAGCCCGTCCCGACCCCGGAGCTGTACGTCGTCGCGGGCGACCCGGTCGCGCTCCTGCTCCACGCGTCCGAGGACCAGCACACTCTGGTCCTCGGCACCCGCGGCAACGGCGGCTTCCCGCGTCTGTTGCTCGGCTCGGTCGCCTCCGCGCTGACCTTCCACGCGCTCTGCCCGGTGCTGCTCGTCCCGGGCCCCAAGCGGGCGTGACCGCGCGGGTGTGGCCGAGCAGGCGAGACCGTGCGGGCGACACCGAGGAGGTGTGACTGCGGTCTCGTCGAAGTCGCGTCGCGTCCGGAATTCCGACGGGTGGCTCCGCGTTGGCATTGTCTGAGCGCGCAGACGATCGAGAGGAGCCGTGCTCTCATGAAGGTGGAGATCTACAGCGACATCGCCTGCCCGTGGTGCTTCATCGGCAAGCGCCGGTTCGACCAGGCCCTTACGGCCTTCGCGGGAGCCGACGACGTCGAGGTCGTGTACCGCCCGTTCCAGCTGGTGCCCGACGCCCCCATGGAGCCGACCCCGCACCGCGCCTGGCTGCAGGAGCGCTACGGCCCGCAGTCCCGCGCCATGGACGACCGCGTCGCGGCGATCGGCAAGGACGAGGGCATCGACTACGACTTCGACGCCGCCCTGCACGTCAACACCGTCCACGGCCACCGCCTGCTCTGGCTCGCCGAGCACGAGTACGGCCCGGAGACGCAGGTCGACCTCAAGGAGCGGCTGCTCGCCGCGCACTTCTCCGAGGGCGTGGACGTCGCCGACTTCGCCGCGCTGACCGAGATCGCCGTGGCCGCCGGGATGGACCGGGCCCGCGTCGAGGCCTTCCTCCCGTCCGACGAGGGCCGCGCCGAGACCGCGAGCGAGCTGGAGCACGCCCGCGCCATCGGCGTCAGCTCCGTCCCGACGTTCGTCTTCGAGGGCAAGTACGCCGTCCAGGGCGCGCAGGAGACGGAGACCTTCCTGCAGGCCCTGCAGCAGATCCAGCAGATGCAGGGCCAGTGATCTGGTGGCGTCAGCCCTCAGCAGCTGAAGCGGGCGTCGGCCCAGTCGGCGACCTGGCCGCCGATGAAGCCGTGCGATCCCCGGACCACCAGCTTGATCTTGGTCAGGCCCTTCAGTGACACGCTGACGTTCTCGGCCGGGTCACCGCCGTGGATGACGCCGGACTGCCACAGCACCGCGCCCGTCGTCCCGTTCTCGACGGTGAACTTCGCCGAACCGAGGCCCATGGTCATGTCGTCGATGCCCACCCACGCGGAGAAGTTCGTGCAGGCCCGGTTCAGGTCGACCACCGCGTTCGACGGCGCCATCACGGTGATGCCGCGCGCGTAGGACTTCTTGCCGATGCTGACGCCGTCGGGCCGCTGCCACACCCAGTTGAAGACACTCGGCGGCGCCAACGCGGGCCCGGTGGCCGGGCCGCTGCCCTGGTAAGGCAGCGTATCGACGTAGTAGCTGGTCACGGGGGGCGGCGGAGGCGGGGGCGGCGTCGGCTTGGGCGTCGGTCTCGGCGGAGGCGGCGTCGGACGCGGAGTCGGCTTGGGAGTCGGTGTCGGGGTGGGCGTGGGGCTCGGCTTGACCACCGGCGGCGGGGGCGGCGGAGGAGTCGGCTTGGGCGTCGGCTTCGGGGCCGGTCTGGCCGGGACCGTCGCCACCGGAGTCGGCTTCGGCTTGGCCACCGGCACGGGCTTCGGCTTGGCGTCGCTCCCGGTCAGCGCGAACGCCAGCCCGGCGGCAGCGGCGACGACGACGGCCGTGGCGATACCGATCTTGACCGGCAGCCCCACCCCCTCCGAGGCGGCGCCACCACCGGCAGCGCCGCCCGCGGCACCGCCCGACGAACCCGCCGCGCCCGCGGCTCCGGCCGCACCGGCCGTGGTCGCCCCGGCGGTGGTTGCGGAGCCACCGGCAGCCGCCGTGACGCCGACCGCCGCACCGGCGGTGGCCGCACCGGCCAACCCCGCCGCGAGCACCGTGAAGTAGCCCGAGCCGAGCCAGACCAGCAGGCCGGAAGGCAGCAGCTCGCGCAGGCTGTGGTTGAGGTCGACCAGCTCCAGGTACGCCGCCGAGCAGCGGTCGCACTCCTGCAGGTGCGCCCGCACGTCCGTCGACGCCCGCTTGCCCAACTGCCCGCGCGCGAAGCCGCCGAGCTTCGCCGCGTGCTGCTCGCAGTCGGACGCCTGGGTGTCCGAGATGTGGGCCTGCAGGAACGCCGTCGCCAGCCGTTCACGTGCGCGGTGCGCCTGCACGGCGGTGGCGTTGGCGGTCTTGCCCAGCAGCACCGCGACCTCGCGCGGCGGCTCCTGCTCGACCTCGGTGTGCCAGAGCAGCAGCCGGTCGTCCGCGTCCAGGTTCAGGAACGCGCGCACGATGAGCGACTGGTCGACCCCGGTCATCGCCCGCGCGTCCGCGCCCGGGTCGGTCACGTCGACCGTGGCGACCACGGCGTTGTTGGTCGCGAACAGCTGGAAGTCGTCGATCAGTTGCTCACGCCGGTCGCCCCGCGTCCACGACGCGGCGATGTTGCGCACAGCGGTCAGCAGGTACGCGCGGACCGCGATGTCCGGCCCCTTGCCGGCGCGGAGCGCCTGCAGCGTGCGGGCGAAGACCTCCCCCGCGAGGTCCTCGGCCGTGAACGAATCCCGGCAGCAGGTACGGGCGTAGCGGCGGACGGCGGCGACGTGGCGCCGGTACAGCTCCTCGTACGCGGCGTCGTCCCCGGCCCGTACGGCGGCGGTGAGATCGGCGTCGGACGTGGTCAGCGGTTCGTCGTCGACGGGCCCGCCGGGTGGGGGCACGCTGGGCGGCGCGGCGGCCTCGACGCGGTCGGCCGCGCCGTGCTCATGCGGCCCCTCCCCGCTGTCGCCGCGCTGGCGCGGCAGACCCTCGGCACCGCCGACTCCCTGCGGCGGCACGTGCGCCGCAGGCGCGTCCGGTTCCTCAGTGGGCATGACCCAACCCCCGCTTCCCTCGCTCAACCGGGGTCAGGTTCCCACAGATCCGTCCCGCCAACGAGAGCGAACGATTCGGCACCACCCCTTCGGGGGCCAAGGTCCAGCCGTTCGAGCAGAGACGATAAGCGGAACGCACAGTTCAGGGGGCGCGGGGGTGCTCTGTGAGGGTCAGCAACGCCGTACGGCTGAGGCACAGAGCCCCGCGCCCCCTGAGGTGAGTGCAACTTCCTGCGGGAGCACAGGTCCACCTGCTCGCGACCATGCAGCGGAGCTGCACATCAGCACAGCCCCGCGCCTCCAGCCAAGTGCAACTACCCGCGGGAGCGAACGTGCGCGTCAGCCCGCCCGCAGCCCCTGCAGCAGAAGCTGCAGCAACCGCCCCGCCGCGCTGCCGTCGGCAGACGCATGCGCGGGCACCGACGCCGTCAGCACCAGCACCACGTCGGCGACGCTGACCCCGCCCCGCAGCTCCCCGCAGCCCGCCGCGCGGTCGACCAACTGCCCCAGCAGTCCCAGCAGTCGGACCGGGTCCGCGTCCTCCCCGAACTCCTCGTCGACCGAGGTGATCGGGGTGGACGTGCTCGGCACGGCACCGGAGAGCAACTCATCCGACGTCGCCGACCGCGGGGCGGGGACCCGCACCATCGCCTCGGCCTGGCGGAACGTCTCGGGCGGCAGCAGCCGGCCCGCGCCGCTCGTCGCCGCGCGAGCGAGAAAGTCCGCCAGCGACTCCCACGCCCCCGTGGAGTCCGAGTTGAGCGCCTCGCGGGCCTGCGTGGTCAGCCAGACCACCTCCTCCGAGGCGATCCGCCGCACCAGCACCTCCTTGCTCGGGAAGCGCCGGTAGACCGTGCCCACGCCGACGCCCGCGCGCCGGGCGACCTCCTCCATCGGCGCGCCGTAGCCGAGTTCGCCGAAGACCTCGCGCGCAGCGCGCAGCACCGACTCCAGGTTGCGGCGCGCGTCGACGCGAAGCCGTCCGCCGCCGTTCGTCGTCAGCCCCTTCGCCACCAGCCCCCGCTGCACCGGAATCGTCCCCTCGACTGCGCGCTGCAGTACCTGCTCCTGCTGAACCATGAGGTTCGTCCTCCCCCGTACGACAGATTCAACGACCATAGTTGACGGCACATCGACGGGACCAGGGGAGTCGGGCAGGAATCCCACCGTCCGCACCGACCGTGCGCACACGACGGTCGTTGCGCAGCGTAGGGCATCTGCGCTGATCAATGGAGTCGAAGCGCCAATTCCGTGCCGCCGTGTCCGCGTTCGACGACGGGGCATCGCCGCCACCGCCGTGGCGATCAGCGTCACATCCGTATCCACTCATTCAGGTACGGAGTATGGACGTGCACCCACTCACGGGTGCGGAATGGTTGAGTGATCCCACCTGCGTCCCCACACGCGTCCTCACCGGAATCGGCCGGGCCGTCCTCGGCCGCGCGCATCCTGCTGATCGGTGGCGGGCAGGTCGGCGTCAACGCCGCTCTGCGGCTGCGGGCACGCCTGAAACCGGGAGAGGCCGAGCTCACCCTGGTCGACCCCACCTCGTACATGACGTACCAACCGTTCCTCGCGGAGGCCGCCTCGGGCGCGATCGACCCGCGCCACGTCGTCGTGCCGCTGCGTCGCGCGCTGCGCGGGGTGAAGGTGATGCAGGGGCGGCTGACGTCGTTGGACCAAGCCAACGCGCGAGCTCATCTGCTGCTCCCGGCACCCGTCTACGGCGCATCACCCATCGAACTGACACTCCCTTACGACCTGTTGGTGCTCGCACCCGGTTCGGTCTCGCGGATCCTGCCCGTGCCCGGGCTCGCCGAGCACGGAATCGGCTTCCGCAGTGTCGAAGAGGCCGTCAAACTGCGCAACCACGTCCTCTCCCAGCTCGACGTGGCGTCCTCCACCCGTGATCCCGAGCTGCGTCAGGCCGCGCTGACCTTCGTCTTCGTCGGTGGCGGCTACGCGGGCACGGGCGCTCTCGCCGAACTCGAGGACATGGCCCGGCACGCGACCAGCCACTACCACAACCTCCGCCCGGAGGACCTGCGCTGGGTGCTCGTCGAGGCAGGCAAGCGCATCCTCCCCGAGACCGAGCCGCAGGCCGCCGAGCGCACCACCGCCGAGCTGCGCGAGCGCGCCATCGACGTCCGCCTCGGCACCCGCCTCGCGTCGGTCGGAGCGGACGGAACCGTCCAACTCACCGACGGAAGCCGCTTCGCAGCCCGGACCCTGGTGTGGACGGCCGGCGTGCGGGCCAACCCCGTGCTCAAGCAGACCGGCCTGGCCGTCGACGCGCAGGGCCGCCTGCGGTGCGACTCCCATCTGCGCGTCCTCGGCACCGAGCGGGTCTTCGCGGCCGGCGACTCCGCCGCCGTCCCCGATCTGGCCCGCCCCGGCGAGACCTGCCGTGCCAACGCCCAACACGCGGTCCACCAGGCCATGGTGCTCGCCGACAACCTGGTCGCCTGCCTGCGCGGCCAGCCGACCACCGCCTACCGGCGCGAACTCAAGGGCACGATCACCTCGCTCGGGCTGCACCAGGGTGTCGCCCAGCTGCGCAGCCGCTCGCTCCACGGCCGCTCCGCCTGGCTGCTCCACCGCGCCGTGCACCTGCGCCGCGTACCGACCTGGGAGCGCAAGGCGCGGGTGATGTCCGACTGGCTGCTCGCCAGTCTGACCGGTCGCGAAATCGTTTCACTGGGGGAGCTGGAGGAGCCCCGTGCGGGCTTCGAGCACCTGTTGGACGAAGGTTTGAGCGAAGGGGGGACGATCTAGATCTAGCCGAATCGGTTCACCTGTTGTGCCGCCTGATGTGTCGCGGACGCCCTGCTTGTGCCGCGATGCGCTGTACCGGAATAGACCGACTCGGACTGCTTTGTAAAGGTGATGTGTCCCGTCTCGCCGGATTTGCCGATCTTCAAGACACCCCACGGCAGCTGATTCCCCGTGAGCGCGGTTTCAGCCACACTGGACCCCGACTCCGCGACCTGAAGCCTGCCTCGCATCCCCGTACCCGGCGTCCTGACGTACCCAGACGTCCCGACGTACCCCGACGACCCGCAGCCCGAAGGACTCCGTTGAACCTCACACGCTGGAGCGCCCGGCTCCCCGGCGGACAGCGGCGCGCCTCCGCGCCGCAGGACCGTCCCTCCGGCCCCACGCCCAGCGTCCCCGCCACCCGGGAACTGCCCGAGGCACGGATCGCCCACGAGCACGCCGGCCACCAGCACCTCGCCGTCCACGACGTGCTCGGGCACCTGCCCGCGCTGGTCGCCATCAGCTACGGGCCAGGCCACCGGCTCGGCTACCTCAGCCGCGCCTACACCGAGGTCTTCGGCCCGCGCCCAACCGGTGTCCCCGCCCACCAGGTGATGCCTGAGCTGGAGGAACTCGGCCTGCTGCCGCTGATGGACCAGGTCTACCGGACCGGAAGGCCGCGCACCGTCAAGGCCCGCAAGGTCCAACTCCCGGCCCTGGCGGGCGTCGAGCCGCCGCGCTACTACACCTTCGTCTGCGCGCCGGTCCGGGAGACCGAGGACCTGGGCCAGCAACTGGCCCAGCTGACCGGGGGCGCCGGGAAGGCCGCCATGGTCCCCACCCCCGCCGACAGCGGCGCGAACACCCAGGCAGGTACCGACGCGGGCAGGGATGCGGGCGACTGCACCGCTGACTTGGCCACCGATGCGGTCGCCGACTCGGCCGCCGGTGCAGCCGCTGACTCGGCCGCCGGTGCGGTCACAGATGCAGCCGCTCCGCAGTCCGTGCGCACCGCGCTCGGGCTGTCCTCGCTCGGCCTCGGCAGCTTCGCCTCACTGCGCCGCAGTACGGGTGCGTCCGACGTCTGCGGGGTGCTCGTCTTCGGCGCCGAGGTCACCGACCAGGTCCGGGTCACCGAACGGCTCCGGGAGAGCGAACGCCGACAGCGCGAGGCAGCTGTCACCCTCCAGCGCAGCCTGCTCCCGCAGAAGCTGGAGCAGCCCGACGACCTCCGCGTCGCCGCGACCTACCAGCCCGGCGGTGCGGACACCGCCGTCGGCGGCGACTGGTACGACGTGATCACCCTCGGCGGCGGGCGCACCGCGCTGGTCATCGGCGACGTCATGGGCCGCGGGATGCGTGCCGCAGCGGTCATGGGTCAGCTCCGCACCGCCGTCCGTGCCTACGCGCGGCTCGACCTGCCGCCGCACGAGGTGCTGCAGCTCCTCGACGGCCTGGCCTCGGAGATCGACGCCTCCCAGATCGCCACCTGCGTCTACGCGGTCTTCGACCCCAGCGAGCAGTGCCTCAGCTACGCGTCGGCCGGACATCTGCCCCTCATGGTCCGCCTGGCGGACGGCACCATCACCCGTCCGGAGGAACCTGGCGGCCCGCCGCTCGGTACCGGCGGGTGGATGCACACCTCCAGCAACCTCCCCTTCACGGCCGGCTCGACCGGCGTCCTCTACACGGACGGCCTCGTCGAGCGCCGCGACCAGGACATCGACCACAGCCTGGACACCCTGGCCGGCACCCTCGCCGGCGCCACGGGCGCGCCCGACGTGATCTGCTCGCGACTGCTGCGCGCCATGGGCGTCACCCCGGAGCACGACGACGATGTGGCGGCTCTGGTCTTCCAGCTCCCGCAGCGCGACAACGACACCGCCGAACTGTTCCGCACCGCCTCCCTCGACCTGCTCGGCGGTGCGGAGGCGGCGTCGAGCGCCCGTGCCTTCACCCAGGGCGTCCTCACCAGTTGGCGCGTGGGTGAGGAACTCCAGGACCTCGGGGTACTGGCCGTGAGCGAACTGGTCTCCAACTCCCTCACCCACGGCCACCCCCCGATGCGCCTCCGCCTGCGCCGCACCGACCGCCGCCTCACCATCGAGGTCACCGACGCCGACGACCACCTCCCGCGCCGCAAGCGCGCCCTCCCGGCCGACGAGTCGGGCCGCGGCCTGGAGATCGTGGCGACCATCGCCTCGAACTGGGGCACCCGCCGCACGCCGGACGGGGGCAAGGCGGTGTGGTGCGAGTTCCTCCTCAAAAGATCTTCGACGGGAGGGGTTGACCCGGCTCCCGGGGATGCGTAGTGTTCTCCGAGTTGTCTCCCCTGCAGCGGGTACCGCGCAGGTCCGGAGGCAGCGAACCCCCTGAAGTTGATGATCGTACGAATTCATTTTCGTGCTGCCATTTTTCAGGACCGGCTGGTGGATTTGGTTAACGCCGGAGAAACCAGCTAGAGTTTCACTCGTCGGAACGGGCCGGAGCGAAAAGCGAAGGCCGAAACGTTCT
>NZ_JBGCCR010000020.1:0-130634 GCF_041262485.1 Streptacidiphilus sp. BW17 | reverse complement strand
CCGGCAACCTCGTGCAGGTCCCGGTGCACATTCCGATCAACCTGTGCGGCAACTCGATCAACGTGATCGGTGCGCTGAACCCGGCCTTCGGCAACGCCTGCGTGAACAACAGCTGACCTGCTGATCACCACCGATCAGCCTGACCCGTAGGAGATTGATCGTGCGCAAGTTCAAGACCGCCGCTGCCGTGTCTCTCGCGACGGTGGGCCTGCTGACGGGCGCCGCCGGCGCCGCCGCTGCCGACGCCAACGCGAACGGCATCGCCGCCAACTCCCCCGGCTTCCTGTCCGGCAACCTCGTGCAGGTCCCGGTGCACATTCCGATCAACCTGTGCGGCAACTCGATCAACGTGATCGGTGCGCTGAACCCGGCCTTCGGCAACACGTGCGTGAACCAGCCCGGCTGCTGACCCTCACCCAGCAGACCGCTGCCGCCGTCCCCCTGCGCCGCGCGCGCGGGGGGACGGCGGTGTCCGTTCCAGCCCTGTTCGTGTGTTCGTGAACAACCTCGGAGAGTCCGATGCGTAAGACCGCCCGTACTGCGGCACTGACCACGATCCTGCTCGGCGCCGCGGGCATCGCGGCGGCGACCCCCGCTGCCGCCCTCACCACAGCGAGCGGCGCGCGCCCCTCCGCGGAGCTGCAGCCGACGTCCATCGGCCCGGCGGTGGCGGGCCTGACCGGCGCGGTCCCCTACATCGTCGCTCCGGCGAAGGACTTCCGCCTCGACCCGCTGGCCAACTCCTCCGCGGACCCGCTGAACAACGCCGTCGCCCTCCAGCCCGACTCCCCCGGCGCGGGCCCGGTCTCCACCAAGCCGGTCACCAGCGGCCTCAGCAACGGCGGCGGCCTGAGCAGCCTGCCGCTGGTCGGCGGAGCCGCGAATCTCCTCCCGGGCTGAGACGAAGCGCCTCTGCAAGCGATGACGTTGCACTGTTCAGGGGTGCGGGGAACTGCGCGACAAGCCACCCGAAGTGGTGACTCGCCGAACGAGCAGGGCCATCCGCACAGGGTGGTTACTCGCGCAGTTCCCCGCACCCCTGGTCACCCGAGTGCCTAGAAGCGCGCGCGGTTCAGCGTGCCCTGCGCGTCGGCGACGATGTCCTGGACCGGCTTGACGACGTTGGCGTCGGGCGTGCGCTGGTCCAGCGACAGCTGGCCGCCGGGCGCGCTGGAGAGGCTCGGCTCGGTGATCGCCGGCTGCAGGCGGGAGAGGTCGACCTGCGGCAACTGCGGCAGCGCACTCTGCTGCTCCGCCTGCGCAGCCTCCACGCGCGACGGCGCGTCCAGCGCGGACGGGATGGCGCGGCCCTGGTAGGTGACCGGGTGGCCCAGGCCCAGCGCGGCGCCCAGCGCCTTCGTCGGGGCGGCCGGCAACGCCAGGCTCGCGCCGCCGTCGTGGACCGTGCCGTCCAGGGACGGCATCGGCGCGACGGCGTCGAGGGACGGCGTCTGCGGCGCGGAGCTCAGCTGCGGAACCAGCGGGTCGGGGATCAGCTGGTTGTGGTTGCCGCTCATCGCCGGCGGCTGCAGGGGCAGAGCCGGGATCGTGCCCTCGACACCGCTGTCCGAGTGGTTGCCCGTCACATGCTGCACCAGCGGGCCCAGCGGGACGGCGAAGGGCACCTGCATGCGCGCGGCGGACTGCTCCAGCGCCTCCTGCTGCTGGGGCGTGAGCTGCGCCGCCGCCTGCGCGCCGGTGGCGTTCACCGCGGCCAGGACCGGCGCCGCGCACGCCGCGAGGGCGACCGCCGTACCGCGGAGGGACTTGTTCATCGTGACACTCATTCCTGTCCGAACACTCTTGCCCGGACGGGTTGCTGGACGGATTTCCGATGACCGACGGAAGCGGGCCCGGTTCGAGGCATGGGATGAGGTCGATTCAACAGCCGGGTGCGGCAAGGCCCGTGCGAAATCCACTCGTCCGGCCCATTACGCGGGTGCGCATTCGCTCCCGCGCGATCCCAGTTCCGCCTTTCGAGCTACCCCGGTCCTCACAGCGACGAGGAGGGATTCGCCCGTTCGGAGGCGCAACCACGGGCTTCAGGTTTCGTTGATTTGTGTGCCAGCTCAATGAATTGACAGGTGCTCAGAAAGGCGCGCAGCAATGCTCAAGAAGTCCCTTGCCGGTGTCGGTTTCGCCGCCGCTGCGATCGCGGCGTCCGTTACCCCCGCGATGGCCCTCGGCAACTCGGACGGCATGGCCAGCTCGGTGCAGGGCCCCGGTGGCACGAACGTCACCGGCACCTGGGGCGATGACAGCCCGAACTACCACTTCCTGGACAACCCGAACATCTGCCTGCCGGAGATCCACCACGTCCAGGTGGGCCTCATCCCGGTCCAGGCCGATGTCCCGATCGGGAACCAGCAGGAGCACCAGATCTGCAACATCGGACAGGCCACGCAGACCGACGGCGACGCCCCGCTGTCGCACCTGATCGGCTGAGCTGTCCCTCCGCGTTCCAGTTCCGCCCCGCAGTGACCGGTACTGACCCCGGTGCCGCGGCGCATCCCAACCCACCAGGAGCAATCCCGTGATCAAGAAGTCCCTGGCCGCCGCCGGCCTGGCCGCCGCCGCGCTCGCCGTCACCGCCGCCCCGTCCTTCGCCATCGGCGACAGCGACGGCATGGCGATGTCGACCCAGGGTGCCGGCGGCACCGACGTCACCGGTACCTGGGGCAACGGCAGCCCCGACTACCACGCGGCCGACAACGCCAACATCTGCCTGCCCGAGGTCCACCACGTCCAGGTCGGCCTCATCCCGGTCCAGGTCGACGTGCCGGTCCTCAACCAGCAGAGCCACCAGATCTGCAACGTGGGCCAGACCACCCAGACCACGGGTGACGCCCCGCTGAGCCACCTCATCGGCTGATCCAGCCGAACCGCACCACCGAGCTCCATCGAGTAGAGAAACGAGACTGACCCCATGCTGAAGAAGGCTCTCGCCTACACCGGCCTCGCGGCTGCCGCGCTGGCTGCCACGGCCACCCCCGCCTCCGCCATCGGTGACGCGGACGGCTCCGCCGTCTCCTCCCAGGGCGCCGGCGGCACCAACATCACCGGGACGTGGGGCAACGACAGCCCCAACTACCACTTCCTGGACAACCCGAACATCTGCCTGCCGGAGATCCACCACGTCCAGGTGGGCCTCATCCCGGTCCAGGCCGACGTGCCGGTTCTCAACCAGCAGGAGCACCAGATCTGCAACGTCGGCCAGCCGACGCAGACCGACGGCGACGCCGCCGCGTCGCACCTGATCGGCTGATCACCGCCGATCCTGTCCCTCCAGTTTCCACGGCTGCGGCCCCGGGAGTCCTTCCGACTCCCGGGGCCGCGGTCGTGCGGTCGTGCGGTGGTGACGAGGGCTCAGCTGTTGCGGAGGTGCTGGGCGGCCTCGACGGCCCAGTAGGTCAGGATCTGCTCCGCGCCCGCGCGGCGGATGGAGGTCAGCGTCTCCATGACCATGCGGTCCCGGTCGATCCAGCCGTTCGCGGCGGCGGCCTCGACCATCGCGTACTCGCCGGAGACCTGGTACGCAGCGACCGGCACCGGGCTGTGGTCCGCGATCTCGCGCAGCACGTCCAGGTAGGCCATCGCCGGCTTGACCATCACCAGGTCCGCGCCCTCGGCGACGTCCAACTCCAGCTCGCGCAGCGACTCGCGGGCGTTGGCCGGGTCCTGCTGGTAGCTCTTGCGGTCGCCCTTGAGCGACGAGCCGACCGCCTCGCGGAACGGGCCGAAGAACGCCGAGGCGTACTTGGCGGTGTAGGCGAGGATCGACACGTCCTGGTGTCCGGCCTCGTCCAACGCCTCGCGGATCACCGCGACCTGACCGTCCATCATCCCGGAGGGGCCGACCATGTGGACGCCCGCGTCGGCCTGCACCCGGGCCATCTCGGCGTAGCGGAGCAGGGTCGCGTCGTTGTCGACGCTGCCGTCCGCGGCGAGGACGCCGCAGTGGCCGTGGTCGGTGTACTCGTCCAGGCACAGGTCGGACATGATCACGACCTGGTCCCCGACCTCGGCGACGACGTCACGGATCGCCTGCTGCAGGATCCCGTCGGGGTTGGTGCCCTCGGAACCGACGGCGTCCTGCACCTCGGGCACGCCGAAGAGCATGATTCCGCCGATCCCGGCGGCGGCGGCCTCGACGGCGGCCTTCCGCAGGGTGTCCCGGGTGTGCTGGACGACTCCCGGCATCGAGGCGACCGGCACCGGCTCGCTGAGCCCCTCCCGCACGAACATCGGCAGGATCAGCTCCGCCGGGTGCAGGCGCGTCTCGGCGACGAGCCGACGGACGGCGGGGGTGGCACGCAGCCGCCGGGGGCGGATGTACGGACTCTCGATACCCATGTGCTGCGAACTCCTTTTGCAAGATGGTCAGTTGCAAACACCCAGGGCCGCGGGGCTCTGCTGATATGCGGCTCCGCCGAGTGGGCGCGAGAAACCACCCTGCGCGGATGGCCCTGCTCGTTCGGCCTGCCAGCTGCGTGGGTGGCTTGTCGCGCAGTTCCCCGCGCCCCTAATAGTGCAACTTACCGTGCCTTACGACGTGAACCCGGGCGTCGCTCGGAAGGGCGGTAGACCGGCTCGCCCGCCTCCATCGCGGCGTCGCGCCGCGCCGCGCCGAACTCGGCGAGCGCCTCCGCCAGCGCGTGAACCGACGGGGCGGGGGCCAGCACGTCCACGCGGAGGCCGTGCTCCTCCGCCGTCTTGGCGGTCGCGGGGCCGATGCAGGCGATCACGGTGACGTTGTGCGGCTTGCCCGCGATGCCGACCAGGTTCCGGACCGTCGAGGACGACGTGAAGATGACCGCGTCGAAGCCGCCGCCCTTGATCGCCTCGCGGGTCTCCGCCGGCGGGGGCGCAGCCCGGACCGTGCGGTAGGCGGTGACGTCGTCGACCTCCCAGCCCAGCTCGACCAGGCCCGCGACCAGCGTCTCCGTCGCGATGTCCGCGCGCGGCAGCAGCACCCGGTCGATCGGGTCGAAGACCGGGTCGTAGGGCGGCCAGTCGTCCAGCAGACCGGCGGCGCTCTGCTCGCCGCTGGGGACCAGGTCCGGCTTGACGCCGAAGTCGATCAACGCCTGGGCCGTGGTCTCGCCGACGGCGGCGACCTTGATGCCCGCGAAGGCACGGGCGTCCAGCCCGTACTCCTCGAACTTCTCGCGCACCGCCTTGACCGCGTTGACCGAGGTGAAGGCGATCCACTCGTAGCGGCCGGTGACCAGGCCCTTGATCGCGCGCTCCATCTGCTGCGGAGTGCGCGGCGGCTCGACGGCGATGGTCGGGACCTCGCTCGGCACCGCGCCGTAGGTCCGCAGCTGGTCGCTGAGCGCGCCCGCCTGGTCCTTGGTGCGCGGGACGAGGATGTTCCAGCCGAAGAGCGGCTTGGTCTCGAACCAGGACAGCGTGGCCCGGTGCTCGACCTGCTCGCCGATCACGACTATGACGTTGCTCGCGGGGTCGACCGGCGCGGAGACCGGCGAGGGCAGCACCCGGGCCGACTTGAGCTCGGCCGCGATCGTGCCCAGCGTGCCGCAGTAGGTGCGCTGACGGGTCGTGGTGCCCTCCAGCGTGACGGAGACCCGGGTGTCGGGCTTCCGGCCGTGGGCGACCAGGGTCTGCGCGGAGCTCGGGATCGAGCCCAGCAGGGTGCGCACGACCAGGGTCGACTCGCAGGAGCCGAGGTCGCCCCAGACCGCCTCCGGTAGCACGTGGCCGGCGTCGACGAAACGGACGTCCGCGCCCTGCATGCCCGCGCGCAGCGGGACACCCGCGTAGGCGGGCACGCCCACGGACTGGGCGACGCCGGGCACGACCTGGAACGGGACGTGCGCCTGGGCGCAGGCCAGCATCTCCTCGGCGGCGCGGCCGTCCAGGCCGGGGTCGCCGTCGACGGTGCGGACCACGTGCTTGCCGTTGCGCACCGCGCCGAAGAAGCGCGAGACGGACTCGCCGCCGTCGCTGCCCAGCACGCCGCCCTCGTCGAGGACGAAGGCGTCGGACGGGTCGGCGGCGTGGTGCACCTCGACGTGCTCTGGGCAGTAGGCGCGCACCGCGTCCGAGGTCATCGGGTCGGCCACCAGCACGTCGGCGGAGGTCAGCACCTCGACGGCACGCAGCGTCAGCAGGCCCGGGTCACCCGGGCCCGCGCCCAGGAAGGTCACCTGCCCGACGGGACGGCGCGGCGTGTCTGGACTCGTGGGGCTCACTTGGCTCGCTCCCCCATCAGACCGGCCGCACCGGCGGCGAGCATGCGCGCGGCGAGGCCGCGTCCAAGCTCGTCCGCGGCGTCATGGCCGGTGGCGGACATCTGCACGACGGTGGCACCGTCGACCGTGCCGACGAGGGCACGCAGTTCAATCTCGTCGGACTCGCCCCGGCAAGGCAGGGCAAGCGCGCCGACCGGCGCGGAGCAGCCCGCCTCCAGGGCGGCCAGCAGGGCGCGTTCGGCGGTGACGGCGGTGCGGGTGGGCGCGTCGTCGAGGCCGGACAGGGCGCGGGCCAGCTCGGTGTTGCCGGCGGCGCACTCGACGGCGAGCGCGCCCTGGCCGGGAGCCGGGAGCATCAGCTCGGCGTCGAGGATCTGGGTGGCCTCGCCGAGGCGGCCGAGGCGGTTGAGGCCGGCTGCCGCCAGCAGCACGCCGTCGAGCTCGCCGGAGCGGACGTAGCCGATCCGGGTGTCGACGTTGCCGCGGATCGCGACCGTCTCCACGGGCAGGCCCTGCGACCTGGCCCACGCGTTGAGTTGGGCGAGTCGACGGGGGGAGCCGGTGCCTATCCGGGCCGGGCGGGTGTGCGCGCCCTTCTCCAGCAGCTCCGTCAGCGTCAGCCCGTCGCGGGCGACCAGCGCGTCACGCGGGTCCTCGCGGAGCGGGACGGCGGCCAGCACCAAGCCCTCGGGGGCCGCGGTGGGGAGGTCCTTGAGCGAGTGGACGGCGAAGTCGATCGTCCCGGCCAGCAGCGCGTCGCGCAGCGCGGAGACGAAGACGCCGGTCCCGCCGATCTGCGCGAGCGCCTCGCGGGAGACGTCGCCGTAGGTGGTGATCTCCACCAGCTCGACCTGACGGCCGGTCAGTCGGCCGACGGCGTCGGCGATCATGCCGGACTGCGCCATCGCCAGAGCGCTGCGCCGGGTGCCGAGCCGGAGCGGAGGGAGCTCGGCCGCGGCACCTTCCGCGGGGGGTGTGGTCATGCTCGTCTGACCCGTCATGAGATCATCCTGGTGGTACTGACGGCCTCAACGGCCATGGGATCAAGGTCGAACAGCTCGCGCAGCGCCTCCGCGTAGGAGGCACCGCCGGGCTCGCCCGCGAGCTGCTTGACGCGGACGGTGGGCTGGTGCAGCAGCTTGTCCACCACACGGCGAACGGTCTGCTGGAGCTCGGCGCGGGTGCGCTCGTCCAGCCCGGGGAGGCGGCCGTCGAGCCGCTCCAGCTCGGCGTTGACCAACTCGCTGGCCATCGCCCGGAGCGCCACCACGGTCGGCGTGATCGCCGCGGCCCGCTGCGCGGTACCGAAGGCCTCGACCTCGTCGGTCACGATACGGCGGACCGCGTCCACGTCGAGCGCGCCGGAGCTGGTGTGCTGGGCCGCGGTGGCCAGCGACTCGATGTCGACCAGGTGGACGCCGGACAGCGCCTGGGCGGCGATGTCGACGTCGCGCGGCATGGCCAGGTCGAGCAGGGCGAGCGGCGGGGCGAAGGCACTGCGCTTCTCGGCGGCGGTCTCGACCATCTCGGCGGTCAGCACGATCCCGGCCGCCCCGGTACAGGAGATGACCAGGTCGGCCTCGGCCAGCGCGGCCCCGACCTCGCTGAACGGCACGGCCGTGCCGCCCAGTTGCGCGGCGAGGCGTTCGGCCTTGGCCAGGGTCCGGTTGGCGACGACCAGTTCGCCGGTGCCCTCGCGGACCAGGGTGGCCGCGGCCAGCGAGCTCATCGACCCGGCGCCGACGACCAGCGCCCGCTTGCCCTCGACCGGGCCGCAGACCTCGGCGATCTGCTGCAGGCCGAAGGTGACCAGGGTCTGGCCGGCCTTGTCGATCGCGGTCTCGCTGTGGGCGCGCTTGCCGACCCGCAGCGCCTGCTGGAACAGCTCGTTGAGCGAGCGCCCGGCGGTGTGCTGGTCCTGCGCGGTGTTCAGCGCGTCGCGCAGCTGGCCCAGGATCTGGCCCTCGCCGACGACCATCGAGTCCAGCCCGCAGGCCACCGAGAAGAGGTGGTGGACGGCCCGGTCCTCGTAGTGCACGTAGAGGTGCGGGGTCAGCTCCTCCAGTCCGACGCCGGAGTGATCGGCCAGCAGCGTGGAGAGGTTCTCGACACCGGCGTGGAACTTGTCCACGTCCGCGTAGAGCTCGATCCGGTTGCAGGTGTTGACCAGCGCGGCCTCGCCGACCGGCGCGGCCGCGGCCGCGGCGTGCAGCAGCCGGGAGGGCTGGTGGTCGGTCAGCGCGGCGCGCTCCAACAGCTGGACCGGTGCGCTGCGGTGGCTCAGGCCCACGACAAGCAGGCTCATCCGGCTGCCTCCTCGAACTTCTGCGGCGCCACGTCCGTGCGGTCCACGCGGCCGGCACGGCCGACATGTCCCGGCCGCGAGACTACTGCGGCGGACGAGGCGGAGGGTGCTTCTTCGGCCCCGTCCCGGGCGTCGCGCTCGTCACGTTCGTTGCGCTCGTCACGTTCGTTGCGCTCGTCACGCCGGCCACGCCCGAACGGGGCCGCGGCGTCGTCGTCGGGCAGGTCGTCGCCCGCCTTGCGCTGCTCGTGGAAGGCGAGGATCTGCAGCTCGATGGAGAGGTCGACCTTGCGCACGTCCACCCCGTCCGGCACGGACAGCACGGTGGGCGCGAAGTTGAGGATGCTGGTCACCCCGGCCGCGACCAGGCGGTCGCAGACCTGCTGCGCCGCGCCGGGTGGCGTGGTGATCACGCCGATGGAGACCCGCTCGGAGCGGATGATCTCCTCCAGCTCGTCGGTGTGCCGGACCGGCAGCCCCGCGACCAGCTGGCCGGTGAGCGCCGCATCGGCGTCGAGGAGCGCGGCGACGCGGAAGCCGCGGGAGGCGAAACCACCGTAGTTGGCGAGGGCGTGGCCGAGGTTTCCGATGCCGACGATGACCACGGGCCAGTCCTGGGTCAGGCCCAGCTCGCGGGAGATCTGGTAGACGAGGTACTCCACGTCGTAGCCGACGCCGCGGGTCCCGTAGGAGCCGAGGTAGGAGAAGTCCTTGCGCAGCTTCGCGGAGTTGACCCCGGCCGCTGCGGCGAGCTCCTCGGAGGAGACGGTCGGCACCGAGCGCTCGGACAGTGCGGTGAGCGCACGGAGGTACAGCGGCAGCCTGGCGACCGTCGCGTCGGGGATGCCCCGACCACGGCTGCGGCGGGCGCCGCCGCCGGCGGGGTTCGGGTTGTTCTGGGTGGTTCGGCCAGTTGCCACGGTGCTCCTGTTGGTGAAGCTGGGCTTCGACTGCGCCTGCCAGGCTATGCGTTTGTGAACGCGTGCACAAAGATGGTGTCCGATTTGTCCACCAGGAGTGATGCGCATCACGCCATTTCCCCCGTGACCACGGAAGGGACAGCGGGGACGCCGTACGGTACGGCGCACGGTACGCCGTACGCGGAGCGCCGACCGCCGACGGCGGCGCGAGTAGCCGTGCGGGTGCTGCTGCGAGCACTGCTGCGGAGGCCAGTCGACCCGGGTGCGAGGGAGCGATTCTGGGTGTGAAGCGGGGCGGCACGGTGGTGCAGCTTCGGCCACGCCGCGGCCTGTGCCGTGTCGACCAGCGCACGCATCGGCTCGGCGTTGCCGGTCGGGGTGGCGAGCAGCCTCCGGAGCAGTGCGGCCGTGGCGCGGGCGTCGCCCAACGCGGTGTGTGCGTCGAACTCCGGCAGCCCGAGCGCGCCGGCGCAGGCCTCGAGACCACGGCCGTGCTCGGCGAGCGCGTCACCGAGTGCGCGCTCGGCCAGCGCCATCGTGCAGAGCGTCGGCAGGTCCGGCAGCTGGACGCCGATCCGCGCGAACTCGCGTGCAAGGAAGCCGTGATCACACCGGACGTGGTGCCCGACGAGCACGCGGCCCCGCAGCAGATCCGCCAGATGCGGTGCGATCTCCCGGAAGACGGGCGCCCCGACGACCTCCTCCTGCACGATCCGGTGCACGGAGGTGGGCCCGACCGGCCCGCCCGGGTCTACGAGGGTGCTGAACTCCGCTTCGACGCGGAGCAGGGGGTAGCCGAGCAGGACCACGCCGATCTCGACGACCCGGTGACGCCACGGACTGCGCCCGCTCGCCTCGACGTCCACGACGGCGAGCCCCCGGGAAGTCGGCAACTGCGGCGACGGCACGTGGGGCTCCTTCTCGGTCCTGCCCCCCGCGGCACAAAACTCCTCGATGGTAAGCGCACCAACGGCATGCTTTTAGGCTTTACAACCCGACAAACCAGACAAATCTTCCATCCCGAGACCAAGTTGCAACCCGCACCCGACCGCGGACGGAGGACGGAGGACGGATCACAGAGGACGCAGGACGGAGGCCTACGCACCGAGCGCAGTGCGCAGTCGCTTCGGGTCGACCTTCCAGAAGTCGTGCTGGTTGCCGTCGATGAGCGTCACCGGAATCTGCTCCCAGTACTTCCGGAACAGCTCCTTGTCGTCGTTGATGCTCAACTTCTCCACCGCGAAGCCCAACTCCGCCGCCAGTGCGTCGATCACCGCCTCCGCGTCCTCGCAGAGATGGCAGTCGGGCTTGCCGATCAGCGTCACCACGTGGTCGGAAGGTTGCTTCGTGCTGCGTCGCGGGAGAAGAGGGGCCATGGGCACATTCTGGACCACACAGAGTTAACGGCGTCTCCACGCTGCGGATACGAGGTTCGGGCCTCCGTCTGGCTATGCTCGCCGCATGGCCAGGCAGCGGAACACCCAGGAGCGGAACGGCTCCACGCGACTCGCGGGCGAAGCGTCCGCGGACGCCGCCGCGAAGGACCAGGACCTGCACGAGCGGTACTCGGAGGAGACCGACGAGCCGTCGGTCGATCCCCACGCGGGCGCCTTCTTCGACTGCGACAACACGATCATGCAGGGCGCGGCCATCTTCTACCTGGGCCGAGGCCTCTACAAGCGCAAGTTCTTCAGCTCCCGCGAACTGGCCCGCTTCGCCTGGCAGCAGGCGTACTTCCGGCTGCACGGCGCGGAGAACGCCGGGCACATGGCCGATGCCAAGGAGAGCGCGCTCTCCATCGTCCAGGGCCACCGCGCCGCCGACCTCGAGGCGATCTGCGAGGACGTCTTCGACGAGTACATGGCCGAGAAGATCTGGCCCGGCACCCGCGCCCTGGTGCAGATGCACCTGGAGGCGGGCCAGCGGGTCTGGCTGGTGACGGCCGCACCGCAGGAGGCGGCGCGAGTGATCGCCGCCCGCCTCGGCATGACCGGCGCCCTCGGCACCGTCGCCGAGACGCTGGACGGCGTCTACACCGGTCGCCTCGTCGGCGAGCCGCTGCACGGGCCGGCCAAGGCGGCGGCGGTCAAGTCGCTCGCCGCGCGCGAGGGCCTGGAGCTGTCGCGCTGCGCCGCGTACAGCGACTCGGCCAACGACATCCCGATGCTCTCCCTGGTCGGCTACCCGTACGTGATCAACCCGGACGCCGAGTTGCGCCGCCACGCCCGCCGCAACGGCTGGCGGGTCCGTGACTTCCGCACCGGACGCAAGGCCGCCAAGGTCGGCATCCCGGCCGCGGCCGGGCTCGGCGCCGCAGCAGGCGGCACGGCGGCGGCCGTGGCCATCTACCGCAACCGGCAGCACTGACACGCCGGGCGCACTGACGCCGCGCGCGCTTTTCCGCCCCTCCCCGGGCTTCCCACGGGCCGTCACGGCCTGCTTCTCCCCGCATCGCGGGGCCTTCACCGAATGACCGCTTCTGATCAGTTGCTGCTCGCGCAGTTGCTCGGAGTTTCCGGCGTGCGCACCCGGGAACGCGCCGTCGAACACCCCGGAATGCAGTCAGCACACGGCTGCTGAGGGTCAACTCTGCCCAACGGCCCGCCAACTGACCGAGGCATAGTCGGTCACATTCTGCCACCGGGTGGCAACAGAAGTGACTGAAGCGGTGAATTTGGCAACTGGGTGTAGCTGTTGTTGCACGAAGCGTTATCCTCGTCCAGCGGTCCCCACCCCCTGCACGTCACAGTCCTGCCCTGGGAGTCCCGTGTACCCACACGTCCGGAACGACGACGGCCTGACCCTGCTGCGCAGTCTGCTCCATCAGGAACAGCTGCACCCGACGCCTGCGTACTCCCCTGCGTACGCGCTCGCGGGCAGCGGCGGAGCGGTCCCAGTCGCCGCGCCCGCGGCGCCCGTCGTCCTGCGCACCCGGACGACGTCGCCCCGTGGCCGCGGCGCGGCGGGAGGCAGCGGCGCCGGCACCGGCGGCGGTGCGGACCGTGCCACGACCAGCTGGGAGAGCCCGGCGGGCAATCCCATGATGGCGCTGGTCGAGCGCGCCCAGGACGGCGACGGCGAGGCCTTCGGGCAGCTCTACGACCACTACTCGGACACGGTCTACCGGTACATCTACTACCGGGTCGGCGGCCGGGCCACGGCCGAGGACCTCACCAGTGAGACCTTCCTGCGCGCACTGCGCCGGATCGGCACGTTCACCTGGCAGGGCCGGGACTTCGGCGCCTGGCTGGTCACCATCGCGAGGAACCTGGTCGCCGACCACTTCAAGTCCAGCCGGTTCCGGCTGGAGGTCACCACCGGCGAGATGCTCGACTCCAACCAGGTCGAGCCCAGCCCGGAGGACTCCGTGCTGGAGTCGCTCTCCAACGCGGCGCTGCTGGAGGCCGTCCGGCGACTCAACCCGCAGCAGCAGGAGTGCGTGACGCTCCGTTTCCTGCAGGGCCTCTCGGTGGCCGAGACCGCCCGGATCATGGGCAAGAACGAGGGTGCGATCAAGACCCTCCAGTACCGTGCTGTGCGCACTCTCGCTCGACTGCTGCCGAGCGACGCGCGCTGATCCGGGCAGGTCGCGTAACCACGCACTTCCCCACTCGTTGCGCAGGATGCAAGACCCGATCCGGGGGTCAGCTTCACTCGAACGGGTGGTCCGTGGCGGAATGGAGCAACCAACCGGCGGGCCGAGTAGTCGACAACGCCGAGAGGAGGTGCTGCCCATGACAGCCAACGTGCTGGAATTCCGCCGGGCGAGAGCCTTCGCCGACGCCGTGGACGCTCGCGAGGCCCGGTTCGACGAGGAAAACCCTGACGGCGATGGTCAGTACGATCATCTGCTCGCCACGGTGGCCTCGTTGGCCTCCGTCCCCGGGCCCAGCCTCGACCCCGAGGTGCGCCTGACCCAACGAGCCCTACTGGTAGCCGAGTTCGAACGCACCTTCGCCGATGGGGGCGGAGCCGCGGTCGTTCCCGAGCAGCGGAGTCGGCGTGGTTCGCACCGCGCCATGCGCACGCCCGCGGTGGCCTGGCCGTCCGCCCGCTGGGGTCGGCGTCTCGCCGTCGGCGGCCTGGCGTCCATGATGGCCCTGGGCACCCTGGGCGGCGTCGCGGTCGCCAGCTCCAAGGCCCTGCCGGGCGACGTGCTCTACGGCATGAAGCGCGGCCTGGAGGACTGGCGGCTCAACCTCGCGGGCTCCGACGCGCAACGCGGCAGGCTGCTGCTGGACGAGGCGTCCACCCGCATGACCGAGGCCCGGGCGCTGATGAGCCGCTCGGACGGACACAGCCTCAGCCCGCAGACCATCGAGGACGTCAACCGCGCCCTCACGGACATGAACGTCGAGGGCAAGCGCGGTCGCGACCTGCTCAACGCGATCTACCGGAACAGCCACTCGCTGGCCCCGCTCCGGCAGTTGGCCGGTTTCGCGGCGACGCAGAGCAAGGCTCTCAACACCATCGAGCCCCGGCTCCCGGGCCAGCTGGACCCGGTGGCCACGCAGGTGCGCAGCCTGCTCTCGGGGATAGACGCAGAGGTCACCCCGCTGCTGCCGCCCACGTCGGGCAGCGGTTCCGCCTCCAGCGGCCCCCGTGACAGCTCGACCTCCCCCTCTGCGAGCGGCAACACGTCCCAGTCGCAGCAGCAGCCTTCCGGCGGCACCACGTCGGGCACGGGCACGATGCAGGGCGCCACGGGCGGAGGCAGCGCGTCCGCGACCCCGAGCGGCGCGACGACCTCCGGCACGGGCACCCTCGTCGGCGGCCTCACCGGCGTCCTCGGCAACGGCGGCTCCGCCGCGTCGACCACGGCGACGCCGTCTCCGACGGGCAACGCGGGCGACGCCGGCACGTCGTCGAGCAGCGGCGGCGGCGCGGGCGGCAACGGTGGCCTGACGGTCCCTCCGCTGGTCCCTGGCCTCCTCCCGACGATCGGCATCGGCCTCTCCGGCGGGAGCTGAGCCCGTCAGACAGAGGGACGTCGCACTACCAAGGGGCGCGGGGAACTGCGCGAGCAACCACCGACATGCGGATGGCCCTGCTCGTTCGGCGACACACCACACGCGGTGGCTTGTCGCGCGGTTCCCCGCGCCCCTGGGGTAAGTGCAGCGTCCCTCTTGCCTTGTCTAGAAGAACACCGACCGCCGCTGCACCAGCATGCGGTAGAGCGTGTGCTGGATCGTCTCGCGTACCTGGTCCGTCAGGTTGAACATGAGCATCGGGTCGTCCGCCGCCTCCGGCGGGTACGCGTCCGTCGGGATGGGCTTGCCGAACTGGATGACCCACTTCGTCGGCAGCGGCACCGCGCCCAGCGGGCCGAGCCAGGGGAAGGTCGGCGTGATCGGCACGTACGGCAGGCCCAGAAGGCGCGCCAGCGTCTTCGCGTTGCCGATCATCGGATAGGTCTCCTCCGCGCCCACGATCGAGCACGGCACGATCGGCACTCCGGCCCGCAGCGCCGACGAGACGAAGCCGCCGCGCCCGAACCGCTGCAGCTTGTACCGGTCGGCGAAGGGCTTGCCGATGCCCTTGAAGCCCTCCGGCCAGACTCCGACGATCTCACCGTTCTCCAGCAGGCGTTGCGCGTCCTCGTTGCAGGCGAGGGTGTGCCCCGCCTTGCGGGCGATCTCGTTGACGCCGGGCAGGACGAAGACCAGGTCCGCGGCGAGCATCCGCAGATGCCGTCCGGCGTGGTCGTGGATCGCGATCTGGGTGATGATCGCGTCCAGCGGCAGCACGCCCGAGTGGTTGGCGACGACCAGCGCGCCGCCCTCCGTCGGGAGGTTCTCCGCGCCGCGCACCTCCAGGCGGAAGTACTTCTCCGCGAGCGGTCGCGCCAGCGACAACAGCACCTGCTCCGTCAGCTCCGCGTCGAAGCCGAACTCGTCGACCTCGTAGTCGCCGGTGAGCCGTCGCCGCAGAAAGCCCAGGCCGTTCGCCGCGCGCTGCTCCCAACCGTCGCCGAAGACCTTGCCGATCGCTCCGCCCAGCGGCCCGGCCAGCGCGCCGCCGACCGCCTGCGCGACCGACTCCGCGACCGCGTCGGCGAGCCCGCCGCCCGTCGAGCCCGCAAAGTCAGCCGCAGCCTCCGGATCCGGCTTCTCGACCGGCGGCTGCGCCGCGGGCGCGCCGCGTCGCTGGTGGATGGGGATGACCTTGGCCTCGCGCTCCTCGCGCCACGCCCGTTCCCTGGCCCGGCTCATCCCTCGCTCCTCGTGCTGGTGGACGGCAGCAACTCCGCCGCCCGGTCGGTCCAGTCGGCGATCCGCTCCGGCGCGAGCAGACCGGGCCGCTGCGCCTTGGCCAGGTCGGCCAGGGCCTGCTCGGTGGTGTAGGCCGGGGTGTAACCGAAGGTCTCACGCAGCATGGTGGTGTCGACGACCCGACCGTGCGTCAGCAACCGCAACTGCTCCGGCGAGAAGTCCAACAGCCGCGTCTGCCGGGCCAGTCCGGCCACCCAGCTGACGGCCTGCAGCAGCATCGGGACGGTCGGTTTGCCCAGCCTCCGCGCGACCTGGGAGAGCACCATCACGCCCTCCCCCGCGACGTTGAACGTGCCGCTGGTGGTCGTGCCGCGCCGCGGCTCCGACGCTGCCAGCCGCAACACCTCGACCGCGTCGTCCTCGTGGATGAACTGGAGCCGCGGGTCGAAGCCGAGCACCGTGGGCAGCACCGGCAGTCCGAAGTACTCGCTGAGCGGTGTGTCCGCGTCCGGGCCGATGATGTTGGCGAAGCGCAGCACGCTGACGGCGACGTCCGGACGCCGCCGTCCGAAGCCGCGGACGTAGCCCTCGACCTCGACCGCGTCCTTGGCGAAGCCGCCGGTGGGCAGCACCTTGGGCTGCATCAGCTCGTGGAAGACGGCCGGGTCGCGCGGCGCGGAGCCGTAGACGCTCGTGGTCGACTTCACCACCAGCCGTTTGACGCTCGGGGCCTTCTGCACCGCGGCGAGCAGCTGCATGGTGCCGATGACGTTGGTCTCCTTGACCACGCCACGGCTGGTCGAACCGAGCGTCGTGGTGCTGACGTTGAGATGCACCACGGTGGTGACGCCGTGCTCGGCCATCACCCGGGCCACCACCGGCCTGCGGATGTCCGCGCCGACGAAGGTGTAGGGGGCGTGGCCCTCCGGCTCCCCCTCCGGGGCCGGCTGCACGTCGACGCCGACGACGTGGTCGACACCGGGCTGGTCTCTGATCACCCGCGCGAACCGGCTCCCCAGATGCCGGCCGACCCCGGTGACGAGCACGACGTTCCCCACGACGACAGCCCTTCTCGATGCACTCGGTGCAGAGGTCGGCAGAAGACAAAAAGCCGCCCGCACCAGACACTAACGTCGGTGCGGGCGGCTGGACACCATCGGCAGTGCCGCGTGGTGTTACTTCTTGTTACGACGCTGAACGCGCGTGCGCTTGAGAAGCTTGCGGTGCTTCTTCTTGGCCATACGCTTGCGACGCTTCTTAATGACGGAACCCATTGACAACCTCACTCACTGGACACCCGCGAGTGCGGGCAACAGGGTCCAAACGACTGATGTAGGCCAACAGACTACCCAAGTCGGCGCGTGAAACGTAATCCGGCCCGGCGTGCGCGACGCCGGGCCGGATGGTTGTGCACTTGTGCCGCTACCTGTGCTGTTCTGTCGCGCCGTTCATGTGCTGTTCAGTCGTGCTACCCACCCGGCTACGCGGTCTCCCGTCCCACGTAGGAGTCGCGGAGGTAGTCGTGCACCGCTTGCTCGGGTACACGGAACGAGCGACCCACACGAATCGCGGGCAACTCACTGCTGTGCACCAGGCGGTACACGGTCATCTTCGACACTCGCATCACCGAGGCGACTTCCGCCACGGTGAGGAAGTTGACCTCGTTCAGAGGCCGCTCTCCAGACGCCATGACAACACCGAACCTTCTCCGTGTGACGGGCACCGGCTTCCCCTCCGGTGACTCCAGCCAGCACACGCGTATCCCCAGAGTAGTTGCGGGTGGTACGGGTGGGAAGAGGGAGAACCGGCCTCTCATTACTGAGACATACCGGCCAGTTGCAGTACGTAGGCAGTCAGCTGTCTGTAGCAGTCGGAGCGCAGGCCGTCGTCGAGCGGGATCGTCACGGCGACCAGTCCGGTCGCCTCCGCGACGAAGACGGCCGGGTCGTTGCTGTCGGCGAAGCCGACCGCACGGACCCCCAGCCGACCCGCGCCGCAGGCCCACCCGTGGTCGCCGAGCACCAGGTCAGGCAGGCTCTCGCCCTCCTCGGCCAGGGCCGCGAGGGCGATCCGCACCGGCTGCGGCGAGTGCGTGTGGACGGGGTCGCCCAGGGAGGGACGGCGGTCCTGCTCCTTGCTTGACGCGCTCTCTTCATACACCCTCAGCACGCCGACGTGCTCCCGGTAGTCAAGGGCGCAGCGGCGCGGGCCCTCGGCGAAGTGCATCGCAAAGCTCCGCCCGCACGCGGGCGTACGCAGGTCGCACCCGGCAGCGCGCAACGCCCGCCCGAACGCGGCGTACATCCCCGCCAGGTGGGGCGGATGCCCGGTCCCCAGCAGGACGCTGCCGCGCGCGTCGGCGGTCTCCCGGAGCACGACAGCGAGCCGGTCGAGCGCGTCGGCGGTCAGCTCGGGGTCGATGGTGTCCGGCCCGTGCAGGTACCCGGGGTCGGGATTGACCCCACAACGCCGCGCCATCAGCGCGAGCACCTCGTCCTTGCTCCAAGCTGTGTCCGGATCGAGCCCGAACAGCGCGTCGGCGTCCCCCCGCGCGAAGCGGGAGTAACTCCGCAGGTTGCTCTCGCGCAGGGTGCCGACATAGCCGGCGAGGCGGGTTTTGAGGAGATGCGCGACGAGGTCTTCTCTGGGGACAGTCACGGCAGCCTCTTTCGGACGTTGCTAAAGCAACAACCCGTGGTGGGGAAAAACCGCCTTGCGCGTAGCGATGATCGCCTGATCCACCCGGTCCGCCGGGTCGTACCCCGCGTCGAAGTCCTTCCACGTCGCGGCGAAACCGTCGCTCATCCGCTCCGGTGCGTGCGACCGCGTCAGGGTCCGGACCTCCTCGCGCCAGGAGGTTGGAGTCTCCGCCGCCGGGTCGATCGGCTGCCCGGCGGCGATCGCGACGAGGTGGGTCCAGGAGCGCGGGACCACGTCGACGACCGCGTACCCGCCGCCGCCCAGGGCGATCCAGCGGTCGTCCGCATGCGCGGACGCCAGCTCCGCCGCCGCGACCATCAGCGCGCGCTGCGCGTCCACGCTGACGGCGAGGTGGGCGAGCGGGTCCTCGATGTGCGTGTCCGCGCCGTGCTGGGTGACCAGCGCCTGCGGCCGGAAGGCCTCGACCAGCTGCGGCACGATCGCGTGGTACGCGCGGAGCCAGCCCGAGTCACCGGTCCCGGCGGGCAGCGCCACGTTGACCGCCGTACCGGCCGCGCCGCCGATCTCCTCCGGCCAGCCGGTCTGCGGGAAGAGCGTGCGCGGGTGCTCGTGGAGGGAGATGGTGAGGACGCGCGGGTCGTTCCAGAAGATCTTCTCGACGCCGTCCCCGTGGTGGACGTCGACGTCGACGTACACCACCCGTTCCGCACCGAGCTCCAGCAGGCGGGCGACGGCCAGAGCGGCGTCGTTGTAGATGCAGAAGCCCGACGCCTGGCCGGGCATCGCGTGGTGCAGGCCGCCCGCGAAGTTGACCGCGTGGCCGCCGTCGCGCCACACCGCCTCGGCCGCCGCGACCGACTGACCCGCGATCAGCGCGGAGGCCTCGTGGATGGCGGGAAAGGCGGGGTTGTCCTCGGTGCCGAGGCCACGCGCCGGGTTGGGGATGCCGGTCTCGGCGACCGCCTCGACGGCGGTGACGTAGCCGGGCTCGTGGACCAGGCTCAGCGTGGAGTCCCCCGCCGACGGCGCGGCGAGGACCTCGACGTCGGGCAGCCGGTCCAGCCCGAAGGCGCGGACCAGGTCCCAGGTCAGCCGCAGCCGGACCGGGTTCATCGGATGACCCGGTCCGAAGTCGTACCTGGTGAGGGCGTCGTCCCAGTAGAGCCGCGTAACGGTCATACCGTCACGGTATCGGCACCGGCCTCCGCCCCCGTCACGGCACCCGCACCGAAGGACCTGCTGACCAGGAAGACGGAGAGGATGAGCACCATCGGCACCAGCATCGCGATCCGGTAGCCCATGGCCCCCGCCAACCCGCCGACCAGCGGGGCGCCGACCAGGAAGCCGACGTAGTTGAAGATGTTGATCCGGGCCACGGCCGCGTCCGAGTCCTTCGGGAAGAGCCGCCCGCCCGCCGCGAAGACCTGCGGGACGATCACGCTGATGCCGAGTCCGACGACGGCGAACGCGGCGACGGCCACCCACGAGGTCGGCGAGAGCGAGACCAGCAGGAACCCGACCGCGCAGACCGCCGCACCGAGCCGGACGGTCCTGACGCTGCCCCAGCTCTGCACCCGGGCGTCGCCGAGCAGCCGACCGACCAGCATGACGACCATGTACGCGCTGTAGGGCACGGTGGTCATCTGCTCGGAGCTGTGCAGGCCCTCCTGGAGGTACTTGGCGGCCCAGTTGGAGACGGTCGCGTCACCGATGTAGGCGGCGCACATGGCCAGGCAGAGCGGCAGCAGCGGCTTCCACGGGATCGAGCGGGCGGCGGCGGCCGCGGCCTCCTCGACGGCGTGGCCGAGCTCCTGCGGGCCCGCGTACCAGCGGCCGACGATCAGCACGACCGCCGCGACCACGACGCCGACGGTCCCGAACATGGACAGCAGGCTGAGCTTGTAGTGGACCTGCGCCCAGGCCAGCGAGGCCCCGAGGATGCCGCCGAGGCTGTACGCGGCGTAGAAGGTCTGCATGACGCTGCGGCCGTAGCGGTGCTGCAGGGCCACCGCCGACATCGCCTGGCTGGCGTCCAGACCGCCGACCGCGAGCCCGAAGGCGGCCAGCGCGAGCGCGGCCTCCCAGAGCGTGTTGCCGAGTCCGACCCCGAGCAGGGTCAGGCAGACGATCGGCTGGACGACGCGCAGCACGGCCCGCGGTGAGGTCCGCTTGACCACGTACTCCAGGGAGATGGAACCGACCCCGGCCAGGATCGGCACCGCCGCGAGGAAGACCGGCAACAGGCCGTCGCTGATGCCGTACTGCTGCTGGATCCCGGGGATGCGGGTGACCAGCAGCGCGAAGACGGCGCCCTGGGCCGCGTAGCTGACCAGCAGGGAGGTGCGGGCCTGCCGAAGTCTCGGCGTGATCTCGGGTGTTGCTGTGGTCATCCGGGAACACCTCTGCTTGGTCCGCTGTGTCGATCCGCTGGGCTGTCGTACGTTGCTTGTCCGCTTCGGTCGTGCTCTGCCGTACTGCAACGGGTTACTACCGGCCGGTATCCGATCAGGTTGGCGTGAGCGTACGGACTCGCGGGCGGGAGCGGAACCCCCGTCCGAAAAGTGATCGCAAAAGGCAACCCGCGTCGGACCACGTCGTTCCCGTGCTGCCGAGCTCCGGTTCCCTACCGTGGGGCCATGGGAATGGGTACGCGTCTGCGGCTCCGCGCGTCCGGCGGGACCGATCCGGTCACGCAGGCGCTTGTCGCGCTCTTCGGGGCACCCCTGGTCGAGCCGATGCTGATCAGCGAGCGGCTGCTGCAACGGGTGCCGGTGCACCGGCTGCAGGAGACGCTGGACGGGCTGCGCGAGCGTCACGGCGAGCTGCGGAGCGTGCGACGGCGGCGTGACCTGCACCTGCTCGTCTTCGCCGGCGGCGGCTCGGAGCTGGTCTGGGCCCGCCTGGACGAGCATGGCCGGCTGGTCTCCTTCGTCACCGGCCCCGGCGCGCTGACGGCCCGCCACGCCGCCACCACGGTCCCCGCGCCGAGCCGCCCGGCGGAGGAGACCGTCCCGGTCGCGGTCGAGGCGCCGGTGCCGGTCGCGGTTGAGGCGCCGGTCGAGGTGCCGGTGCCGGTTCTGACGGTGACGCCGGTGGCGAAGTCGGCGGCTGCGGTGTCCCTGCAACGCACTGTGCTCGCCTACTCCGGCGCCACCGCGGCAGAACTGACGTTCCCTTGGATCACCGGGTCCGGGACGGGCTGGCTGCTGATCCTGGCGCAGACCCCCGCATTCGCCTGGTACGTGCTGCGGACCGCGCCCACCCACGCCCTGCCGCCGTGGTTTCGGCTGCTTGCACCGGCGCCAATCGTGATCACCCTGCTGGCGCTCGCCCGGGTCCTCGGCCTCGGCCTGCCGTGGGGGCTGCCGGGGCTGCCGGAGATCGGCCTCTGCGTGGGCGTGGTCGGCCTGACGGCCTGGACCCGGCAGCGGGCCCGCCCGGTCCCGGGCGCGCCGACGGCCCATCCGCTGCTGCTCCGGTCGCCGCTGCGCGACGGCACCTTCGTCTGCACCGAGGCGGGCGGCCCGGCGACCAACCGCCACGCGGAGGCTTCACTCCAGCCGGGCGGCGACCGCGCCCTCCGCTACGCCGCGGACCTGGTCCAACTCGGCGACGGCCCGCAGTGGCGCAGCCGTCGCGCGCTCGGACTCGCGCCCGCGTCCAACGAGCGGTACGCGATCTTCGGGCACCCGGTGCAGTGCCCCGTCGACGGCGTCGTCCTGGCCGCCGTCGACGGCCTGCCCGACCACGCCCCGCAGGTGTCGTCCGCCAACCACCCGGACGGCAACCACGTCCGCATCGGCACCGACCGCGGCGTGATCGTCCTCAGCGGCCTTCGCGAGGGCAGCGTGCAGCCGCGTCGCGGCCAGCACGTTGCGGCGGGGACGCCGCTGGGCTCGGTCGGCAACAGCGCTGAAGCGCTGGAACCGAGCCTGCGCGTCCGCGCGGAGAACAGCGTGGGGCTGGCCCTGCCCTTCCGCATCGAGGAGTCACCCGGAACCCCCTGCCGGGGGCGCAGGTTCACGATCGAGGACTGAGCAGAACCGTAGGCAAAGGGCGCGCTTGCACTATCCAGGGGCGCGGGGAACTGCGCGAACAACCACTGATGAGCGGATGGCCCTGAACCTTCGGAGCTCTACCGATCAGGGTGGCTTGTCGCGCAGTTCCCCGCGCCCCTGGCAAGTGCAAGCAGTGCCGGAACCTGACGCAGGTCCTCTATCAACCCCGTCGCCGCCCCCAGTCGCTGCCGCGGCGTCAGCGCGGCGTAGCCGTAGACGTCCATGCCTGCCGCCCGTGCCGCCGCGACACCCAGGGGGCTGTCCTCGAAGACCACGCAGCGCTCCGGGGCGACGCCCATCCGCTCCGCCGCGTGGAGGAAGAGGTCGGGTTCGGGCTTGCCGCGGCCCACGTCCTGGGCGCTGAAGAGCACGTCGTCGGAGAAGAACGGGCTCAGGCCGGTCACCGCGTGAGCCGTGCGGATCCACTCGTGGTGCGCGGAGGAGGCCACGCAGTAGCGGATGCCCCGCTCGCGCACCCACTTCAGCAGTTCCGGCGCGCCCGCCACCGGCGTCAGCCGCTCGCGGAAGGACGCGAAGACGCGCGCGTGGAAGTCCTCGTCGAAGGTCGCGGGGAGCTTTGCCCCCGCGTAGCGGTCGGCGATGACGTCGTGGACCGTGTGCGCCGCCGCGCCCATGAAGTCGCGGTAGGAGTCCTCGATCGTGGTCGGGAAGCCGAGTTCGGTCAGGTAGTCGGCGAGCAGTCGGTTGGAGAGCGGTTCACTGTCCACCAGGACGCCGTCGTTGTCGAAGATCACCAGGTCGTAGCGCAGCACCCGGTCAACCCTACTTCCCGCCCTACTTCCCGCCGGAGGCCAGCTCCTGGGAGCGGTTGCGGGCGGCCTCCAGCGCGCCCAGCAGGGCCGCGCGGACGCCGTGGTTCTCCAGCTCGCGGATCGCGGCGATCGTCGTCCCGGCCGGGGAGGTGACTGCCTCGCGCAGCTTGACCGGGTGCTCGCCGGAGTCGCGCAGCATGACCGACGCGCCCACCGCCGCCTGGACGATCAGGTCGTGCGCGACCGCGCGCGGCAGGCCGAGCAGGATGCCCGCGTCGGTCATCGCCTCGACCAGGTAGAAGAAGTAGGCCGGACCGGAGCCGGAGAGCGCGGTCGCCGCGTCCTGCTGGTTCTCCGGGACGCGCAGCGTCTTGCCGACCTGGCTGAAGATCTCCTCGGTGCGGACCAGGTGCTCCTCGCGGGCGTGGGAGCCCGCGGAGATGACGCTCATCGCCTCGTCGACCAGGACCGGGGTGTTGGTCATGACGCGGACCACGGGCGTGCCGGAGGCGAGCCGCTCCTCGAACCAGGAGGTCGGGATGCCCGCCGCGCCGGAGATCACCAGCCGGTCGGCCGGGAGCGCCGGGGCAAGCTCGTCCAGCAGCGTGCCCATGTCCTGCGGCTTCACCGTGAGGATCAGCGTGTCGGCGAGCTTGACCGCCTCCGCGTTGGTCACCGGCTCCACGCCGTAGCGCTCGCGCAGCTCCGCCGCCCGTTCGGGGCGGCGCGCGGTGACGAGGACGTCATCAGGCGCCTTTCCGGCCCGCAGCAGGCCGGAGACCAGGGCCTCACCGATCTTCCCGGTACCGAGGACGGCGACTCGTTGCGTCATGGAGCCAGTGTGGCACCGGGTCGCCGCGTCCTGCGGACGCGTCCGAGTGGCGGTCACCGAGTGGCGGTCATCGGGTGACGGTCACCGAGTCGCCCGCGCTGCCTGAGCGGTTCAGCCCCGGACCAGCGCGCGGGCGAAGAACGCCAGGTTCGCGGGGCGCTCGGCCAGGCGGCGCACGAAGTACGCGTACCAGTCCACGCCGTACGGGACGTAGACCCGGACGGTCTCGCCCGCACCGGCCAGTCGACGCTGCTCGTCCTCGCGGATGCCGTAGAGCATCTGGAACTCGTAGCGGTCCTGCGGGCGCCCCGCGCGGACGGCGAGGGCTCCGGCGATCTCGATCAGCCGGGGGTCGTGGGTCGCCACCATCGGGTAGCCCTGACCCTCCATCAACAACCGCAGGCAGCGCACGTACGAGCGGTCCACCGCGTCCTTCCCCCGGTACGCGACCGAGTCCGGCTCGGCGTACGCGCCCTTGACCAGCCGCACCCGTGAGTCCGCGCCGAGAAGGTCGCGGCAGTCCGACTCGGTCCGGCGCAGGTAGGTCTGGAGCACCACGCCCAGCCACGGGAACGCGTCGCGCAGCGAGGCGGCGGTCTCCAGGGTGAGGTCGGTGGCGGTGTGGCCCTCCATGTCCAGGGTGACCGTGGTGCCTGCGGCCTGGGCCGCCTCGCAGATCGCCCGGACGTGTCCGCGCGCCAGCACCGCTCCGTCCCGACCGAGGCCCGAGCCCAGCGCGGAGAGCTTGACGGAGACCTCCGCCCGCCGCGCCAGCCCGGCGTCGTCCAGGGCGCGCAGCAGGCCCGTGTACTCGGCGGCGACGGCTGCGGCGTGGTCCTCGTCGACGGTGTCCTCGCCGAGGTGGTCGAGCGTGACCCGCAGGCCACGCGCGATCAGCCGGTCGGTCACGGCCACCGCCTCGTCGCGGGTCTCACCCGCGACGAAACGTTCCACCACGGCCCGCCCACCGGGCGCGGCCACCAGCGCCCGCTGCGCCTGCGGACTCCGCGCGGCGGCGAACAGAACACGACGGGACAGCATGGGCTCAAGGCTAGGGCTTGTCGTGGGGGCCTGTCCGGCCACGACACCCGGCCCTGGCTGGGGCCTCCTCCGGGCTGACTAGGGGCAAACTCAGGGAAGTCCCCTATGGCTTCCGCGGCGTCGGAGGCGCACCGTGGACGTATGAGTAGTAGTGAGGTCAACCGGCGGGAGTCCAGCACTCTTGCTGTCGCCTCGGCGTCGCGCGGTCCTTGGAAGACGGCGGCTGCCGTGGGCGTGGTCGGCGCCGGTGCAGCCGTGGCCGTCGATCTGATCACGTTGCACTGGTCGCTGAGCATCCTGGCCGGTCCGGCCAGCATCGGCTTGTTCCTCTTCTTCCTGGTCGGCGGCGCGGGCGCAGCGCTCACCAAGCGGGGCGGGGACCACCGGATCCGGCGCTGGGCCGCGGAGCACCCGTGGGAGGCCGCGCTCGCCCCTGCGGGCGCGCTGTGGGTCACCAACGCGGTGACGGAGTTCGTCTTCAGCTCGGCCGGGATACTGAGCAGCATCCTGACGGGGCTGTGGCACGCGGCGATCCTCTACGCCATAGTCGGCGTGGTCAGCAGCGTCGCCGGCGCCCGCCGAAAGTCCTCCGGCAGCTGACGATCTTGTCAGATTCTTAACCGATCATTCCGGCGCGGCGGTTTGACCGTCGCCATACTGGCGCGGTGCCAGCGACAGATGATCACGAGAAGGACCCGTTCGAGGGGCTGAAGCTCGACGAGGACTTCATTCAGGGGGCCGAGCACAAGGAGCAGTCCGCCCGCGCCCGGATGCTCTCGGCCAGGTGGAAGCGCACCCCTCCGCAGGACACCGGGTGGCGGGTTCCCGTCACCCCGGTCAAGAAGCGCCGTCGTCGCTGGCAGACGCCGCTTTTCGTGCTGCTCGCCGCCGGACTGGTCGCGGCCAGCCTCGACGCGCACGCGATCCACGACTGGGCCTTCGGCAAGGCGCCGGGGGCGCAGTCGGGGAACAGCGTCCAGATCACCCAGGCGCCGGAGACGACCCGCCCGACGACCGCTCCGCCCACGCCGGCAGACACGAACACGCCGACCCTGGAGCACCCGTTCGCCGGCTCGCCCGCGAACACCTGGCCGGCGGGCGCCGCTGCCATCACCGTTCCCGCAGCTCACGCGGTCGGCGTGTACGACGCGAGCACGGTCGCCTCGTACCTGGCGCGGGCCAAGGAGTTCCTGGTCGACAGCAACCTCGCGCCCGACGTGGTCGGCGGCGGCTATCCCAGTGCCGCCCTGGCCCTGGTCGATCCGCTGGAGACACAGCTGGTGGGCCCGCTCCGCAGCGACCTGGCGCATCCCTCCGCCAAGAACGACCCGACCGACATGTTCACCCGCTTCAACCCCGACCAGGCGCGGCTGATCGGCTCGGTGATCAAAGTCGAGGGAGAGCTGAGCTACACGTCCGACGAACAGGGCGGGCTGGACATCCACGCCGACGTCACCTTCGTCTACCCGCTGCAGCCCGGTCCGCACCCTGCGCCGTGGCTGACCGCGTCCCCGAGCCCGTCCGGGGCGGCGGTCCAGGCCTCGCTGACGGACTCCCCCGACGACTGGGACGTGGCCCGCAGCATCATCCGGCGCATCATCGACTTCGACGTGCCCGATGCGGCCCACTGGCAGCACACCCCCGGCAAGCTGTGGATCACCAACTACACCCCCGACATCGGCAACAGCGCCTGCGGGGTCAGCAACGGGTACATCAACCCGGAGTTCCCGAGCGTGGCCAACACGGACACCGAAGCTCCGTCCGGCCCCGCCGAGGACCCGTACGACCGCAGCAAGCTCCCGGACACGAAGCAGCAGGGCTGCGGAACGCTCAGCCGCACCTGATCCGGTCCGGGCTGGTCAGCGCTTGCGCCGGCTGCTCGCCTTGGCGGCCGACCTGCCGCCGCCCGAGCGGGCCTTCTGCGGCTTGGGCGTAGCCTTGCGGCGGGCCGCGGCGGCCACGGCCCGCTCGTAGCGGGACCGCAGGAGGGACTCGCCCGGGGCCTCGACAAGGCTGCGGACGAAGTAGGCGACCAGGGAGCCGACGAAGCCGACGATCATCGGCACGCCCATCGACTTGTCGTCCTCCATCCAGCCGGACAGCGACTCCTTGCCCCGGGAGAGGATGGTCCAGTTCCGCAGCGCGGCGATGCAGCTGCAGACCGCGATGGCGAGCACCATGACCGCCTCGACGAAGCCGCCGGTCTGCGCGATGAAGACGCCCTCCACCGCGAGCTGCATGATGTAGCCGCCGAGCAGGGCGGCGACGAGCGCGCCGACGCTGACCCCGACCCGACGCAGCCAGTAGCCGCGCCCCCGCTCCACCCAGGTGGTGCCGAACCAGCGGATCGGCTCAGGAGCAGGGGCGGAAGCAGGGGTGCTGCCGCCAGAGGTGTTGCCGACATGGCTGTCGGACGTCACAGGGCTCTGGGCGGGGTTCTCGGCGCGCGGGGACACCATTCGATTATGCGTGGTCCGACGGGTGGGCCGTGGGACCACCCGGGTCAGCCCAGCTTCGAGACGTCGCGGACCGCGCCCTTGTCGGCGCTGGTGGCCATCGCCGCGTAGGCGCGCAGCGCGGCCGAGACCTTGCGCTCGCGGGCCTTGGGCGCGTAGACGCCGCCCAGCGCCTCCCGGCGCGTGGCCAGCTCGGCCTCCGACACCAGCAGTTCGATACCGCGGCCCGGGATGTCGATCCGGATCCGGTCGCCGTCCTGGACCAGCGCGATGATGCCGCCCGAGGCCGCCTCGGGCGAGACGTGGCCGATGGACAGACCGCTGGTGCCGCCGGAGAAGCGCCCGTCGGTGATCAGCGCGCAGGCCTTGCCCAGACCGCGTCCCTTGAGGAACGAGGTCGGGTAGAGCATCTCCTGCATGCCGGGGCCGCCCCTGGGACCCTCGTAGCGGATGACGACGACGTCGCCCTCCTTGACCTGCTTGGCGAGGATCTTCTCGACCGCCTCGTCCTGCGACTCGCAGACGACCGCCGGGCCCTCGAAGGTCCAGATCGACTCGTCGACGCCGGCCGTCTTCACCACGCAGCCGTCGACGGCCAGGTTGCCGTGGAGCACGGCCAGGCCGCCGTCCTTGGAGTAGGCGTGCTCGACGGAGCGGATGCAGCCGCCGGCCGCGTCGGTGTCCAGCGTCTCCCAGCGCTCGGACTGCGAGAACGCCTCCGCGGAGCGGACGCAGCCGGGGGCCGCGTGCCACAGCTCGACCGCGTCCGCGGACGGGGAACCGCCGCGCACGTCCCAGGTCTTGAGCCACTCGGCCAGCGAGTCGGAGTGGACGGTACGGACGTCCTCGTTGAGCAGACCGCCTCGGTGCAGCTCGGCCAGGATGGCCGGGATGCCGCCCGCACGGTGCACGTCCTCCATGTAGTAGGTCGTGGTCGGCGCGACGTTCGGGGCGACCTTGGCCAGGCAGGGGACCTTGCGCGAGAGCCGGTCGATGTCGTGGACGGTGAAGTCGACCTCGGCCTCCTGC
Organism: Streptacidiphilus sp. BW17; assembly: GCF_041262485.1. Classification (NCBI taxonomy): domain Bacteria; kingdom Bacillati; phylum Actinomycetota; class Actinomycetes; order Kitasatosporales; family Streptomycetaceae; genus Streptacidiphilus; species Streptacidiphilus sp. BW17. Next base: position 102,132 of record NZ_JBGCCR010000020.1, on the reverse strand, counting down.
GCGGCGGCCAGCAGGTGCAGGATCGTGTTGGTCGAGCCGCCCATGGCGATGTCCAGGGACATGGCGTTCTCGAACGCGGCCTTGGACGCGATCGCACGCGGGAGCACGGACTCGTCGCCCTGCTCGTAGTGACGCTTCGTCAGCTCCACGACCGTGCGGCCCGCCCGCTCGTAGAGGTCGCGGCGGGCGGTGTGGGTGGCCAGCACCGAGCCGTTGCCGGGCAGGGCGAGGCCCATGGCCTCGGTCAGGCAGTTCATCGAGTTGGCGGTGAACATGCCGGAACAGGAGCCGCAGGTCGGGCAGGCGTTCTCCTCGATCCGGCGGATGTCCTCGTCGGAGACGTTCTCGTTGACCGCGTCCGCGATGGCGTTGATCAGGTCGAGCTTGCGGACCGTGCCGTCGACCAGGGTGGCCTGGCCGGCCTCCATTGGGCCGCCGGAGACGAAGACCGTCGGGATGTTCAGCCGCAGCGCGGCCATCAGCATCCCCGGGGTGATCTTGTCGCAGTTGGAGATGCAGATCAGCGCGTCGGCGCAGTGCGCCTCGACCATGTACTCGACGCTGTCCGCGATCAGGTCGCGCGAGGGCAGCGAGTAGAGCATGCCGCCGTGGCCCATGGCGATGCCGTCGTCCACCGCGATGGTGTTGAACTCGCGCGGCACCGCGCCCGCGGCCTTGATCGCCGCGGAGACGATCCGGCCGACCGGCGCCAGGTGCGTGTGGCCCGGGACGAACTCGGTGAAGGAGTTGGCGACCGCGACGATCGGCTTGCCGATGTCCTCGCCGGCTACACCGGAGGCGCGCATGAGAGCGCGCGCGCCCGCCATGTTGCGACCGTGGGTGACCGTTCGAGACCTGAGCTGCGGCACTGTTCTCAACTCCTTGGCTAGTGCCGTCGAGGGTACGCCCTATGACCGCCCATCGGACAGACTGTCCGAGATGCGGTCACCTGAAGCGGGGCTGCCGCCGGGCTGGTCTGCGGGTGCGGCGGCGAGGTTGAGCCGGGTGAAGGCCAGCGCCTCGGCGAGGTCGGCCTCCCGTTCGATCGGGCCCGACGCCCGCCGGGTGTTGACCTCCAGCACCACATGCCCGTCGAACCGGTTCCGCGCCAACCGCTCCAACAGCTCCGCGCAGGGCTGGTTCCCACGCCCGGGGATCAGGTGCTCGTCCTTGGCCGAGCCGGACCCGTCGGCGAGATGGACGTGGCCGAGCCGGTCGCCCATCCGGTCCAGCATGGCGAGGGCGTCGGCGCGCGAGGTCGAGACGTGGGAGAGGTCGATGGTGAAGTGCCGGTAGTCCTCGGTCGTCGGATCCCAGTCCGGGGCGTAGGCGGCGACCTCGCGGTCGCGGTAGCGCCAGGGGTACATGTTCTCCACGGCGAAGCGGACGTCGGTCTCGTCCGCCATCCGCCACACGCCCTGCACGAACTCCCGGGCGTACTGGCGCTGCCACCGGAACGGCGGGTGGACGACGACGGTGCCCGCCCCGAGCTTCTCCGCCGCGCTGCGGGCCCGCTCCAGCTTCTGCCAGGGTTCCGTGCCCCAGACCCGCTGCGTGATCAGCAGACACGGCGCGTGCACGGCGAGGATCGGCACCTGGTGGTAGTCGGAGAGGCGGCGCAGGGCCTCGATGTCCTGGGAGACCGGATCCGTCCAGACCATCACCTCGACACCGTCGTATCCGAGCCGCCCCGCGATCTCGAACGCGGCGGCGGTGTTCTCCGGGTAGACGGAGGCGGTGGAGAGCGCGACCTTCGCCTTCGGCACGAGGATGCACTCTTCGTCTCGGTTCACGTCGGTACCGCGTGCTTTCGCCACAGCAATCAGCTTAGAGAAAGGCTGCGCACGGGCGGCCACTCGCACTGCCCCCAGGGGCGCAACTGCCACATCTGCCCACTCCTACTGGCCTGACGCCAGCCGGTCCAGCCGTCGCAGGATGACGCCCTCGCGGAGCGCCCACGGGCAGATGTCCAGCTCGTCCACGCGGAACAGGTCCATCGCGCCCTCGGCGACCAGCGCGCCCGCGAGCAGCTGTCTCGCGCGCCCCACCGAAACCCCGGGCAGCAGCACCCGCTGCTCCGTGCTCATCGCGGCGAGCCGCGGGACCCAGTCCTCCAGCGAGCCGCGGGTCAGCCGCCTGGGCACCAGCGGGCCGTCGGCCTCGCGGGCGGCGCCCGTTATCCGGGCGAGCTGCTTGAAGGTCTTGGACGTGCCCACCACGTGGTCCGGGGATCCCAGCCGGGAGACCTCCGCCACGGTGCGGGCGATCTCCGCCCGCACGTGCTTGCGCAGCTCGCGGACGCGCTCGGGCGCGGGCGGGTCGCCCGGGAGCCACGACGCGGTGAGCCGCCCCGCTCCGAGCGGCAGGGAGATCGCGGTGTCGGGCTGCTCGTCCAGACCACAGGCGATCTCCAGCGAGCCGCCGCCGATGTCGAGCAGCAGCAGTCGACCGCTCGACCAGCCGTACCAGCGGCGGGCCGCCAGGAAGGTGAGCCGGGCCTCGTCGCCGCCGGAGAGGACCCGCAGCTCGACGCCCGTCTCGTCGAGGACCCGCTTGAGCACCTTCTCGCCGTTGGTGGCCTCCCGGATCGCGCTGGTGGCGAAGGGCAGGACCTCCTCGACACCCTTGTCCTCGGCGACCCGCATCGACGAGGCCACCATCTCGACCAGCCGCTCCACGCCGTCCCCGTGGATCGAGCCGTCCGCATGGAGCAGCTCGGCCAGACGCAGCTCTATCTTGTGCGAGTACGCGGGCAGCGGCGCAGCACCCGGGTGTGCGTCCACCACGAGGAAGTGGACGGTGTTGGATCCCACGTCGAGTACCCCAAGTCGCATAACTGTCCACGCTACGCGATCGCTCAACGGATCGTCGCCGGTCAGCGCAGGGAGACGCCCAAGGAGACGGAGGCCGGCGCCACGTGGGGCACCTGGGCCGTGTGCCAGCCCGGCGCGATGCCGTTGGTGTCGCCGGGCTGGTCACCTGTGTAGGTGTAGAGCGGAGCCCCGTCGTAGGTGACCTGGTCGCCGACGCCGTCCGGGCGCTCCGTCGCCGCCAGGGTGCCGGGGATTCCGGGTGGCAGGTTCAGCGGAGTGCCGGGGGTGGTCAGCAGCGGACGGCGGGTCTTCAGGCAGCTGCCGGTGCAGCCGAAGACGCCTGCTGAGGGGTGGTCGCCGTCGAAGTGGTAAAGGACGAGACCGTTCAGGTCGCTGAGCACGCGGCCCTGGGTGTCGGTGTCGGTGACCAGCACGGTGAAGGGCGGCCCGGAGGCGGAGGGAGCTGGCGTCGGAGTGTGCGCGGCGGCCGGCAGCGGAGTGGGCGCGGCGCCGACGAGGGCGGGGACGAGCGCGACGGCGAGCGCCGCCATCAGGACCAGCCTGCGCCTGGTGTGCGGCGCGGCCGGTCCGGCTGGCCGGACGGGATTCGGGACGGGCATTGCGGCCTCCTGGGCCCTCAGTACTTGATCGTAACGCCGCTGACGGAGTGGACGTCGGTCCCCGCTCCTGTGCCTCCGGTGAAGCCGACCCGGACGTCCGTCGGCAGGGTGACCTTCACCGCGATCACCTGCTTGCCCGCGACCGACACCAGCAGACTGCCGTTGGACACCGTCACCGCGACCGCGACCGGGCCCGAGCGCAGGTTGGGGATCGCGCTGGACGTGGCCGCGTAGACGAGGTGCCCGGCCGTCGAGCCGACGGTGACCCCGACGAAGTTGGCCGAGGGGTCGGTCGGGTCCTTGTAGGTGTCCAGGGCGACCGCGACGCCCGGCAGGCCGAGCCAGCCGAGCCCGCCGCCGTCGGCGCCCAGGGAGGCGGGACCGCGCTTGGTCGCGTCGAGCATCGCGAAGGTCAGGCCGTCGGCTCCGGTGCCACCGCCGATGGCAGCGGTGAAGCTCGCCGCCAGGTTCGCGGAGGGGACGGCGGTGGACTGGAAGTCCGATCCGGCCTGGTCGCGCTTGGCCGGGGTGAGCTGGAGCGTGGTGCCGATCATCGTCGCCGAGCCGTTGCGGACCCAGCCGTTCGGTCCGGGCGGCGGGACCGCGTAGGCCGGGGCCGTGATCGCCGCGTTGCGGACGGTGTGAATGTCCGTCAGCGCCCCTGTGCCGCCGGTGAAGGCGAGGAACGCGGCGGGCGGCAGCGAGGCGACCGGGGTGGCGAAGAGCCGGACGCCGTCGAGGGTGACCGTCACGGTCCGGCCGCTGACCTGGACGCCCACGGTGTGCGGTCCGCTGCGCAGGTTGGGGACCTTCGTGCTGGTGGCGGCGTAGGTCAACCCGTTGGCGTTGGAGCCGGTGGCCAGGCCGACGAAGTTGTTCGACGGGTTGGCGGCGTTCTTGTAGGTGTCGAGGGTGACCGCGACGCCCGGCGACGGGGCCCAGCCGAGGTCGCCGCCCGGCTGTCCGACGGCGGTCGGAGTGACCCTGGCCGGGTCGAGCAGGGCGAAGGAGAGGCCGTCGGCCCCCGTTCCGCCGCCGATGACGGCGGTGAAGGTCGCGTTCAGCCCGTTGGTGACCACCGGCACCGGGAAGACCGCGGAACCCGCCTGCCGGGCCAGTGCCTGAGTCAGGTCGAGATCACCGCCCGAGAGCGACGCGGACCCGTTGAGCTGCCAGCCGCCCGCACCGGGGTCGGGGACGACGATCTGTCCGGACGGCTGCGTGCCGGTGCCGGTCAGCGTCTCGGGCTGCGGGCCGCTGCCGTCGTCGGCGGTGATCTGGTAGGCGCCGGTGAAGCTGCCGGTCGAGGTCGGCGAGAAGGTGACGCTCTGGTGCACCACCGCGCCCGGGTCCAGCTCCTGGCCCTCGCTGATCGGTGCGGTGGCGAGGAACGGCGCGGCCGGCGGCGCCGCCTTGGTGATGGTGAGCGGGATGTTGCCGGTGTTGCTGATGTCGAAGGTCAGCGTCTTGGACGTGCCGATCGGCACGGAACCGAACGACGTGCTGGTCGGGGTGATCGTGAGGTGCGCGGCGCCGGTCACGGCGCTGCCGGTGAGCGGGACCGTCGCCGTCCCGTCCGGGCCCACCACGCTGAGCGTGCCGCTGTCGCCGGACGAGGCGGCCGTCGGCGCGTAGGTGACCTGGACGGTCACCGACTGCTGCGGCTGCACCACCGTGCCGGCTCCGGGCAGCCCGGAGGCGGAGAAGGGAGCGCTTGGCGCGGACGTCGAGGTCACCGTCTCGGCGGAGGTGCCGGTGTTGGTGATGCTGACGCCCAGGGTGCTGGTGGTGCCGGTGGCCAGCTGGCCGAAGTCCAGAGCGGCCGGGAAGGCGGTGAAGCCGGGCCGGGTGCCGTAGGCGGTCGCGCCGAAGCCGATGGTGACGGTGGACGATCCGGTGGAGACGGTGAAGCTGACCACTCCGCTGGCGGGTCCGGGCGTGGTCGGCGTGAAGGTGAGCGGCACCGAGTAGCTCGCACCCGTGGCGAGCGTCTTGGGCAGCCCGGTCGCCGCGACGGTGAAGGGGCTGCCGGTGGGGGTGGTGACCGCGGTGACGGTGACCGGCTGGGAGGCCCGCACGGTGAGCGTCCCGGTCCCGGTCGTGCCGACGGCGACGTTGCCGAGCGCCGCCGGGGAGCCGATCAGCGCGGACGCGGCGGGCAGGCCGAAGGCGAGCAGATGCCCGTCGCGGGTGCCGACGTAGACCCGGCCGCCACTGGTCGCGGGCACCGAGAACTTGGACGCGGTCCCGATCGGCGTCGACCAGAGCAGGTGCATCGAGCCGCTGTTCGGTACCGCGTCGTAGGCGCGGAGCTGGCCGTTGGCGCCGTTGCTGCCGTCCGTGTAGACGGCCCAGACGGTCGCCGAACCGGGCGTGGTCCCGTCGGAGGTGACCACCGGGGAGCCGGAGGTGTAGCCGAAGGTCTCCGGACTGGCCCCGGCCGGGGTCAGTGTCGGGTTGCCGCTCCCGTTCAGCCCGAACTGGAGGGCGCGCAGGGGTCCGCGCGACCCGATCTCGTAGACGTAGCCGCCCTGCCCGCCGTAGGCGGCGGGATGTCCCCAGACACCTTCGAACGGGCCGGTGGCGCCGAGCACCGCGTCACCGCCGCCGGGGCCCTGGTCGCGTCCGCCCAGGTTGTCCCGGTCCAGCAGGAAGACCCGGCCGTCCTTGCCGACCTGAACCAGCAGATGCGGATGGGCGGAGCTGGCGCCGAAGGGGGAGGCGGGCAGGGCCACCGGCCCGCCGGAGCCGAAGTCCTGGTCGTTCTGGTCCAGCGTGGGCGCGTTGGACGGGCTGAAGAAGTCCTGGGCGTGCAGCGAGCCGTCGCTGTTGACGCCGAGTCGGATCACGGACTCGGAGAGCTGCCCCGGCGGCCTGCTGCCGGGATCGGGAGCGGGCGACATCCCGTTGCCGGTGGAGAGGATGATCCGGCCCGGCCCGTCGGAGACGAGGCCGCCGCCTGCCTGCCAGACCCCCGCCATGCCGTTGGCGGCGCTGTTCTCGGTGGCCCAGAGCTTCAGCGCCCGAGTGCCGGTGTCGATCCCGGCGACGTAGCCGACGTAGGGGTTGACGTCGCAGTGCGAGCCGAAGCCGGCGTAGACCTTGCCGTCGAGCAGCAGCAGGCCGGCCCGCTGGTTGACGGTGTAGGCGTCGAACGGGCGGGTCGGGTCGTTGGTCGGCGCACCCTGGACCTTGACCGGCCAGCCGCTGCGCTCGGCCCCTGAGCCCGGGTCGATCGCGTGGATGTACCAGTTCGGGTGGGTCTGGTCCGGTCCGTCGTTGACCTTGGAGGTCAGGTAGACCGTGTTGTCGGCCGAGTCGTAGACGGGGGTGCTGGTCACGCCGAGGTTGGGGGTGAGGTCGCCGCACCCGATCGCGGAGGCGGGCCACGGCGCGCCGAGGGTCCGGGTCCAGCGGACCGCTCCGGTGGCCGCGTCGATGCCGTAGACCTTGTCGTTCTCGGTCGCGGCGATCAGCGTCGAGCCGATGACCAGCGGCTGGGCGTAGACCTGGCCGTCCACTGCCGTGGAGAACTGCCGGCCGAACCGCGAACTGGACACCTGCGCGGGCGTGAGACCGGGCTCGCTCTGGTCCCAGCCGGTGCGCAGGGTGTCCTGCGACACGGTCCCCTCGTCGGCACGGGCCCGGTCGCCCGGGGCCACCACACCGACTGCCACCAGAGCAGTGGTCAGACAAGCCGTCAGAACGCTTGTCCAACAAGCAGATCTCCACCCTTTCGTCATGGCGGCAGGATGCGGCCCGGCTCCGGGCGGGACGGCACGGCACTCCGTCCCGACCTGCGGGTTTCATCCGCCCGGACCTGCCCGGTCACACCCTCGGCCCACATGGCCGACCTGCCGACGCCCTGCCCGACGCCTCGCGGGCCCTACCGGGGTCGGGCCGCGGTCGGGGCCGCTCGTCCTTCGGACACATTCGGGCACATACCGACAGGCCGTCGGGAAATTCGCCCGATACCGCCCCGCAGGCCGTGGCGGTGGTACGGCAGAACCGGCATAGGCTGAGCGGGTGGCAGCAGTAGACGTACAGATCAGCGGCACGATGGACCTGAAGGCGGCCAAGAAGGCCGCCAAGGCGGCGCGCAAGCGCGAGGTCGGGCTGGACTTCCCGCGCGCCTGGGTCGAGTTCGTCGACCCCGACGACGCCGAGCAGGTCTTCCGGTGCGACCTCACCTGGCTCACCTCCCGTTGGACCTGCGTCTTCGGCCGCGGCTGCCACGGCATCCGCCCGGGACGGGCCAGCGACGGCTGCTGCACGCTCGGCGCGCACTGGTCCGACGACGACGACCAGAAGCGCGTCCTCGGCCACGCCGCCCGGCTCACCCCGGAGACCTGGCAGTTCCACAAGCAGGGCACCGGCGCCAAGGGCATCTCCGAGCCCGACGAGGACGGCGAACTGCGCACCCGCCGGATCGACGGCGCGTGCATCTTCCTGAACCGTCCCGGCTTCGCCGGCGGCGAGGGCTGCGCGCTGCACACGCTGGCGCTGCGCGAGGGCCTCGAACCGTTGGAGACCAAGCCGGACGTCTGCTGGCAGCTCCCGATCCGCCGCGCCTACGACTGGATCGACCGCCCGGACGAGACCCGCTACCTGCAGATCACCATCGGCGAGTACGACCGCCGCGGCTGGGGCTCGGGCGGCCACGACCTGCAGTGGTGGTGCACCGGCAGTCCGGACGCGCACGTCGGGGCCGACCCGGTCTACGTCAGCTACCGCGCGGAGCTCGTCGAGCTGATGGGCGGGGACGGCTACGCCGAACTGGTCCGCCAGTGCGAACGCCACCTGGCCAACCCGGCCGGCCCCGTCGCCCCGCACCCGGCGGACCAGCAGCCGGACAGCTGACAGACCCTAGCGCCCTCCGGTCGGCACAGCGCTGCTGCTTGACGACGTGTCGGACGGCTGCGGCGTCGGGTCGGCCGACGGAGAACCGGACGGCGTGGACCCGGACGGCGTGGCGGATGCCGAGGCGGACGGCGTCGGTGCGGGCGTGGGCGTGGGCGAACTCGACGGTGTGGGCGGCGGCGTGGGCGACGCGGAGGTGGGGCTCGGCGTCGGGGACGGGATGCCGCGACGGGAGCTGCCGGTGCCGTAGAGGGTGACCGTGCTGCCCGAGGGCTGGAACACGATCTGGGCGGTCCACGGGTCGCGCGGCGTCTGGTCCTCGTCGACGGTGACCAGCACCGTCAGCTGCGCGCCCGGCGCGAGCGTGCCGCCGTCGCGGCTGAGTCGGAGCCAGGGGGCCTGCGTCGACGCGGTCCAGAGCAGGGCGCTGCCACCGGCATTGGTGAGCGTGATCACCGTCCGGCCGCCCGACTGCGCCGCCCCGACCTCGAGTTGCCCGGCGCCGAGGCCCGGGGAGCCGACCGGTATGGGAACCGTCCCCGGCGGCACGGTGGAGCCGGGCGGGGTGACGCCCGGAGTCGTGACCGTGAACGCGACGTTCTCGCCGAGGTGCCCGCTGCCCGAGCCGGCGGGGTCCGTCGCCGACCCGGAGGGAGCGGCCGAGCCCTCGGACGGATCGGCCGACTGCGGGTCGGCCACGCGCACCGACGTGACCTGCGCCGCCGGGATGCCGGGGGCGTCCGCCAGATGCATCGCCCACAGCGCGACCGCAGGCGCGGCCACGACCGCCGCCGCGACCGACCCGATGACCGTGCGATGCCGGACCGCGACCGCGCGCTCCGCCTGCGGCGGCAGGTGCACCGGGAAGCCACGCCGGTCGAACCGGGGGTCCGGGAGCGGCTCCTCCCCGCGAGGGGCCCGGAGGGCGGCGCGCGGCAGGTGCACCAGCGGCAGCGCCCCCGCGTCACGCGGCGTCCCCGGCCACGGGCCCTCCGCGACCGCGCGCTCGGCGGCGCCGCGGCAGGTCGGGCAGTCGTCGACGTGGCGCACCAACTCACCGCGCAGCGCCCGCCCGAGGACGGGCCCGCGTCCGCGTCCGATCCGGCTCAGCTCCGGGCACACGTCGGCGGTGAGCACGGCGAGGGCAGCGGCGGTCCGCTCCACCTCGCAGGTCCCCTGCGCGAGCAGCACCGCCGCGGCGTCCGGCCGCAGGCCGAGGACGGCGGCGACCTCGGGCGTCTCCAGCTGGTGCCGACCGGACAGCTCCAACGCCTCCCGCTGGGCGGGCGTCGTCCCCGCCGCCTCGGGCCAGGCGAGACGCGCGAGCCGGGAGCGCGCGGCGGGCGCGCTGCTCGCGCCGATTGCGCCGAGCGCCGGGGGTGGCGCGGAGGGGGCGGGCGACGCGGTGCGGGCCTCCAGCCGGAGCAGGCAGATGTGACGATTCAGCGCGTACAACCAGGCACGTTGCAGCTCCGGCCGACGGAGGCGTCGGCGGTGCCGAACGGCGAGCCGCCGCGTCTGGCGCACGGCGGCAACGGCTTCGTCCTGGTCACACAGCACGGAGAGGCTGTAGCTGAACAGGGCGTCGGCGAGCTGGTCCAGCACGGTGTCCACGCCTCCGACGGTAGGCGCGCCGCGCCACCCCCCTCGGGGGATGCGCCTCCGATCCACCCTTTCGGGTGATGTACACGCGCCACCGAGACAGCAATCAGAAGTGGGACAGCCACCTTGAAGCGCGAGGGAGGTTGCCCACCGGCTCTGTTGTCAGTGGTGCGCGGTAGCGTTCCCGACATGGCCGCACGATCGAGCTCGTCCAAGTCCCGCAGCAGCTACCGCTGCACCAACTGCGGTGCCACACCGCCCAAATGGACCGGACGCTGTGGCGAGTGCAACGCCTGGGGCACGGTCGAGGAGGCAGGCGGGCCCGCCGTGCGGACCACGGCGGCCGGGCCGGTCTCGGCCCCGGCGCGGCCCATCGGGCAGGTGGACGCGACGACCGCGGCCTCGCGGGCGACCAACATCGACGAGTTGGACCGCGTCCTCGGCGGCGGGCTGGTGCCCGGCGCCGTCGTGCTGCTGGCGGGAGAACCAGGCGTCGGCAAGTCGACGCTGCTGCTGGACGTCGCCGCGAAGGCCGCAGGTCCCGAGCACCGGACGCTCTACATCACCGGTGAGGAGTCCGCGAGCCAGGTGCGGCTGCGTGCGGACCGGATCAAGGCGTTGTCGCCGCACCTCTACCTCGCCGCCGAGACGGATCTGGCCGCCGTGCTCGGGCACATCGAGCAGGTCCGGCCGTCCCTGCTGGTCCTCGACTCGGTGCAGACCATCGCCTCCGCCGAGCTGGACGGCGCGCCCGGCGGACCCGCGCAGATCAGGGAGGTGGCGGGCGCGCTGATCCGCGAGTCCAAGACCCGGGCCATGTCCACGCTGCTGGTCGGCCACGTCACCAAGGAGGGCGCGATCGCGGGGCCGCGTCTGCTGGAGCACCTGGTCGACGTGGTGCTGCATTTCGAGGGCGACCGGCACGCCCGGCTGCGGCTGATCCGGGGCGTCAAGAACCGCTACGGGGCGACCGACGAGGTCGGCTGCTTCGAGTTGCACGACTCCGGCATCACCGGACTGCCGGACCCGTCGGGCCTCTTCCTGACCAAGCGGGCCGAGCCGGTGCCCGGCACCTGTCTGACCGTCACCCTGGAGGGGCGGCGGCCGCTGGTCGCCGAGGTGCAGGCGCTGCTGGTGGATTCGTCGATCCCGTCGCCGCGCCGGGCCACCTCCGGGCTGGAGTCGCCCCGGATCGCCATGATCCTGGCCATGTTGGAGCGCCACGGCGGAGTCCGGCTCGGCAAGATGGACATCTACGCCGCCACCGTCGGCGGGGTGCGACTCTCCGAGCCGGCCGCAGATCTGGCCATCGCACTGGCGCTGGCCAGCTCCGCCGCGGACACCCCGCTGCCTCAGGAGCTGGTCGCCATCGGCGAGGTGGGCCTCGCGGGCGAGGTGCGGCGGGTCACCGGCGTGGAGCGGCGGCTGGCGGAGGCGGCCCGGCTCGGCTTCACCCATGCACTGGTCCCGCCGGAGCCGGGCAAGGTGCCCAAGGGAATGCGCGTGATAGAGGTCACTACGATCGGCGATGCCATGGCGGCAATTCCGGGCAAGCCCGGACGTCTCGGCAGGGACCCCGACCGCCGCGGGCGCAGCAGCAACGGACAGCGGCGCAAGTCGGTCAGCGAGCTGATGGAGCGCGACAGCCTCGCCAACCAGTCCGACAAGGTCGATCTCACGAACGACCAGCAACGATCCGTGCCGGGATACTTGGACATTCCCGACAGTGCGGACGAGCTGATGCGCGGTTGGGACGAGATCGAGCCGGAGTAGTTCGCGAATGCCCACGTATTTTCGCGGAGGATCGGCAAAGGATCCGAAGCTGGAAGAAACCTGGGAGACGGCCGAACGCGTTGCACCGTTTGCCATGCCCCCGCAATATCCCGACACACTCGTAGGCGGTCATCGGTAAACTCGTACGCGCACACCGCACCCCCACCGGAGGAGTCGCCCTCGTGGCAGCCAACGACCGGGCGGATCGTTCCTCCCGCGAGGAGGCCCTGCTCCGGGCCTCGCTGAGTGCCGTCGCACCAGGTACCGCGCTGCGTGACGGCCTGGAACGCGTCCTGCGCGGCCGTACCGGCGGCCTGATTGTGGTGGGCTTCGACAAGCAGGTCGAGGCGCTCTGCACCGGCGGTTTCGTGCTCGACGTCGAATTCTCCGCGACCCGCCTGCGTGAGTTGTGCAAGCTGGACGGCGCGGTGGTCCTGGACAAGGACATCACCAAGATCGTTCGTGCCGGCGTGCAGTTGGTCCCCGACGCCGACATCCCCACCGAGGAGACCGGCACCCGGCACCGCACCGCCGAGCGCGTCAACAAGCAGACGGGCTACCCGGTGGTCTCGGTCAGCCAGTCGATGCGGTTGATCGCCCTCTACGTCAACGGCACGCGTCGCGTGATCGAGGACTCCGCCGCGATCCTCTCCCGCGCCAACCAGGCGCTGGCGACCCTGGAGCGGTACAAGCTCCGACTGGACGAGGTCTCCGGCACGCTCTCCGCGCTGGAGATCGAGGACCTGGTGACGGTACGTGATGTCGCCGCCGTGGCACAGCGGCAGGAGATGGTCCGCCTGATCGCCAGTGAGATCGCTGGCTACGTGGTCGAGTTGGGCACCGACGGCCGGCTGCTCTCGCTCCAGCTGGACGAGCTGATCGCGGGCGTCGAACCGGACCGCGAGCTGGTCGCCCACGACTACTTCCCTGAGCGGGCCGCGAAGCGCGGGCGCACCGTCCAGGACGTCCTTACCGACCTGGAGGCGCTGACCCACACCGAGCTGCTGGAGATCCAGACGGTGGCCAAGGCGCTCGGCTACCCGGGCACCCCCGAGGCGCTCGACTCCGCGGTCAGCCCGCGCGGCTACCGCCTGCTGGCCAAGGTCCCGCGGCTCCCCAACACCGTCATCGAGCGACTGGTGGACCACTTCGGCGGCCTGCAGAAGCTGCTCGCCGCCAGCATCGACGACCTGCAGGCGGTCGAGGGCGTCGGCGAGTCCCGGGCCCGCTCGGTCCGCGAGGGCCTCTCCCGCCTGGCGGAGTCGTCGATCCTCGAGCGCTACGTCTGAGGCCCGACGCGGCCCTACTCCGGCCGCTGCTCCGGTCCGGCTCCGGCTCCGGGCTGGTGCTCGGGCTCCCCGGTGCTCAGCTGCCGAACTGCGCCAGCTTGAACGAGTGCCAGGGCTGGGTGGCCACGCCGTTGATGCCGATGTGCACCACGTAGGTCCCGGCAGGGACGGCCGCACCGCCGGTGCCCGGGGTGCAGCCCGGCCTGGAGCTCGTCCGGCCCCAGCCGAAGGTCGCCTGCAGCGGGCCGTCGGTGGACGCCGGGACGGCGTACCACTGGGCCGAGGTGTCCTTCGGGCAGTCGCCGGACGACCAGACCTGCGCCCCGGTGTCGGCGGTGATGGTCAGCACCGCCGACTTCTGGCCGAGGTCGATCCGGCAGGGACTCTGCGCGGTGTTCGCGATGCCCAGCCGGAAGAGCGGGAGCTGCGAGGCCGCGTACGTCTGCTCGTTGCTGTTCAGGCTGAGGTCGAGGTCGGCCGCGTTGCAGACGGCCAGGCTCATCGTGCCGGGCAGGTTCGGCGCGGCCACGCCGGAGCCGCCGGTGCCTGCGGTTCCGCCCGACGTCGAGCCTGAGGCGCCCGATCCGCCGGTGGACGCGCCGCCGCCCGGCAGGGTCACCACTGGGGCGCCGCTCGGCGAGGGGGTCGGGGTGCTCGACCCGCCCGCGGGGGCGCTCGGGTTGGTACCGCCGGTGCCGCCGCCCGCCGTGCCGTCGCTGGAGCCGTGGCCCGTACTCGTCGGTCCGGGCGTGATCGACCCGACCGGAGTGCTCACGCTTCCGGCCGCGGCCTGCTTGCTGCCACCTGCGCCACCGAACACCAGTACGGATGCCAGCACGACCGCGCCCGCGAGGGCCGCCAGCACGACAAGACGCCGCCGCCAGTAGATTGACGCGGGCAGCGGTCCGACGGGATTGCGCAGAGAAGGCACGAGCAAACCTTACGAGAGTTCCACCCCGGCTCTGTGCAACACCACCGTACCTGCTGCTTCTTCTTTCACATCATCGTCCTGTTGAGCCGACTGATGGTCAGCGGTCCTCCGCTCGACTGATGTTGGGACTGGAGGCGTTATGACCGGCAGTACGGGAGCCGGACGGGTCCTCGTCGTCGACGACGACGCGGCGATCCGGCGCTCCCTGGAGCGCGGACTGCGGCTGAGCGGGTTCACCGTGCTGCTCGCCGCCGACGGGACGGCGGCCCTGGACCTGATCGCCACCGCCTCCCCCGACGTGCTGGTACTCGACGTCTCCATGCCCGGGCTGAGCGGCACCGAGGTCTGCCGCAGGCTGCGCGCGGGCGGCGACGAGACGCCGGTGCTGATGCTCTCCGCGCTGGACGAGCTGGCCGACCGCGTCGCCGGGCTGCAGGCAGGCGCGGACGACTACCTGATCAAGCCGTTCGCGCTGGAGGAACTGGTGCTCCGGCTGCACGCCCTGCTGCGTCGGCGTCCCGCTCCCCCGCCGACGGAGGTGCTGCAGGCGGGTCCGCTGGTGGTCAACCCGACGACCCGCCAGGCCTTCCGCGACGGCGTCGAACTGCGGCTCACCCGACGCGAGTTCTCGCTGCTGGAGCAGTTCGTCCGCAACCCCGGCATCGTGCTCACCCGGGACCAGCTGCTGGACCGCGTCTGGGGCTACGACTTCGACGTCCGCACCGACGCCGTGGACACCTTCGTCAGCTACCTCCGGCGCAAACTGGAGGAGGGCGGACGCCTGCGGCTGCTGCACACCGTGCGCGGCGTGGGTTTCGTGCTGCGGCTGCCCAAGGCCGGCGAGGGCCCGGGCGCCTCCGGCGGGCCGCGGAGTCCCGACAGGCCCGGCAGGTCCGGCAGGCCCGGCAGGCCCGGGAGTGCAGACAGAGCCGGCGCCCCCGGCAGACTCGGTAAGGAGGCCGGACGATGAAGCTCTCCACGCGGATAGCGCTCTCCGTCTCGCTGACCGTCCCGCTGCTGGTGCTGGCTGCCGGGGCGCTGCTGCTCGGCCTGGTCGGGCATGACATCTCCCAGCAGCAGAACACCCGGCTGCGCACGCTCGCCGTCGCCGTCGCGCCCGACGTGCGGTCGCTGCTCGCGGCGGACCGCGCAGGCCGCCCCAAGGTGGCCCAGAACCAGAACCGCCGCGTCCTCGACTCGGCACTCGACTCCGGCGTCCTCGTCCTCGACCCGCAGGGCACGACGGTGCTGAGCGGCGGCCCGCAGCCCGGTCCTGCGGTCGTACTGCCCGCGCCGACCGGCCGCCCCGAGACGGTCGCCGGGTTCCACGCCCTGGGCGAGTCCCTCGCGCAGGGTGGCACGCTCTGGGTATTCGCACCGGTCAGCGCGGACAACGCACAGCTCTCGGCGAT
Source organism: Streptacidiphilus sp. BW17 (assembly GCF_041262485.1). Taxonomy (NCBI): domain Bacteria; kingdom Bacillati; phylum Actinomycetota; class Actinomycetes; order Kitasatosporales; family Streptomycetaceae; genus Streptacidiphilus; species Streptacidiphilus sp. BW17. The sequence goes on along the minus strand of NZ_JBGCCR010000020.1, from coordinate 86,832 downwards.
CCGCGGCCGGGTGCTGCTGGTCGCCCTGCTGGCGGCTCCGCTGGCCGGTCTGCTGACGCTGGCGCTGGCCCGCCGCGCCACCCGCTCGCTGGGGACGCTGAGCGCCCAGGCCTCGGTGCTCGACCCGCGCGACGGCGCGGACTCGTTCCGGCACCGGCCCTCGCACATCACCGAGGTCGACGACCTGGCCACCGCACTGAGCGCGGTCCTGTCCCGCTACGACCAGCAGGCGACCCGCACCGGCGAGGCCCTGGAGACCGCCCGCTCCTTCGCCTCCGCCGCCTCGCACGAGCTGCGCACGCCGCTGATGTCCATGCAGACCAACCTCGACGTGCTGGCCGCGCACCCGGACCTCGCTCCGGACGAGCGCGGCGAAGTCGTCGCCGACCTGCGCGGCGAGCACGCGCGGCTGCTCGAACTCCTCACCGCGCTGCGCACGTTGGCGCGCGGCGACCTGGTCGAGGCGGAGGCCTTCACCGACCTCGACTTCGGCGAACTCGTCGACTCCTGCGTCCAGTCGGTCGCGCGGGGCGCGCCGGAGGCCTCGCTGATGCTGAGCGGCGGCTACGGCCTGTGGGTGCGGGCGTGGGAGCCGGGCCTGAAGATCCTGGTCACCAACCTGCTCACCAACGCGGTCGTCCACGGCCACGCACCGGGCGAGGCCTCCCGGATCGCGGTCTCCCTGACGGCGGCACCCGAGGCCGACGGCGGCCACGCGGTCCTGACCGTCGACGACTGGGGCCCCGGCATCCCCGCCGACCGCCGCGACGCGGTCTTCGACCGCTTCACCCGCGGCCAGGACAGCCCCGGCACGGGCCTCGGCCTCACCCTCGTCGCCCAGCAGACCGCCCTCCACGGCGGCACGATCACCATCTCCGAGGCGCCGGGCGGCCACGGCACGCGCTTCTGCCTGTGGCTGCCGCTGAGCGGCACACCGTTCCAGGAACCCACCCACCGCAACTGGCTGACGCAGACGCTGAACTTGAACTTGAAAGCGATGGGGTAGTTGCACTCACCCAGGGGCGCGGGGCTCTGCTGATATGCGGCTCCGCCGCTTGGGCGCGCAAGCGATCCACACAGCTGGCAGGCCGAACGGTCAGGGCCATCCGGTGGGGGTACCCCCGGCCGAAGGCTGGGGGAGGGTGGCTGCTCGCGCACGCAGTTGATCAAGCGGAGCCCCGCGCCCCTGAGCAGTGCAACTTCCCACGTGCGACAGTGCACGTCCGCTTGCGAGAAATCACGTGCCGTCCGCAGGACTAAACTCCCACCCGCCATGGAAACACTGCATCGCCCCGTCCTCGCCTGGTACGCCACCTCCGCCAGGGACCTGCCCTGGCGCGCGCCGGAGGCGACTCCGTGGGCGGTCATGGTGAGTGAGTTCATGCTCCAGCAGACCCCCGTCAAGCGCGTCCTCCCCGTCTACGAGGAGTGGCTCCGTCGCTGGCCGACGCCCGCGGCCCTCGCCGCGGACGCGCCGGGAGAGGCGGTCCGCGCCTGGGGGCGGCTCGGCTACCCCCGCCGGGCACTGCGTCTGCACGCCGCCGCGACCGCGATCCGGGACGAGCACGGCGGGGAGGTGCCGTCCGTGCATGCGGACCTGCTCGCGCTGCCGGGCGTCGGCGAGTACACCGCGGCGGCCGTCGCGTCGTTCGCGTTCCGGCAGCGGCACGCGGTGCTGGACACCAATGTGCGGCGGGTCTTCGCGCGGGCCGTGGACGGGCAGGAGTACCCGGCCAACGCCACCACCGCCGCCGAGCGCCGGACGGCGAACGCGCTGCTGCCCGACGAGCCGGAGACCGCCGCGACCTGGGCCGTCGCCGTGATGGAGCTGGGCGCGCTGGTCTGCACGGCGCGCAGCCCCGAGTGCGGCCGGTGCCCGATACGGAGCGACTGCGCCTGGCGGCAGGCGGGCAGCCCGCCGCACCAGGGTCCGGCCCGGCGCGGACAGACGTACGCGGGGACCGACCGGCAGGTGCGCGGCAAGCTGCTGGCCGTCCTGCGCGAGGCCCACGACAGCGTCCCTCAAGCGGAGCTGGACAAGGTGTGGGAGGACGCGGTCCAGCGCGCCCGCGCGTTGGACGGCCTGGTGGCGGACGGTCTGGTGGAGCCGGTCGCACCCGGGGTCTACCGACTGCCGCGCTGAACCCCCCAAGAGGACCCCCAACCGGACCCACGACAGGACCCACGACCGGGGCCACGACCGGGGCCCGCAACAGGACTGCAGCCTTACTTGCCGACCGGCTAGTGTCGTCGCGACAGGCACGCTAAGCTCGTCCCACGGGGGCAGTACCAAGCGCACGACTGCACCACCGCACACCTGCAACAACTGCACAGCGCAATCGCACACACCCACCGGCGGAGCGAGAGAGCCATGACCAGCCAGACCCCCCGGGGCGACACCCGGGCGCGCATTCTCGACGTCGCGCTGGAGCTCTTCGTGGAGCACGGCTACGACAAGACCTCGCTCCGGGAGATCGCCGACCGCCTTGGGGTCACCAAGGCCGCGCTGTACTACCACTTCCGCACCAAGGAGGACATCCTCGCGGGCATCGTCGCCAACATGGCGGCCCCGATCGAGGAGGCCATCGCCTGGGGCGAGCAGCAGGAGTACAGCCCGGAGGTGCGCGACGCGATCCTGCGCCGCTTCGCCGAGGGCATGGCCGACCGGCAGCCGCTGCTGCGCTTCTTCCACGAGAACCAGCCCGCCATCCGGGAACTGAACGCGGGCAACCAGTTCAAGGAGCGCATGATCGCGCTCACCCGACTGCTGCAGGGACCGAACCCGAGCTACGAGGACCGGGTGCGGGCCGCCGTCGGGCTGATGACGATCAACGTGGCCGCCTTCGTGGCGGAAGCGCAGGCCTGCGGGGAGGACCTGCACGACCTCCCGCCGCTGCCGGACGAGGCCGCCCGCCGCGACGTGGCCCTCCGCATCGCGCTGGACGTCGCCGACCGGATCGGCAAGACCCCGGCGGACGTCTAGCCAGGGCCGTGGCCAGCCGACGTCCAGCCAGGCCTGTGGCCGGACAGGCCCACCTCGCCTGAGCTGCGACTCCGGCCACGCCCGGTTACGGTCGAAGCAACACGCCGTTGATGCGTTGGAGCCCCCGTGACCCTGGTAGCCAAGCCCGGAACCTCCTGGGACGAGACCTACGCGCGCTGCCTGGCCGCCGCCCCGGAGGCCTTCGCGCCCGACCGGCTGCTGAACCTGGTGCGCGGCGGCTGGCACGCCGTCGGCGTCCCCGGCGAGCACACCACCCCGGTCGACGGGACGCCGATCCCCGGTCCGCCCCGGGTCGGCGCTCCGGAGGCACACGCGGCCGTCGACTTCGCCATCGCCGAGCACGGGCAGTGGTCCCGTGTCCCGCTGGACCAGCGGCGCGACCGGGTCGCCGCCGCCGTCGAGGCGCTCGCCGGGCACCGGGACCTGCTGGCGATGCTGCTGGTCTGGGAGATCGGCAAGCCCTGGCGGCTCGCCGGTGCCGACGTGGACCGCTGCCTGGACGGCGCGCGCTGGTATCTCTCGGAGATCGAGCGCCAGTTGGGCCTCGGGTCGGCGACGCCGCGGACGCCGCTGCCGGGGCCGGTCTCCAACATCGCCAGCTGGAACTACCCGATGAGCGTGCAGGTCCACGGTGAGCTGGTGCAACTGCTGGCCGGCAACGCGGTGGTGGCCAAGACGCCGTCCCAGGGCGGCTTCCACTGCCTGACGCTGGCCCATGCGCTGATGCGCCGGGCGGGGCTGCCGGTCACGTTGCTCTCCGGGAGAGGCTCGCTGCTCGCCGACGCGCTGATCCGCGCGCCGGGTCTGGGCGCGCTCGCGTTCGTCGGCGGCCGGGCCAACGGCCGCCGGGCGGCGACGGCGCTGGCCGATCCGAGTCGGCGTCACTTCCTGGAGCAGGAAGGCCTGAACACCTGGGGCATCTGGGAGTTCAGCGACTGGCCCGCGCTCGCAGCGCACCTGCGCAAGGGCTTCGAGTACGGCAAGCAGCGCTGCACCGCCTATCCGCGCTACGTCGTCCAGCGTTCGCTCTTCCCGCAGTTCCTGGAGAGCTACCTGGCGGTCCTGGGCAGCCTGCGGTTCGGCCATCCGCTGGCCGTCCCCGCCCCGGACGAGCCGCTGCCGGAGCTGGACTTCGGGCCGGTCATCCATGCGGCCAAGGCGGCCGAGCTGCGCACCCAGTTCGACGAGGCGGTGGCCGGGCGCGCCGTCCCGCTGCACCAGGGCTCCCTCGCCGACGGCGCGTTCCTGGACGGTCAGGACACCTCCGCCTACCTCGCACCCGCCGCCGTGCTGTCGCCGCCCGCCAGTTGGTCGCTGCACCACAGCGAGCCGTTCGGGCCGCTGGACTCCATCGTGCTGGTCGACACCGAGGCCGAACTGCTGGCCGCGATGAACGCGGGCAACGGTTCGCTGGTGGCCAGCATCGCCACCGACGACCTGGCCTTCGCCGAGCGGATCGCGCCGGACCTGCTGGCGTTCAAGGTCGGCGTCAACAAGCCGCGTTCGCGCGGCGACCGCGCGGAGGTCTTCGGCGGCCTCGGGGCGTCCTGGAAGGGTGCGTTCGTCGGCGGCGACCTGCTCGTCCAGGCGGTCACCTACGGGCCCGGCGGCGCGGAGGAGAAGCTCTTCGGCAACTTCCCCGGCTACTCGCTCTACCCGGCGCGCTGAGCACGGACTTTCGCGCCCGGCCTCCCGGCCTGGAACTCCCCTTGTTTGACGGATTGTCAATAGCTGGTGGCCACAAGCTTCGTACCCATGCGAGTGGCTCCGTGCTGTCCAGGGCCGTGGTTGACCGGTTGGTAATGCCATGTGACGCTCCTGCTGAGCCTGCGGCAAAGGAGCCAGCCATGTCGACGCACGACCTCTACGCCACCCCGCCCACCGAGAAGTCGTGGTCCGTTCCGGCCTCCGGCTCCGCCCGCTTCAACTGGGAGTACGACGAGGGCCGGGAACGGCTGCTCAACCTGTACCAGAAGGGCAAGGACAAGCAGTGGGACCAGGTCAAGCGGATCGACTGGTCCCTCGAGGTCGACCCGTACGACCCGCTGGGCGTCCCCGACGAGGCGATGACCCTCTACGGCACCCCGTACTGGGACAAGATGAGCGAGGCCAACAAGGCCGACATGCGCCGCCACTACGCCTCCTGGCAGTTCAGCCAGTTCCTCCACGGTGAGCAGGGCGCGATGGTCTGCGCGGCGCGCATCGTCGAGTCCGTGCCGGACATGGACGCCAAGTTCTACTCGGCGACGCAGACCATGGACGAGGCCCGTCACGTCGAGATCTACTCGCGGTTCCTGCACGAGAAGATCGGCATGCTCTACCCGATCAACGACAACCTGCAGTCGCTGCTCGGCGACACGCTGCGCGACTCCCGCTGGGACATGCCCTACCTGGGCATGCAGGTGCTGATCGAGGGCCTGGCCCTGGCCGCCTTCGGGATGCTGCGCGACACCACCACCAAGCCGCTGCCCAAGCAGCTGCTGGCCTACGTGATGCAGGACGAGGCCCGGCACGTGGCTTTCGGGCGGATGGCGCTGCGCGACTACTACGCACAGCTGACGGACGCCGAGCGCGCCGAGCGCGAGGAGTTCGTGATCGAGGGCTGCTACCTGATGCGCGACCGGCTGCGCGGCGTGGAGGTGCTGGAACACTTCGGCATCCCGGCCAAGGACGCGGACGAGATCAGCGAGCAGAGCGAGTACCTGCAGTTCTTCCGCAAGCTGCTCTTCTCCCGGATCGTGCCGTGCGTCAAGGACATCGGCTTGTGGGGCCCCAAGCTCCAGCAGGCCTACCTCGACATGGGCGTGTTCGACCTCGGTGACTCCAACCTGGACCTGCTGATGCGGCAGGACGAGGAGATAGCCGAGAAGCTCGACGCCGAACGCTTCGCGGCCGAGGAGGCCGCCCGCGTCGACGAGGTCGGCGAGGCGATCGCCCAGGGCGCCGAGGCCTGAGCGATCGCCTGGTTCCGGTGGGTGCCGGGGTGACCGTCAGCGGGTGACGGTCACCACGCGGTCGGCGGAGCTCGCGAACGGGTCGTACGACGCCTCGACCCCGAGCGTGTCGCCCTTCCCGGTACCGGCGTCCCAACCGGCCACCCGCACCCGCACCGTGTAGCTGACGGACGCGCCGTTCGCCCAGTGGGCGGGGATCGCGGGCAGCCCGGCGCTGTCGGTGCCGAGCGGCACCCAACGGTCGTTCTGCCAAAGGTCGTAGGCCAGGCTCGCGGTCAGCGGCACGGACTCGTAGGACGTCGTCAGCAGGCCGGGCTGGAGCGACTGGGCGACGGGCGCGCCGGTACGGTTCGTGAGGGTGTAGCGCATCACCAGCGGCTGCGCGGCGGAGAGGGCGCTGCCGCCACCGGTCAGCGTCTGGACGATCGGACCGCCGGTCTTGGCCGTGCCGACCTCGAGGTCCAGCTGCTTGGCAACCGTGGCTCCGCCGCCGGTGCCGATGTTGAAGCCGAGCTGCAGTCGGTCGTCGTTCACCGGCCAGGCCTTGGTGGCCGCCAGGGTCACCTTCCAGGTGTAGGTGGCGTGCGCGGGCAACGTGAACGCGTCGCCGAACTGGCCGCCCTTGGGGTAGAACGAGCCGATCAGCCCACCGTCCTGACCGCCGAACGTGAGCGCCGTGGCGGGCGCGTGCACGGGCGTCATGCCCAGCGTCACCTGGTTGTCCCCCACCGGCAGCGCCCCGTGCGCCCCGCCGCCCAGCTCGCTCCCGAACGCGACGTCCGTACCCGAGGTGTTGCTGACGGACAGGTCGAACACCTCCGCCCGCCCACCGGGCATCAGCGGACCGGCCTGCATCCGACCCAGCGTCAGCACCAGCGGGCTCTTCGCAGCAGTCCCCGCCCCGGTCTGCGCCGCCTGCGCCACCCCGGGCAGGACGACGGCAGCAGCCGCAGCGACGACTGCGGCGGACCCGGCAACAACCCTGCGGCGAACAACCTTGCGACGAACGGACATGAGCCAACCCCCCACACCACGAGCACCTTCAGTGATCGCCCTCCCGGCGACACCTGGATCCTCGCCGACGAACGGTTCGTGTCCGATCCCCGGAGTGTCATGGCTCTGCAACAGTCGGAAACCGCCTTACCGGCCTGCCGCCTGACGGATGATGATCCGTATGACGAACTCCGACGGCCGCGAGGACCGCATCGACCTCGCCGACGCGATCGCCGCCATCCGGGACCAGCTGGTCGACGCCGCCGGGCGGGGCGCCGGCGCCGAGATCGGCTTCGAAGTCGGGCCGATCGAGCTGGAGTTCACGGTGGCGCTGAAGCGCGACGCGCGGGCCAGGGGCGGGGTGCGGGCGTGGGTGTTCTCCGCCGACGGCGAGGTGGGCGAGGCGCACGACCGGACCCACCGGGTCGCGGTCACGCTCACGCCGAAGTCCCGTACCAGCGGCGGGTCGGTCGAGGTGGGCAACCACACCGCGCCGGACCTGTCCGGGTTCTGACGGCGCGGCTCCCCGGACAGCGAGGTGATCACGGACCGGGTTGCCTGGCGGTGGTCGGTCCGTATGACTTCACGCTGCCGGCGATCGCCGCAATGATCGCCGTCAGAACGCCGAAGATGACCGCCAGCCCCAGGACGACCCCGTTGCTCCTGTGGAAGCCCAGGACGAAGTTGAGCTGAGCACCAATGGACGTGCCGAACTGCAGCGGCGACACAAAGAGGGTCACCACGACGTAAAGCACGCAGAGCGCACACAGTGTCCACGCGCCGGGTATCCGGCGGTTGAACGTGAATCCCGCTGGGACCAACAGCAACCCGGCGCTGACGAAGCCGCCGAGCGAGTTCTCAAACACCAGGCTGTCCACGTGACCGGCGTAGAGGACGTTGAAGAGCCCGAACCAGGCGAGCATGCCGGCGGTGAGCAGCGCCAGGACACCAGCGATCATCGCCGCTACGGGATGCGCCCTCGGCTTGGGCTGTGCCGCCCGCGGGCTGGGCCCGCCGCCCCACGGCACCGGTCCGCCCGCCAGCGGCGGCTGAGCCAGACGGACGGGCGCGCCGCCGGGGAGCGCGCCGGGCCCGGCCGGCCCGAAGCCCGGCGCCGGTGCGGGCGGGGCGTCGAGGTGTGTGGGTACGTAGCCGACCCCACCCGTGCGCGCCACCTCGTCCAGCGCTGCCAGCGCCTGCGCCGCCCCGGCGCGCTGCGTCGGATCCTTCGTCAGCAGCGCAGCGAGGACCGCCCCCAGGCCCTGCGCGCGCAGCGCAGGGCGTGGCATCCCGGTGACCACGGCGATGCACAGCGCGGCGAACGTCTCGGCGCTGAACGGGGGTTCCCCCTCCACCGCGCAGTACAGCGTCGCCCCGAGCGACCACAAGTCCGTTGCGGGCGCGGGGGGTTGGCCGGAGAGCTGTTCCGGGGCCATGTAGGCCGGGGTGCCGATGAGCGTACCGGTGTGGGTGAGTGCCGTCGTGGAATCCACCATGTGCGCGATGCCGAAGTCAGTGATGACGACCCGGTCGTCCATCAGCAGGACGTTGTCCGGCTTGAGGTCACGGTGGATGATCCCGGCCGCGTGGGCGCGGCTGAGCGCGCGCAGCATCGCCGCACCGATCTCCGCGACCCTGCGTGCCGGCAGGCCGCCGCTCTGCTCGATCGCCGTAGCCAGGGACGTTCCGGCCACGTACTCCATGACGATCACTGGCGCGCCCGCGTGCTCGACCACGTCGTGCACGGTGATGATCCCGGGATGGTTCAACTGCGCGGCCGCACGCGCCTCACGCAGCACGCGCTGGAGAAGGACCTCGCGCTGATCAGCGGTGATTCCCTGCGGGAACATCACCTCCTTCACGGCGACGTCCCGCCCGAGCGTCTCGTCCCGGCCCCGCCACACACGGCCCATGCCGCCCTGCCCGATCAGCTCCACACGCCGGTACCGGCCGCCGATCAACTCCCCGTTTGTTTCTGCCACATCGGACACTCTAGGTGTACCGCCGCCAACGCCCCAGAGCTCTCCGCCGGTTCGCCAGGAAGACGATCACCGGGCGGGTGGTCCGGCGTCCGGAGGCCCGACCCCGGCCCCCCGACCGCTTCGCTTGCGGTCCGTTCCCCGGCGACACGAGAATCTTGGCGCATGGTCGGTGCGTGCTCGATTGACGATCCGTCACCGCTGTGCAACCGCAGTGACCAGCACGTTCAGGGGGAAGGACGAGGGGTGACGCATCCGCAGCGCGAACGGCTGGCCGTGGTGCTCGGCGCAGGCCAGGGCAGCGGCTACCTGCTGAATCCGTGGACGGTGGTCACCGCGGCGCACGTCGTCGGCGACGAGACGACGGTCCAGGTGGCGATTCCCGGAGCGGGCGGGCCGAAGACCTGCCGGGTCGTCTGGCGACGGCAGGACAACCAGTGCGACGCCGCGCTGTTGGTCGCCGAGGAGGATCTCCTGCCGGGCGAGACCGTCCGTGGGTTCGAACGGCTCTCCTGGGGGCTGCTGAGCGGTCTCACGGCGCTGGCCGGGGCGGTCGCCGTCGGGTTCCCCCAGATCCAGCGGTCTGCCGACCAGCGCTTGGACAGCGAGCAGATCGTCGGCACGCTCAAACCCGGCACCGGACTGGTCGGCGGCCGGGCCGTACTGGACAGCGAGCACGCGGCTCCGCCCACCTCGGAGGACGGCTCACCCTGGGCCGGGATGTCCGGCGCACCGGTCTTCCTGCACAACTCCCTGGTGGGACTGGTCCGTTCGGCGCCACAGCAGTGGGGCGAGGCGCGGCTGGAACTGACCCTCTGTAAGGAGTTCGTGCTGCACGTCGAGGTCCGCCGCATCCTTGAGGACAACAACGTCGCCGACGCCATGACCACCCTCGAACCGCCCGCCGACTCGTTCGAGGACCGGCTGCGCGAGTACCTCGGCCAGGAGTGGGGCAAGGTCAGGATCTACGGCGTCACCCGCTCCGGGCGCGGGGACAGCGGTTGGCAGCTCGACGTCGCCTACCTCAGCCTCGAACTCGCCGACAGCGAGCGCCCGCAGCGCGAGATCGGCGACGAGGACCCCACCCCCGTGGCGCGGCGCGTCGAGGACGCCCTCGCACAGCAGCAGCGGATCCTGCTGCGTGGGAACGCGGGCTCCGGCAAGACCACGCTGCTGCAGTGGCTCACCACCCGCTGCGCCCGCGACGAACTCCCGGTCCAGCTGCGCCAGTTCAAGGACTGCATCCCCATCCTGCTGAAGCTGCGCACGATCGCCCGCGCCGGGCAGGCCCTGCCCGGACCCGAGGAGTTCCTCAAGGCCTCCGGGAATCCCCTGGCCGGGTTCCCCGGCTCGGAGGGCTGGGTCAGCCGCCGGATGGCCGAGGGCCGGGTGCTGCTGCTGGTGGACGGGATCGACGAGGCGCCCGCCGGCGAGCGGCGCCGCGTGCGGGAGTGGTTGACCGGGCTGCTGGCCGCGTACCCCGGGATCCGTTGCCTGGTCACCACCCGGCCGTCCGCCGTCCGCGAGGGCTGGCTCGGCGAACTCGGCTTCGCCGAGCTGGACATGCTGCCGATGAGCCGGGGCGACGTGGCCGCGTTCATCGACCGCTGGCATGCCGCGGCAGCGGCTGGGGCGGAGGGCGACGAAGAGCAACGCGAGCGGCTCGCCCGTTGGCGGGCGATGCTGACCGACGCGGTCGGCCGCATCCAGGACCTGGGCCGGCTGGCCGCCAACCCGCTGATGTGCTCCCTGATCTGCGCTCTCAACGCCGACCGCCAGGGCCACCTGCCGTCCGGCCGGATGGCCCTCTACGACGCGGCGTTGGAGATGCTGCTGGTCCGCCGCGACGAGGAGCGGGGCGTCGACCCGGCCTCGGAGGGCCTGGCGCTCAACGAGCTGCAGCAGCAGGCGCTGCTGCAGAGGCTCGCGTACTGGCTGATCCGCAACGGGCAGTCGGAGCTGTCCGAGGCCCAGGCGCTGGCCCGGATCGAGCACGCGCTGCCGCAGATGCCGCAGATCCGGGGCGACGCGGACCGCGTCCTTTCGCAGCTGACGGTGCGCAGCGGAGTGCTGCGTCAACCGGAGCCGGGCGTCGTCGACTTCGTGCACCGCACCTTCCAGGACTACCTCGGCGCGCAGGCGGCGATCGAGGAGGGCGACATCCCACTGCTGGTCGACCACGCGCACGAGGACCAGTGGGAGGACGTGATCCGCCTCGCCGTGGGCCACGCGCGTCGACGCGAGCGCGCGGACCTGCTGGAGCGCATCCTGCGCCGCGCGGAGACGGAGCCGCAGCACGCCCACCGGCTGCGACTGCTCGCTGCCGCCTGCCTGGAGCTGGCGGTCGAGTTGGACCCGGCCGTACGGGAGTCGGTCACGACGGCGGCAGCGGCGCTGATCCCACCGCGTACGACCGAGGCGGCCAAGGAGCTGGCGGGCGCGGGCCCGGTCGTCCTGGAGCTGCTGCCGGGCCCTGCGGGCCTGGACGACGCGACAGCCCTGGCCGTGGTCGTCTGCGCCACGACGATCGGCACCGAGCGGGCCACCCCGCTGCTCGCCGCGTACGCGGACCACCCTGCCATTGAGGTCCGGTCCCAACTCGCCTACGCCTGGCCCCGCTTCGAGACGCAGGAGTACGGGCGCGCGGTGGTCACCAGGCTCGCGCAACGCGAGAACGTGCGGCTGATGGTCACCGGTCGGGCCGAGGCGGAGTTCCTGGCCACGCTGCCGGCCGTGCACCGGGTGGAGTTCTCCGGCGCGCTGCCCGAGGAGACCGTCCGCCTGGTCCCGCGGGAGAACCTGCGCGAGCTCCGATTCCACGAGAATCCGCACGGGGTCGACTTGTCCCTGGTCCACGAGACGCCGAAGCTGTCCATGCTCATGCTGCTCAACAACAGCGGCGCGTTCGACATGTCACCGCTGGCGGAGACAAACATCAGGCGCCTGGTCGTCCTCGGCAGCCCCGCCGTCACCCACCTGGAGGCGCTCGGCCGGATGCCGAGGCTGCAACACCTCAGCTTCGCCGACGCGGCCTCGCCGCACAGCGGGAGGCTGGACCTGACGCTGATCCTGGCGGCGCCCCGACTGGCGTCGGTCCGGCTGATGGCAGCAGACCTCAACCCGGTCAACTGGGCCGCCCTGCGCGGCCACGCCGGGCTGACCGACCTCGACATCGAGGATCTCGACCTGCGCAGTCTGGCCGAACGCGACCCGCTCCCCCACGTCACCAGCCTGAGCCTGCGGAACGCCTCCTACACGGACGGCTTGGAGCGGGTGGCAGAGGCCTTTCCCGGCCTGCGGCTCATCTACTTCCTCGGTGATGGCGTTCCCCTCGACATGAACGAGCTCCGCCCCGGGACGCTCGTCGCCACGGAGCTCGCGATTCAGCTGCGGGGAGCAGAACCTGCGGCAGCGCCGCCGTCGGCCTCGCTCGAACGGTTCACCTGGCACTCGGTGCTGTGACGAAGGGCCCGGCTCCCTCTCGGGGAGCCGGGCCCTTTCGTCTGCCTTGCGACTACCGCATCAGCCCTTGGTCAGGTCCGGGCCCGCCGCGACCGGCGGGGCGTCCGCGACCGGGGTCTTGTCCGCGCCGACGAAGGTGAACTTGGCGTCCTTGCCCTCGCCCTCGACGTCCACGACGACGATGTGGCCGGAGCGCAGCTCGCCGAAGAGGATCTTCTCCGACAGCATGTCCTCGATCTCGCGCTGGATCGTGCGACGCAGCGGACGCGCACCCAGCAGCGGGTCGTAACCGCGCTTGGCCAGCAGCGCCTTCGCGGCCGGCGTCAGCTCAAGGCCCATGTCGCGGTCCTTGAGGCGGTCGTCCACCTTGGCGGCCATGAGGTCGACGATCTGGATGATCTCGTCCTCGCCGAGCTGGTGGAAGACCACGATGTCGTCGACGCGGTTGAGGAACTCGGGGCGGAAGTGCTGCTTGAGCTCCTCGCCGACCTTGGCCTTCATCCGGTCGTAGCCGGTCTGCAGGTCGCCCTGGGCGGCGAAGCCCAGGTTGAAGCCCTTGGAGATGTCCCGGGTGCCGAGGTTGGTGGTCATGATGATGACCGTGTTCTTGAAGTCCACGACCCGGCCCTGGGAGTCGGTCAGACGACCGTCCTCCAGGATCTGCAGCAGCGAGTTGAAGATGTCCGGGTGGGCCTTCTCGACCTCGTCGAAGAGGACGACCGAGAACGGCTTGCGGCGCACCTTCTCCGTCAGCTGGCCGCCCTCCTCGTACCCGACGTAGCCGGGCGGGGAGCCGAACAGCCGCGAGACGGTGTGCTTCTCGCTGAACTCGGACATGTCGAGCTGGATCAGCGCGTCCTCGTCGCCGAAGAGGAACTCGGCGAGCGTCTTGGACAGCTCCGTCTTACCGACGCCGGACGGGCCGGCGAAGATGAACGAACCGCCCGGACGCTTCGGGTCCTTGAGGCCCGCACGGGTGCGCCGGATGGCCTGGGAGAGCGCCTTGATGGCGTCCTTCTGGCCGATGACGCGCTTGTGCAGCTCGTCCTCCATGCGCAGCAGACGCGAGGACTCCTCCTCGGTCAGCTTGAAGACCGGGATGCCGGTGGCGGTCGCCAGGACCTCGGCGATGAGCTCCTCATCGACCTCGGCCACGACGTCCATGTCGCCGGCCTTCCACTCCTTCTCGCGCTTGGCCTTGGCGGTCAGGAGCTGCTTCTCGTTGTCGCGCAGGGACGCGGCCTTCTCGAAGTCCTGCGCGTCGATCGCGGACTCCTTCTCGCGACGGACGTCGGCGATCTTCTCGTCGAACTCGCGGAGGTCCGGCGGAGCGGTCATCCGGCGGATGCGCATCCGGGAGCCGGCCTCGTCGATCAGGTCGATGGCCTTGTCCGGCAGGAAGCGGTCCGAGATGTAGCGGTCGGCCAGCGTCGCCGCGGCGACGAGGGCGGCGTCCGTGATGGAGACGCGGTGGTGCGCCTCGTAGCGGTCGCGCAGGCCCTTGAGGATCTCGATGGTGTGGGCGAGCGACGGCTCGGCGACCTGGATCGGCTGGAAGCGGCGCTCCAGGGCCGCGTCCTTCTCCAGGTGCTTGCGGTACTCGTCCAGCGTGGTGGCGCCGATGGTCTGCAGCTCGCCACGGGCCAGCATCGGCTTGAGGATCGAGGCGGCGTCGATCGCGCCCTCGGCGGCACCGGCACCGACGAGCGTGTGGATCTCGTCGATGAACAGGATGATGTCGCCGCGGGTGCGGATCTCCTTGAGCACCTTCTTCAGGCGCTCCTCGAAGTCACCGCGGTAGCGGGAGCCGGCGACCAGGGCACCGAGGTCAAGCGTGTAGAGCTGCTTGTCCTTGATCGTCTCGGGCACCTCGCCCTTGACGATGGCCTGGGCCAGACCCTCGACGACGGCCGTCTTGCCGACGCCGGGCTCGCCGATGAGGACCGGGTTGTTCTTGGTGCGGCGGGACAGCACCTGCATGACCCGCTCGATCTCTTTCTCGCGCCCGATGACCGGGTCGAGCTTGGCCTCGCGGGCGGCCTGCGTCAGGTTGCGGCCGAACTGGTCGAGGACCAGGGAGGTCGACGGGGTGCCCTCGGCGGGGCCACCGGCCGTCGCGGCCTCCTTGCCGCCGCCCTGGTACCCGGAGAGCAGCTGGATGACCTGCTGCCGCACCCGGTTCAGGTCGGCGCCCAGCTTGACCAGGACCTGGGCGGCGACACCCTCACCCTCGCGGATCAGGCCGAGCAGGATGTGCTCCGTGCCGATGTAGTTGTGACCCAGCTGGAGGGCCTCGCGGAGCGACAGCTCCAGGACCTTCTTCGCCCGCGGGGTGAAGGGGATGTGACCGGACGGGGCCTGCTGCCCCTGACCGATGATCTCCTCGACCTGCTGGCGAACCGCCTCGAGCGAGATCCCGAGGCTCTCCAGGGCCTTAGCGGCGACACCCTCACCCTCGTGGATCAGGCCAAGAAGGATGTGCTCGGTGCCGATGTAGTTGTGGTTGAGCATCCGGGCTTCTTCCTGAGCCAGGACGACAACCCGCCGCGCGCGGTCGGTGAACCTCTCGAACATCGTTAATCGCTCCTCAGAGCGGTCGGGGCAGTGAGGGAATCCCCTCCCTGTCCTACCGCATGCTAGTCCCGGAGGCCGGAACAGCTCCTCACTCCAACCGTCGACACCCGCCAGTGGGGGACCGTGCGACGGCCGACAATGACTCCAACCGAATGCTGCGGGATGGTGTTCCCGCAGGCCAGGCAGATCCACCTGGAATCGCTACGCCGACGGCGAACGCATCCGCCGACACGCCGCGACACCACCGCATCCGGCCTCCCACATGGGCATTCATACCCTCTGGCGTACCCCATCCATACCGGGGTGACTCCGTCTGGTGTTCGCCCACCGAGGAATCCGCTTGAGGCCCGGTGGGGCCGCCACCGGAATCCGCTTGAGGCCCGGTAGGGCCGTAACCGGAATCTGGTGCAAGCAGTTGCTACGAGTGTGCCCCATCCCGTGCACAAGAAGCAGCCTCATGACAAGCAGGCCGCGGCTCCCGACGCGGGGAGCTGCGACCTGCTCGGCATGCCGTTCGCTGCAGGGGTGCGGGTGGTGCACCGGATGGACCGGCTGGCCCGGCCGACCGGGCCGGTCCTGGTGGCGCGGAACCGCCTGCTGCTGACGGTCCCTGCCGGGGCGGCGGAGCAGCTGCCGGGCCTGCTGTGCTGGCTGGGCTGGGCCCACCTGGACGGCGTGCTGACGGCCGTTCCGGCCGAGGCACCGCGCCCCGTCGGCCTCCGTCTGCTGCGCGCCGGCGCTTCCCCGTGCGGGGAGCCACTGGCCCGCCTCGTCGACACCTGCGCCGACGCCTGTGCCCGCGTGCAGTTGGATCACTGCCGGGAGCACCGGCGAACCGGAACTACTCAGCCGTGGGCCTTCTCGTACGCCTCACGGACGTTGCTCGGCACCCGGCCGCGCTCGTTGACCTCGTAGCCCTGCTCCTTGGCCCAGGCACGGATCTTCGCCGTGTCCGGGTTGCCGCCGACCGGACGCACAGCGGCGGCGCGGCCACCACGACCGGCACGGGCGCCGGCCCGGCCGCTCTGCTTGCGGCCCTTGTCCGTGTAGGGAGCGAGCAGCTCACGCAGCTTGCCCGCATTTCCATGGGTGAGGTCGATCTCGTAGGCAACCCCGTCGAGAGCGAACGTCACTGTCTCGTCCGCCTCGCCGCCTTCGAGATCGTCGACAAGAAGGACCTGGACCTTCTGCGCCACGGGCGTCCCTTTCCTCAAAAGCCTGGATTACTTGTAGGAAAGCAAACCGTCTTCCCGCGAAAAATTCAACCGGCCCTCAGGAACTCATCTCTCACAGATGCAGGAGCATCCGCCTGTTGCCGAGGGTGTTGGGCTTGACGCGTTCGAGATCCAGGAACTCCGCGACACCTTCGTCGTAGCTCCGCAACAGCTCGTCGTAGACGTCGGCGTCGACCGGAGTCGAGGCGATCTCCTGGAAGCCGTGTTTGGTGAAGAACTCGACTTCGAACGTCAGGCAGAAAATACGACGCACACCGATCCACCGCGCGGTCTCCACCAGCTTCTGCAGCAGCAGATGACCGATCCCGGTGCCGCGGCAGGAGGTGTCCACCGCCAGGGTACGCACCTCGGCCAGGTCCTCCCACATCACGTGCAGCGCACCGCAGGCGACGACCTCCGCATTGTCGTCGCGCTCCGCCACCCAGAACTCCTGCAGCGACTCGAACAGGGTCACCGTCGGCTTGTTGAGGAGGATGTGTTGACGCGCATAGCTGTCGACGAGGCGGCGGATCGTGGACACATCGGTGGTCCGCGCGCGGCGGATGGTGACCTGCATGGAGAGACGCTACCGCGTCGGCTACCGCACCTCCGGAGGGCCCTCGTCGGAGGCGTCGATATCCGCCGGGAAGATGGACGGGGCGAACACCCGCAATGCGTCGCCGAGCGCCTCCTGCTGCTCCGGTGACATCATGCCGAAGAAGTGCACCAGGGCCGCCGCCGGGTTGTCACTCGTCTCCCACGCGTCGTTCATCAGGGTCGCGGTATACGCCTCGCGCGTGGACACCGGCGCATATCGATAGGCGCGGCCTTCCTGTTCCCGGCGCAGCCACCGCTTCTGGAACAGCTTGTCCATCACCGTCATGACGGTGGTGTACGCGATCTCGCGTTCCTGCTGCAGATCTTCCAGAACCTCGCGAACGGTGACGAGCCGGTTCCACTGCCAGAGCCGGGTCATCACTTCGTTCTCGAGTTCACCGAGTGGGCGGGCCATGACAGTGCAAATATCACTTTTGCCCGAATTAATCCACAAGGCAGGGCTGCCCAACGGCATGCCCGAAGGCATGACTGAGGGGCACGAGGGCGGTGATTCCCGCGCTCTCGCGCCCCTCAGGCGTGCTCAGGACCGGCTGCAGCCAGGCTCAGTGCGAGCTCTGCGAGGACCTGATGGCGTCCGCCACCGCGTCCTCCTTGGTGGCGTTGGCGCCGCCCTGGTTGCGGAAGAGCGCGCGGATCATCAGGCCGAAGAAGACGGCCATCACAGTGGGCGGAGTCAGAGCCTCGATGTACTGCATGGGCCCGACTCTACTCGGGCCGTCACGAGCAGGGTCACTCGGGCTTCACGAGGGGGAACAGCAGGGTCTCCCGGATCGGCTTGCCGGTAAGAAGCATCACCAGTCGATCCACACCCATGCCCATGCCGCCGGTGGGCGGCATGCCGTACTCCAGGGCCCGCAGGAAGTCCTCGTCCAGCTGCATCGCCTCGACGTCGCCGCCGGCCGCCAGCAGGGACTGCTGGGTCAGGCGGTCACGCTGGTCGACCGGGTCGATCAGTTCGGAGTAGGCGGTGGCGACCTCCTTGCCGAAGATCACCAGGTCCCACTTCTCGGCGACGCCGTCGATCGAGCGGTGCTTGCGGGTCAGCGGCGAGACCTCGGTCGGGTAGTCCCGGATGAAGGTCGGCTTGACCGCGTTGTGCTCCAGCAGGCGCTCGACGAACTCGAGGATCAGCTGGCCGTGGCCCCACTTCTTCTCGTAGGGCACGCCGTGCTCGTCGGCGAGCTTGCGGAGCTCGTCCACCGAGGTCTCCGGGGTGACCTCGACCCCGAGGTGGGCGCTGATGCCCGGGTAGACGCTGACCTGCTCCCACGGCTCGGCCAGGTCGATCTCGACCTCCTCGCCGTGCTGGTCAAGGCCACGGATCACGGTGGTGCCCAGGGCGTCCTTGGCCGCGTTGAGGATCAGCTCGCGGGTCAGCTCGGCCTGGGTGTCGTAGTCGCCGTAGGCCTCGTAGGACTCGATCGCGGTGAACTCCGGGTTGTGGGTCGCGTCGGCGCCCTCGTTGCGGAAGTTCCGGTTGATCTCGAAGACCTTCTCCACGCCGCCGACCATGAGCCGCTTGAGGTACAGCTCGGTGGCGATGCGCAGGTACAGCGTCATGTCGTACGCGTTGATGTGGGTGGTGAACGGACGCGCGTTGGCGCCGCCGTGGATCGGCTGCAGCATCGGCGTCTCGACCTCGAGGAAGCCGCGGCGCTCGAAGGTGTCGCGCAGCGAGCGCAGCACGCGGACGCGCAGCTGCATCATCTCGCGGGCCTCGGGGTTGACGATCAGGTCCACGTAGCGCTGGCGGACGCGGGCCTCCGGGTCGGCCAGGCCCTTGTGCTTCTCCGGCAGCGGACGCAGGCACTTGGAGGTGAGCTCCCAGCGGTCGACCATGACCGACAGCTCGCCGCGGCGGGAGGTGATCACCTCGCCCTCGACGCCGACGTGGTCGCCGAGGTCGATGTCCGTCTTCCACGCGGACAGCCGCTCCTCGCCGAGCTTGTCGAGCGAGAGCATGACCTGCAGGTCACCGGTGCCGTCGCGGAGGGTGGCGAAGCAGAGCTTGCCGCCGGTGCGGCTGAGGATCACGCGGCCGGTGATGCCGACCCGGTCACCCGTCTGTGCGTCTGCCTCCAGGGCCGGGTAGGCCGCCCGCAGGTCCGCCAGCGTGCTGGTACGCGGGAACCCGACCGGGTACGGGTCGACGCCGGCGGCGCGGAGCCGCTCCAGCTTCTCGCGCCGGACGCGCATCTGCTCGGGAAGTTCGTCGGACGCGCCTACGGCGGTGCCTGCTGCGGCTGCGGGGGTCTGCTGATCGCTCACCTCACCAGGGTATCGACCGCACGGGCGTGCCCCGCCACTCGTTAAACCCGGGAGGGGCGTCCAAGGACGCTTCTCCCGGGCTCGGGTGACGCGGCGCGGGGAGTCGCTGTCCAGCCTCCGGAAATCACAGAAAATCCTCGGGACACCCCAAGGATCGACACATCGTCGACAAACTGAATTCCAACGCCAGGACGGGACAGCCGACGGCAAAGAACCGGCAGGTTCTTACCGACTTCTGTCCCCTCCTCCGGCGCGGAGACGGATCCGGGCGTCAGCTGTGGCTGCCGCCCACAGTTCCGTTGCGACGGCGCCGGGAGAGCACGAGTGCCGCTCCGCCGAGGACGACGGCCGCGAGTCCGGCACCGGCCAGCGGGAGGGTGTCGTCGCCGCCGCCGGTGTGCGCCAGCGAGCCGCCCGGAGCGGTCGGCGCGGCGGAAGCCGTCGCAGCCGCGGTCGCCGAGGCGGACGGGTGCGCGACCGGGGACGCCGAGGCCGACGGGCTCCCGGCCGCGGGGGTGGCCGTCACCTGGAAGGTCGCGACGTTGTTCAACGGCGTGTTGTCGTCCGGCTGCCCCACCGCCACGACGGTGCCCGGCACCGCGTGCAGCGTCCGGGTCGGCTTCAGGGTGAAGGCGAAGTCCGCCTCCGCGCCGGGCCGCAGGACCCTGGTGACCAGGCAGACGTAGAGCGCGCCGGGGACGCCGTCGCCGGCGGCCTGGGCGCGCAGCCGGGTGAGCCCGGCCACGGGCGGCGGACCGTCCAGGGGCTCGGCCTGGCAGCCCTTGGGCGCGGAGACCACGCTGACGCCCTGCGGCAGCATCGCAACCAGGGCCGCCGTGGTCCCGGCGGGGCTGCCGGACATCTGACGGGTCGGCACCGTCCCGTCGTTCCGGACGCCGAACACCGTGGTCGCCATCCGGCCCACGGTGCCGGTCACGTCGTGCGCGACCGCGGCGACGTCGTCCGGGCTGACCAGGTGCAGTTGGGAGACGGCGACGTTGTTGTCGTAGTTGATGTCAGGGACCACATGCGGGACCGTCTGCCGGGCCGATGCCGGAACCGGCACGAGGGCGAGTGGTGCGCCGTGGCCGGGCGTGCCACCGGTGATCGAGGAGTCGATCGCACCGCCGGTCACGTCCCACCCGTACATCAGCATGCCGTCCACGGCCTGGGGTACGGCCGAGACCGGGGCCGGGGTGGCGAGCTGGTAGGTCTCGCCCGGCTTGACGACCGTGTCGAAGTGGCAGACCACCGCGGTGGGGTCGCCCGTACCCGCGTCGGCACCGTAGCGGCAGTTGCCGAAGCCGCCGCCCACCGACCAGGCATCACCTTCGAGCGAGTCGAACAGCAGGGTGATACCGGAGGCGTCCTGGTCACCGACATTGGTGACCTGCGGATTCACCGTCAGGGTCCGGCCCGGGGCGAGGGTCAGGGTGGTCGGCATCGGCAGCACGGCAAGGTCGGGGCCGTCGCCGACGACGACCGTGGTCGTGGTCGGCGGGCCGCTCGGGTCCTCGGTGGCGTTGGCGGCGGTGACGGTGAACCGCACCGAGCCCTTGGCGGCGACCTTCGCGCCCGGCAGCGAGCGAAGGCCCACGTCGACCTGGCCGATCCCGTCGACTGAGCCGAGCGAGCATGCGGCGTGGAGCCTGGCGGCGTCGGTGAAGCGGCAGTTGCCCGGCAGCGAGAGGCCCGCCACACCGGCGAGCCGGCTCGCGTCGACGGCGACCTCGACCCCGGAGAGCGGAGCCTCCTCGGACATCACCGAGACGCCGACGCTGTGGTACTGCTGCGCCTGGACACCGGACGACTGCGGAAGCAACGTCACCTGCGGCGTGGAGACCACCGCGAGGAAGTGCGAACCGGCAGCGCCGGCCGGGACAGCGCTGAGGCCACCCACGGTGAGAACGGCAGCGGCCGCAACTCCGAGACGAGTTGCGGCACGCGTGCGTATGAAAGGCATCTGTGATTCCCACGTGAGCGAAGTGTGAAGGGTGCGCTGGATCCAACCACTTCACCGCTCTCGCAGGCCAGAGCTGTGGCCCGACCGTTATCCGCCGGTCAGGGCGCAGCCGGACCGAGCCCGGTGACGTCCGGTCACCCGGTGCCGGTGGCGAGTTCCTCGTCCTGGCCGGTGTTCTTGCGGACGCCGCGCGGGAAGAGGTCGCCCGGGGTCGGAATCGGGCGGACCGGGCGGTCGGAGGCGGGGCGGGCCGGGGTCCGGCGCTGCGGGTCGGACTCGGACGCGGGGGTGGACGCCGGGGTCGGGCGCTCGGTGTTGCTGCTCATGGCGATCGTTCCTCCACGACGGATGGACAGGGGGTACGACTCCGCGCGGGTCTTCTCGCGCAGCCTGGCCGGGCGGTTCGCTCGCGCGAAGTCCGCCACCTTCCCCCCGCTCAGCACGCTCGCGATCCGCGGCGGGCGCGGAATCTCCGGCACCGCCTGTGCCGCTCCCCCGATCGGCGCCAACGGGCCCGGCGACGGCTGCTCCGGCACCTGCTGCTGACCACGTGGCGCGCTCAACGCGACCACCTGCGCGGCGGGTTCCCGTTCCGGCAGCGCGGGGCGCGGCAGCTGCTGTCCCGACGGCCCTGACGGACCGTCGAGTCGCTTCCGCGCACTGACTTCTGCCAGCTCCGCGCAGCGGCGGCGCAGGGCAGTACGGCGGCTGCGCTCGGCGGTCGCGCAGGGCATCGCGCCGAGGGCGCGCAGGGCGGAGAGGTCGTCGGAGTCCGGCAGGTAGCCGTCGGCGACGGCCTCCTCCAGGCGCTCCAGATAGCCGGTGGCACTGCCGGGCAGTGCGGCGCGGTAGCGGACCAGCTCCGCCAGCGCGAACGCCCGCATCCTCCCGCCCTCGTGCACCGCTTCGTCGATCGCCTCGGAGAGGCACAGAACGTCCTGGACGTCCTCCACCCAGGCGGCGTGCGCGCCGTGCGCGGCCTGCGGGACCAGACCGAACACGTCGGGTCTGCTCTCGGCGCTGACCGCGCTGACCGCCGCGACCGCGTTGACTGCGCTGATCGTGCTCGTCGTGCTCGTCGCGCTCATCGCGACCGGTGGATTGAGGACGTGGGCGAGGGCCCGACGGAGGACCCGCAGCTCGTCTGCGCTGAAGGCCATGCCGCCGCGAGACCCGTGAGGCGTAGGCATGGGACGACTGTACGTAACGAAAAGGGAAAATCGGATGAACCACGCCAGTTTCGGCGGGTCGTCCGATTTCTCCCCTTCCGTTTTCGAGTCCGAATTGCCTTATGAGGCGGCGTTGTTGCGCTCGAAGACCAGCCGCAGCCCGACCAGCGTCAGCCAGGGCTCGTGCACGTCGATGCTGGTTGCCTCGCCGAGCACCAGCGGCGCCAGGCCGCCGGTCGCGATGACCTGGACGTCGTCCGGGTCCTCGGCGAGCTCCGCCGCCATCCGGTTGACGATCCCGTCGACCTGTCCGGCGAAGCCGAAGAGCACGCCGGACTGCATCGCCTCGACGGTGTTCTTGCCGATCACCCCACGCGGCCGGGTCACCTCGATCTTGCGCAGCATCGCGCCGCGCACGCCCAGCGCCTCCACCGAGATCTCGATGCCCGGCGCGATCGCCCCGCCGACGAAGTCGCCGCGCTCGTTGATCGCGTCGAAGCTGGTCGCGGTTCCGAAGTCGACGACGATGCACGGGCCGCCATAGAGGTGCTTGGCCGCCAGCGTGTTGACGATCCGGTCGGTGCCGACCTCCTTGGGGTTGTCGGTCAGCACGTGCACGCCGGTCTTGACGCCCGGCTCGACCAGGACGGCCGGGACGTCGCCGTAGTAACGCCGGGTCACCTCGCGCAGCTCGTGCAGGACCGACGGCACGGTACAGCAGATCGCCAGCCCGTCCACGGACTCGGTCTTCAGCACCGGGTGCGCGCCCATCAGCCCCTGCATCAGCACCGCCAGCTCGTCGGCGGTGCGGCGCGGGTCGGTGGAGACCCGCCAGTGCTCGACGATCTCCTCGCCGTCGAAGAGACCGAGCACGGTGTGGGTGTTGCCGACGTCGATGGTGAGCAGCATGGGCGCGCCGTTCCTGGTCGTGGGTGGGCAGGGACTGGACGGAGAGTCAGGACTGTCCGCGCAGGTCCAGGCCGATGTCGAGAACGGGGGACGAGTGCGTCAGCGCGCCGACGGCCAGGTAGTCGACCCCGGTCTCGCCGACCTCACGCGCGTTCGCCAGGGTGAGCCCGCCGGAGGACTCCAGCTTCGCCCGGCCCGCGACCAGCGCGACGGCCTCGCGCAGCTGCGGAACGGTGAAGTTGTCCAGCAGGATCAGGTCCGCGCCCGCCTCCAGCACCGGCGGGATCTGCTCCAGCGTGTCCACCTCGACCTCGACCGGCAGCTCCGGGTACGCCTTGCGCACGGCCTGGAACGCCTCGGCGACGCCACCTGCGGCGACCACGTGGTTGTCCTTGACCAGCGCCGCGTCCGACAGCGCCATCCGGTGGTTGACGCCGCCGCCACAGCGGACCGCGTACTTCTCCAGCGCGCGCAGGCCCGGGGTGGTCTTGCGGGTGTCACGGACGACGGCCTTGGTGCCCGCAAGGGCGTCGGCCCAGGCGCGGGTCGCGGTGGCGATCCCGGACATGTGGCAGAGCAGGTTGAGCGCGGAGCGCTCCGCCGTGAGGAGGTCACGGGTCCGGGTGGTCACCGAGAGCAGCACCGTGCCGGCCTCGACGCGGGCACCGTCCTCGACATGCCGCTCGACGGTGAACTCCTCCTCGGCGACCAGCGAGAGCACGGCCTCGGCGACGCGCAGCCCCGAGACGACACCGGCCTGACGCGTGGTGAAGTCCGCGGTGGCGACCGCGTCCTCGGGAACGGTGGCCACCGACGTCACGTCCTCGCCCCCGGCGAGGTCCTCGGCGAGCGCGAGCGTCGCGATGTCCTCGACCTCGACGGGGTCCAGCCCGGCGGCTTCCAGCAGGGCCGCGAGCTCGGGGTCGAGGCCGGTCTCGTACTCGCCGCAGGCGCAGTCGTCGCCGCAGGCGTCCTGGAGGACGGGGAGCTCATCGTGGGTGTGCACTGAGGTTCCTTTTACTCGGAGGGTTCGTTGCAATTCGCAAGGGGCGCGGGGAACTGCGCGACAAGCCACCCACGCAGGTACAACACCGAACAAGCAGGGCCATCCGCACAGGGTGGTGTCTCGCGCAGTTCCCCGCGCCCCTGGCGAATTGCAACTTCCCCGCTTGCAAAAGTGCCGCACTCACGATTTCAGTCGCTGACGCGAAGCGTGCCGTCGACCAACGTCGTGACCAGGTGCCTGCGCCACCGCTCGTCGTCGCGGTCCGGTGCGTCCTCGCGCCAGTGGCAGCCGCGCGTCTCCTCGCGGAGCAGCGCCGCCGCGGTGAGCGCCGACGCGACCAGGTGGAGGTTGGTGGCCTCCCAGGTCTCGACCTGGACCGGCTCCCGCTTCTCCGTCTCCGGTTCCGACTCCGCCAGCGCCGCCAGCCGCTCCGTCGCCTCAGCCATGCTGCCCGCACTCCGCAGGACGCCGACCCCGCGCGTCATGACGCGCTGGATCTCCGCCCGCGACTCGGCGGCCAGCAGCGGGACGACCTCGACCGGGCGGGTCGTGTCCTCGTGACGCGGCGTCAGCCTGCCGAGCCGGTCGCGCTCGATGATGTCCGCCGCGATGCGCTCCGCGAAGACCAGACCCTCGAGCAGCGAGTTGGACGCCAGCCGGTTCGCGCCGTGCACGCCCGTGCAGGCCGCCTCGCCGCAGGCGTAGAGGCCGGAGACCGAGGTGTGGCCGCGCAGGTCGGTGCGGACCCCGCCGGAGGCGTAGTGCGCGGCCGGGGCGACCGGGATCAGCCCGGTCACCGGGTCGATGCCGTGGGCACGGCAGGAGGCGAGGATGGTCGGGAACCGCTCCTCCCACATCTGCGCGCCGAAGTGGCGGCCGTCGAGGAACATGTGCTCCGCGCCGGTCTCGGCCATCCGCCGCGTGATGCCCTTGGCCACGATGTCGCGCGGCGCGAGCTCGGCCAGCTCGTGCTGACCGACCATGAACCGGACGCCGTCCGCGTCCACCAGGTGGGCGCCCTCGCCGCGGACCGCCTCGGAGATCAGCGGCTGCTGGCCCTCCGCGTCCGGGCCGAGCCAGAGCACGGTCGGGTGGAACTGCACGAACTCCAGGTCGGCGACCTCCGCACCGGCCCGCAGGGCCAGGGCGACGCCGTCGCCGGTGGAGACGGCGGGGTTGGTGGTGGCGGAGTAGACCTGGCCCAGGCCGCCGGTGGCCAGCACCACGGCCCGCGCGTGGACCGCGCCGACACCGTCGCGCTGGCCCTCGCCCATCACGTGCAGGGTCAGCCCGGCCGTGCGGCCCTCGGCGTCGGTGAGCAGGTCCAGCACCAGGGCGTGCTCGATCAGCTCGATGCCCTCGTCGTCGCGGACGGCCTCGACCAGCGCGCGCGATATCTCCAAGCCCGTCGCGTCGCCGCCCGCGTGGGCGATCCGGCGGCGGTGGTGGCCGCCCTCGCGGGTCAGCAGGATCTCGCCCTGGGCGTCCGTGTCGAAGGCGGCGCCGGTCTCGATCAGGCGGCGGACCGCGCCGGGGCCCTCGGTGACCAGCATCCGCACGGCGTCCTCGTCGCACAGGCCCACGCCCGCGACGAGGGTGTCCGCCAGGTGCTGCTCGGGGGTGTCGCCCTCGCCGAGCGCGGCGGCGATGCCGCCCTGCGCCCAGCGGGTCGAGCCCTCGTCCAGCACCGCCTTGGTGACGACGAGCACCCGCAGACCGCCCGCGCGCACGCGCAGCGCGGTGGTCAGCCCGGCCACGCCGGAGCCGACGACGACCACGTCCGCGGTCGTGGTCCAGCCGGGGGCCGGTGCGGCCAGTCTTCGGACCGACGCCGATGACGATGCCGATGTCATGAGTGACTCCGTACTGCTACGAGGGGGTTCGGCACAATCGCGTCGCCCCGCGTCAGACCACTGCCCTCCGGGGCAGCGGCGGCGTCCGCGCCGGTGTGGGTGATCCGGTTGTCGCGGTCGACGAAGACGATACGCGGCTCGTAGGAGCGGGCCTCGGCGTCCTCCATCTGACCGTAGGCGATCAGGATCACCAGGTCACCAGGGTGGACCAGACGGGCCGCCGCACCGTTGATGCCGATCACGCCGGTGCCGCGCTCCCCGGCGATGGTGTAGGTCTCCAGACGCGAACCGTTGTCGATGTCGACGATGTGGACCAGCTCGCCGGGCAGGATGTCAGCGGCGTCGAGGAGGTCCTCGTCCACGGTGACCGAGCCGACGTAGTGCAGGTCGGCCTGGGTGACGGTGGCCCGGTGGATCTTGGACTTGAGCATCGTGCGGATCATGGTGTGGTCACGTCTCCTGTAGGGGTACATGCCGGGCCCGGACCGAGCGGTCAGAGCGGTCAGAACCGAAGTCGTACGTTGTCGATCAGCCGGGTCGCCCCCACCTTGGCAGCGACGGCCAGGACCGCCTCGCCGGTGAAGTCGTCCCGGTCGATCTCGGTGAAGTCGCTCGGGTCGATCAGGCCGAGGTAGTCGAGGGCGATGGTGCTCCCCGCCTCTTGTGAAGGCACAGCCTTGGAGGGCACAGCCTCAAGCACGCTCGAAGCGGCCTTGCGTACCGCTGACGGCTCGCCGCCCGCCTCCCGCGCGTCGCGGGCGGCGAACAGGGCGCGGGAGAGCGTCAGCGCGCGCTCCCGCTCCACGGCGGAGAGGAACCGGTTGCGGCTGGACAGCGCCAGCCCGTCCGGCTCGCGGACGGTCGGCACGCCCACGATCTCCACCGGGAAGTTCAGGTCGGCGACCATGCGCCGGATCAGGGCCAGCTGCTGGCCGTCCTTCTCGCCGTAGAAGGCCAGGTCGGGGCCGGTGAGGTGGAGCAGCTTGGCCACCACCGTCAGCATCCCGTCGAAGTGCCCGGGCCGGGACGCGCCCTCGTAGCCGGTGCCCATCGGCCCGGCGCTCAGCCGCACCTGCGGCTCGCCGCCGGGGTAGACCTCGTCCACGCCGGGCGCGAAGACGACGTCCGCGCCGGAGTCCGCGGCCAGCACCAGATCCGCCTCCAGCGTGCGCGGGTAACGGTCCAGGTCCTCCCCCGCACCGAACTGCAGCGGGTTGACGAAGACGGTGACGACGACCGTCCCCTCCTCGCCGACGCGGGACCGCGCGGTACGGATCAGCGTCGCGTGCCCCTCGTGCAGCGCACCCATCGTCATCACCACCGCGCGCGGACGACCGATGGGGGTACCCCCGGCCGAAGGCTGGGGGACGGCGGCCACCGCCTCCAGCTCGGCCTTGGTGTGCACCAGAACGGTCATCAGAACTCCCGTGTCTCGTCCGCGAGGGCGTCCAGCAGAGCCTCGGCGGCCTCGGGCTTGAGCATCCCGTTCGCGAGCGCGCGGTCGGCGGTGGCCCGGGCCATGGCCCGGTAGGCGTCCAGCAGTTGGGGCGTGGTCCGGCGCAGTTGCGCGACGTGGGCGCGCACCGTCCCGGCGTCGCCCCGGGCGACGGGGCCGGTCAGCGCGGCGTCGCCGGCGCGCAGGGTGTTGTCGAGCGCGGCGCCGAGCAGCGGCCCGAGCATCCGGCCGGGCTCGGCGACCCCGGCGAGCGAGAGCAGCTCCATCGCCTGGGAGACCAGGGTGACCAGGTGGTTCGACCCGTGCGCGAGCGCCGTGTGGTAGAGCGGACGCGCCTCCTCGGGCACCCACTCGGGCTCGCCGCCCATCTCCACGACCAGCGCCTCGGCGACCGGCCGCAGTTCTTCCGGCGCGGTGACGCCGAACGGGCAGCCCGCGAGACGGGCGACGTCGACGCTGGTGCCGGTGAAGGTCATCGCCGGGTGCAGGGCCAGCGGCAGGGCGCCGGCGCGGGTGGCGGGCTCCAGCACGGCGATGCCCTGGGCACCGGAGGTGTGCACGATCAGCTGGCCAGGGCGTACGGCGCCGGTCGCGGCGAGGCCCGCGACGAGATCGGCCAGCACGTCGTCGGGCACGGTCAGCAGCACGAGATCGGCGGCGGCCATCACCTGCGGCGGCGTCACCAGCCGTACCCCGGGCAGCAGGGCGGCTGCGCGCCGCTGCGACGCGAGGGAGACGCCGGAGGCGGCCACGACCTTGTGCCCGGCGTACTGCAGGGCCGCGCCGAGCGCGGGCCCGACGCGTCCCGTCCCGACGACGCCGACGGCGAGGCGCCCCGGCCTGTTGTCCGGCGCGTCCGGATCCGGCGACCCGAAGGCGGGCAGCCCGAAGTCGTCTGTGCTCATTGCTCACGCCTCACAGCGGTGCAGTTCCGTTCCAGTCCTCAGCGGGTACCAGACGTTCCGGCCCAGTGTACGACCGCAGGGTCGGCTGTCGCTGTGGCCTACGCCATGCACCGCCTGGGCGCGCGCTACGCCTTCGGAGGCTCGTTGTAGGCGTCAGCCCTGGGCTGCGCGCCGAGCGCGTGGATCGCGTCCATGATCTCGTCGGTGATCTCCCGTCGAACCGGGCCCACCGGCGTCTCCCCGATCCGTTCGGAGAAGTCCAGCGGCTCGCCGAACCGGATCGTCACCCGCCGGATCCTCGGCAGGAGCTTGCCCACCGGCTGGATCCGCTCCGTGCCGGTCAACGCGACCGGGACCACCGGCGCGCCCGAGGCGAGCGCCAGCCACGCCACACCCGTGCGGCCCCGGTACAGCCGACCGTCCCGCGAGCGCGTGCCCTCCGGATAGATCCCGAAGGCCCCGCCGCCCTGCAACACCTCAAGCCCCGCGTCGAGCGACGCCTGCGCCGAGCGGTGCGTGCCGCGTTCGACCGGGATCGAGTCCATCGCGGTGAAGAAGATCTTGTTGAGCCGTCCCTTGAACCCCGCGCCGGTGAAGTACTCCGCCTTCGCCAGGAACGACACCGGACGCGGCGCCAACAACGGGATCACCGCGCTGTCGATCGCCGCCAGGTGGTTGCTCGCAATGATCACCGGGCCGCGCTTCGGCACGTTCTCCCGGCCCACCACGACAGGCCGGTAGACGATCCGCGCCAGTGGGGACAGCACCAGCTTGGCGAGGGCTTGCGACACAGTTCCTCCGGAGTCGACGGACGGACGCTGGGGATCGTACGTCATCGACAGCGGCGGGAGGCGAGACCGTCTGAGACGCTGGCTGCATGGGACACACAGACGAGAGCACCACCGCCACCAGTATCGACCCGGCCGACCGCCGCTTCGCTGCGGTGCGCGGCAGCGAGCGCCAGCTGTCCGGGATCCGGCCGCAGAGCCTCGCCGAACGCCTCGCCGACCTCTCGGGCGAGGCCGGACAGGCCGCGTTCGACCTGGACGGGCGCCCCGACGTCTACGGCGACGGCATCGTCACCGCGCTGGAGGACCGGGTCGCCGAGCTGCTCGGCACCGAGGCCGCGGCCTTCTTCCCGACCGGCACGATGGCCCAGCAGGTCGCCCTGCGCTGCTGGGCGGAACGGACCGGCAACCCCTTGGTGGCGATGCACCCGCTCGCCCACCCCGAGGTGCACGAACGCCAGGCGTACTCCCAGTTGACGGGCCTGCGCTCGGTCTGGCCCACCACCGCGCCGCGGCTCCCCTCCGCAGCCGAAATTGCCGACTGCGACGAGCCGTTCGGCACCCTGATGCTGGAACTGCCGCTGCGCGACGCGGGTTTCATGCTCCCCACCTGGGACGAACTGGCGGCGACCGTCGCGGCGGCGCGCGAGCGGGACGCAGTGGTCCACTTCGACGGCGCGCGGCTGTGGGAGACCGAGCCGCACTTCGGCCGCAGCCTGCCGGAGATCGCGGGCCTGGCCGACTCGGTCTACGTCTCGTTCTACAAGACCCTCGGCGGCATCAGCGGCGCCGCGCTGGCCGGACCCACCGAGTACGTCGCCCAGGCGAGGGCCTGGCGGCACCGCTACGGCGGCCAGCTCTTCCAGCAGTGGCCCGCCGTGCTCTCCGCGTTGGTCGGGCTGGACCGTGAACTCCCGCGCCTGGACGCGTACGTGGACCACGCGAAGACGGTCGCCACAGCGCTGTCGGCTGCGCCGGGCGGACGGGTGCATCCTGCGGTGCCGCAGACGCACCAGTTCCAGTTCTGGCTCCCGTACCCGGCGGACCGGCTGAACGAGGCGACGCTCCGCCAGGCGGAGGAGTCCCGGCGGGTCCTGTTCGGCGGCTGGCGGGACTCGGCGGTGCCGGGGCTGTCGCTGACGGAGATCACGGTGGCGGGCCCGGCACTGGAGTGGACCGAGGAGGACGTCGCGGACGCGCTCAAGGAGTTCGTGACACTCCTCGGATGAGTTGCCATCGCCCCTAGGGGTGATGGCAACGTCCCACCGTGCGAAGACTTATCCGCCCGCCTGGACGAGCCCGGTCTCGTACGCCAGGACCACCGCCTGAACCCGGTCGCGGAGATCCAGCTTGGTCAGGATCCTTCCGACGTGCGTCTTGACCGTCGCCTCCGACAGGCCCAGGCCTTCCGCGATCTCGCCGTTGGAGAGCCCCTGGGCGACCAGCAGGAGGACCTCGCGCTCACGTTCCGTCAGGCGTTCCAGCTCCGGGGTGAGCTTGGGGGCTGATGCCGACGGCAGCACTGCCGTGAAGCGGTCGATCATCCGTCGGGTGGTGGTCGGGGCGACCACCGCCTCGCCGCTGCTGACGGCGCGGATCGCGGCGACCAGCTCCGTCGGCGGGACGTCCTTCAGCAGGAACCCGCTGGCACCGGCCTTCAGCGCCGAGAACGCGTACTCGTCCAGGTCGAAGGTGGTCAGGATGAGCACCCGCGGCGAGGACGCCAGCGGGACCGAGCCGTCGCAGATGCGGCGGGTCGCCTCCACGCCGTCGAGGCGGGGCATGCGGACGTCCATCAGGACCACGTCGACGGGGGTCTGCGCAAGCACCTCCAGGGCCTGCGCGCCGTCGCCCGCCTCCGCGACGATCTCGATGTCGGGCTGCGACTGCAGCACCATGCGGAAGCCGGTGCGCAGCAGCTCCTGGTCGTCGACCAGCATGATCCGGACGGTCACCCAGAACCCTCTTCTCTATCCTCGCGTCGGACTCAGGTCAGATCTTCGCCGGGCCGAGCGGCAGCACGGCCTCGATACGGAAGCCGCCGCCACTGCGCGGGCCGGCGTCCAGGCTGCCGCCGACCATGCCGACCCGCTCGCGCATGCCGATCAGGCCGTGGCCGAAGCCGTCCTCGCCACCCCCTCGGGCCAGCTCCGCGCTCGCGCCGCGGCCGTCGTCCTCGATGATCATGGCCAGGTCGCCGTCATGGAACCGCAGCTGCACCTTGGCGGAGGCCTCCGGGCCGCCGTGCTTGCGAGCGTTGGTGAGCGCCTCCTGGACGATCCGATAGGCCGTCAGCTCGACGCCGCGCGGCAGCGGCCGGGGCTCGCCCTCGATCCGGAACTCGACCGGCAGGCCCGCGCTGCGGACCTGCTCCAGCAGGTCAGGGAGCTGCTCGACGCCGGGCTGCGGCACGTACTCGCCGACGCTGTCCTCCGCCCGCAGCAGACCGAGCAGGCGGCGCATCTCCGCCAGCGCCTGGCGGCCGGTGCCGGCGATGGTGGCCAGCGCCTCCTTGGCCTGCTCGGGCGAGGAGTCCATGACGTAGGAGGCGCCGTCCGCCTGGACGATCATCACCGAGACGTTGTGGGCCACCACGTCGTGCAGCTCACGGGCGATCCGGGCGCGCTCGGCAGCGACGGCGATCTTGGCCTGGGCGTCGCGCTCACGCTCCAGCCGGGCGGCGCGGTCCTCCAGCTGCGCGTAGTAGGCGCGGCGGATGCTGGTGAAGCGCCCGAGGACCCAGCTGAGCACGAACGGCGTCGACGCGACCAGCGAGATCACGGTCAGCGTGACGATCCCGTGCTGAGGTCCACTGTTGAAGGCGAGGATCGCGAACGGGCCGGACAGGAACGCCAGCACCAGCGCGCACCGCGAAGTCCAGGGGCGGCCGAACGCGGCGGCGCCGTAGGTGAGGACCAGCAGCGCGATGTCGGAGGGGTAGACGTTGTTGCCGTACGCCATCTGCGCGAAGGCGAGCGCGACAGCCGTCCACATGGCGGCGTCCGGATAGATGCGGCGGACGCACATCAGGCAGCAGAGCGCGAAGGCCAGCAGGAGCTGACCGATGCTGCGCTGGCCGATCACTCCCATCAACGACAGCAGGAACACCAACGCGGCCCACGCGGTGTCGGACACCGTGGGGTGGCGGCGGAACCAGCTGTAGAGGAGTTGCACGATTACAGACTAGGCAGCGCGGAGCGCCCGAACCGTCCGCCGTCGGGCGGACTCGGGCATCCTCCGCAGGTCGGAGTTGGTTGGCTTCGGCACCCGCTGGGATGGTGGAGGGATGAGCGATGGTGGGGCCGTGAACGATGGTGGGGCCGGGAACAGCATGGTGCCGTGGCGGCAGGCGACGGAGGCGGCCCTCTACGGGCCGGACGGGTTCTTCGTCCGACCCGACACCGAGCAGCCTGGGGGCCCGGCCGCGCACTTCCGCACGTCGGTGCACGCCAGTCCGCTCTTGGCCCGGGCGGTGCTGCGGCTGGTCGAGTGGGTGGACGAGGGCCTGGGCCGCCCGGACCGCCTGGTCGTCTGCGACGTCGGCGCCGGTCGCGGCGAGCTGCTCGCCGCGCTGGCGCAGCTCACCGACGGGACCGAGCTCGGCGCGCGGCTGGAACTGCGCGCGGTCGAGCGCGCCGCCCGCCCGGACGGGCTGCCGGACGCGATCGCGTGGGGTGCGGAGATCGAACCGCTCCCCCACGGCCTGCTCTTCGCCAACGAGTGGCTGGACAACGTGCCGGTGGACGTCGCCGAGCTCGCCGACGACGGCGAGGACGACGAGGACGGCGGGGACGGGGTGCCCCGCTACCTGCTCGTCGACCCGGCGACCGGCGAGGAGCAGCCGGGCCCGGGGCTCACGCCCGAGGACGCGGCCTGGCTGGCCGCGCAGTACCCGGACCTCCCGCCCGGCGGCCGGGCGGAGCTGGGTCTGCCCCGGGACCGGGCGTGGTCCGAGGCGGTCGCGGCGCTCGGCCGGGGCCTCGCGGTGACCGCCGACTACGCGCACACCCGCGACGCCCGTCCTCCGTTCGGCACCCTCACCGGCTACCGGAACGGTCGGCAGGTCGCCCCTCTCCCGGACGGCAGCTGCGATCTGACCGCGCACGTCGCCCTCGACTCCTGCCTGGACGCCGCCGCCCGCACGAACCCGCGCGTCACTCACAGCCTGTGGACGACGCAGCGCGCGGCGCTGCGGGCGCTCGGCGTCTCCGGGGCCCGTCCCCCGCTGGCGCTGGCCTCCAGCGACCCGACCGGATACCTGCGCGCGCTCTCCGCCGCCGGGGAGGCGGCCGAGCTGATCGCGGTCGGCGGGCTGGGCTCCTTCCTCTGGGGCGCACAGGCTGTGGACATGGAGATCCCGGTGGGATGGCAGACTCTGTGTCCATGAACCCTGTGCCCATGAAGGAGACGACGGTCGGCATCGGCGCGGGCGCCGCCGCGACCGAGCTGGGCACGAGCGACATGGTGCTCAACATCGGGCCGCAGCACCCCTCCACCCACGGCGTGCTGCGGCTGAAGCTGCACCTGGACGGCGAGCGGATCACCGCGGCGGAGCCGGTCATCGGCTACATGCACCGCGGCGCGGAGAAGCTGTTCGAGGCGCGGGACTACCGCCAGATCATCATGCTGGCCAACCGCCACGACTGGCTGTCCGCCTTCGGCAACGAGCTGGGCGTCGTCCTCGCGGTCGAGCGGATGCTGGGCATGGAGGTCCCCGTCCGGGCCACCTGGACCAGGACGCTGCTGGCCGAGCTGAACCGGGTGCTCAACCACCTGATGTTCCTCGGCTCCTACCCGTTGGAGCTCGGCGGGATCACGCCGATCTTCCACGCCTTCGAAGAACGCGAACGGCTCCAGGCCGCGCTGGAGGAGGCCTCCGGCGGCCGGATGCACTACATGTTCAACCGCGTCGGCGGCCTCAAGGAGGACCTGCCCGCCGGCTGGTACGGGCGGGTGCGCGGCGCAGTCGCCGCCGTGCGGGCCAAGACGGAGGTCTTCGACCGGCTGGTGCTGGGCAACGAGATCTTCCGGGCCCGGACGACCGGCGTCGGTGTGCTGCGTCAGGACCTGGTCCACGCCTACGGGCTGAGCGGGCCGATCGCCCGCGCCTCCGGCGTCGACTTCGACCTGCGCCGGGACGAGCCGTACCTGGCCTACGGCGAGCTGGCGGACGTGCTGCGGGTGCCGACCCGGGAGACCGGCGACTGCCTGGCCCGGTTCGAGTGCCTGCTGGAGCAGGTCCACAACAGCCTGGACCTGGCCGACGCCTGCCTGGACCGGATCGCCGAGCTGCCGCCCGGTCCCGTCAACGTGCGGCTGCCCAAGGTCCTCAAGGCCCCGGAGGGCACCACCTACGCCTGGACCGAGAACCCCCTCGGGGTCAACGGCTACTACCTGGTCTCGCGCGGCGACAAGACCCCGTGGCGGCTCAAGCTGCGCTCGGCGTCCTTCAACAACCTGCAGGTGCTGAGCGAGATCCTGCCGGGGACGTTGGTCCCGGACATGGTCGCCATCCTGGGCTCGATGTTCTTCGTCGTCGGCGACGTCGACAAGTAGCCGCAGGCAGTTCCAGGAACGAACCGAGCCCCGCTCCCACCGATGGTGGAGCGGGGCTCTGTCGGTCGGCGGCTCAGAGCGCGCGGGATGCTCAGACCGCGCGGATGGCGCGGACGTCGATCGGCTCGGTCTCGTCCTCGGCGGTGAGGTCGACCAGCGCGTGCTCGATGCGCTCGCGTGCGTGGGTCGGCAGGACCGAGGGCGCGGCAGGTGCGGCCACGTAACCGGCCTGGGCGGCCACTGCCTCGTCGCCGACGACGTCCGCGGTGTCCGCTTCCGTCGCTGCGAGGTCGGCAGCGAGAGAGGCGGTGACGGACGCGGTGGCGGACGCGTCCTGCTCACCGAGCTTGGCGCCTATCGCCGTCTCCTGGCGGGAGAAGAAGTTGAACGTGCCCGTCGCCCGGTCCTGACGCGGCATCACGTTCGGCGGCACGGCCGCGGCCGGACGCAGCGGGGGCAGGGCGGCCCGCGCCCAGGCCGGCGCCATCGCGGCCGAGGGCTCGACGCCCGAGGCGACGGACTGCCCGGCACCGGACATGTAGGGGGCGACGAGCCCACGCTGGGCCGCGCCCGAGCCGGTGAGGGCGGTGGCGCCGGACGGCTGACGCCCCGTCGCCGCCTGCCGCGCGGCGAACGCGTCCAGGGCCGAGCCGGGCTGAGGCCGATCCGCCTGAGTGGACCGCTCCTGCTCGGCCGCAGGCTGCTGGGCCTCCGTCGGGCGGTCGGCCGCTGCGGCCGGAAGTTCTTGACGAATGCTCACCGAATCGGCGCCCCGCGGGGCCCCCTGCCGGGCGTCCTGCGCGGCCGACTTCGGTGCGGACTGCGCCGGGATGCCCGGGTTCGGCGCGACCGGCGCCGGCGGAACCGGGACCTGAGCGACCTGCGTGACCTGGGCCGTCTGGGCGACCTTCGGGAGCCGGGGCTGACGCAGCGCCAGCGTCGCGCCGGCCTCGGCCTGTTCCGCGCGCCGCTCCATGCCGCGCAGGGCGGAGGCGGCCCGCAGGTAGAGGGTCGGCGTCGGCTTGGTGCCGCGCTTGGCGGCCTCGCGGCTCTGGCCGGCCTCGGCGTCACGCAGCGCCTGCTCCGCGGCGACCCGGGCCCGCTCGCGCAGCAGGTGGCCGTTGGCGGCCTCGGCCTGGGCCACCTGGCTGCGGTGCGCGAGAACCCGGCGCTCCAGCCGCTTGACCTGCTCCTCGGCGACCTCGGACTGGTACTCCAGCTCCGCGATCCGATCCTCGAAGCGCTCCTGGTCCCGGGTACGGGCGGACTGCTCGGCCGCGAGGTCCAGCTCGGCCGCGCGTTCGCGCTGGCGCAGCAGCGCGGCCGTGGCGCACGCGCCGACTGCGACGCTGATCACCAGGACCCGCTGCACGGTCAGACTGTTCGTGAGCAAGGCCGCAGCGAGTGCGGCGAGCGCCAGAACGGTACAGGCGAGCGAGGGGAGCGTCCGGCGAAGCGACGAGGCTTGGCGGTGGCGACCACGAGACATGGCCAAAAATCTAGCGTGATCGTCCGACTTATGTCAGGCGAGGGGTCAAATACACCCTTGACAGACGGTGGACACGGCCGTCAGTGGCTCGTTCGCTGACACATTCACTGACTTTCCTGACACATTCGCCGTCACTCGGACCGATGCGGGTCCCGCTCGTCGTCGTCCTCGGGGAGCTTGCAGACATGCTGGATCCAGAGCCCGGCGGCCATCACGGCGACGCCCGCGACCACCGCGAAGAGGGCGGTGAGCGCCTGGCCCTTACGGGCCGGGGCATTGCTCATCAGGCTGAGCAGGAACACGCCCATGCCGCCGTAGACGCCCGTCACCAACGCCGCGACCAGGGCGCTGGCCTGGCCCAGCACCACCGCGCGGGCAGCCGACAGCGGATCGACGCCCTTGGCCCCCGGCACCCGCTCGCGCTGGGCGCGCAGCCGCCCGCGCAGCGAGATCGCAGTCGCGGCAAGCACGACCGCGATCACCGCCAGCACGATCGGGGCAGCCGCCGGAACGCCCGGCAGTGTGCCCACCGAGTTCCACAGGCGCGCGCCGGCCCAGCACAGCACCCCCGCGACCAGGGTGATCACGGTCAGTACGAGCGGGCGAAGCGGCTTCACAGCGGTCCCTCCAAGCCAGGATGCGCTCTACCGTACCTGCCGCACGACACGCTGACGCGAGGTCAGCGCGGTGCGGCGGGCCGGTGGGGCCCAGGCCCGGAGCCGAGCGCTGCTGCGCTCAGCGCGGCAGGTGCAGCGCGAGGTCCTCGCGGCGGCGGACGCCCTCCTCGCCGACCACGGCGAGCAGCTCGGCGACGCGGCCGCGGCCCGGCAGCTCGGCCTCCGGCTCGGCGTCGAACCACGGGGCGAGCACGAAACCGCGCTCGTGGGCGCGCGGGTGCGGCAGGACCAGCTCGGGGACGTCCTGCTCGACGCCCTCGTACGCGAGGATGTCGACGTCCAGTGTGCGCGGGCCCCAGCGGACCTCGCGGACCCGGCCGAAGGCGTCCTCGATGGCGTTGGCGCGCTCCAGCAGGGAAAGCGGCGGCAGCGTGGTCTTCAGCACCAGCACGGCGTTGAGATAGGCGGGCTGGTCCTCCGGACCGCCGACGCCCTCGGTCTCGAAGACCGCAGAGACGGACTTGACCCGGACGCCGGGGGTGTCCTCCAGCAGGTCGACCGCGCCCTGGAGGGTCTCCAGGCGGTTGCCGAGGTTGCTGCCGAGGGCGATGACCGCGCGGCGGGGGTTGTGCAGGGTGGTGTCGGCCGAGTCGACTGCGGCCTTGATCTCGGCCGGGACCGGCGAGGCAGTGGGGTCGGGCGTCATGGGAATCATGGGACTCATCCGCGGCTCCGAACGATGGTGATGGTGACGTCGTCGAAGGGGACGGTGATCGGCGCGTCCGGCTTGTGCACGGTGACCTCCACCTCCTCGACGGCGGCGTGCGTGAGGCACTGGTCGGCGATGCGCTGGGCGAGGGTTTCGATGAGGTCCACCGGGTCTCCGGTGACGACGGCGACGACCTCCTCGGCAACGACACCGTAGTGTGCCGTCGCCGCGAGCTCGTCGCCCGACGCGGCCTTGCGCGTGTCGACGCCGAGCACCACGTCGACGACGAAGGTCTGGCCGTGCTCCCGTTCACGCGGGAACACCCCGTGGTGGCCACGGGCCCGCAGGCCCTTGACCGCAATCCGGTCGAGCATGTGACGACTCCCTGTGGTCCGGCTCACCGACGACACACGCGGGAGCGATCAGGCTTCTTTGCCTACGGGTCCAAGCTACCTTGCAATGCTGACAATCCCGCGCGGCCCCCTTGTGAATCCCAGGGGCGCGCCCTGTAGCCAACGAATACGACCGGAATGCCCACCTGACGCACACAGCCCTACGGCTCAGACCGCCCCGCCGGCGTCGTCCCCGTCGTCACCGTCCTCGCCGCCACCGGTGAGCACCGGGGAACCGTGGTGCGACCAGAGCCGCCAGCCCTCACCCGTACGTCGGAACAGGTTCGTCGCGACCGCCTGTCCCCCGACCAGGGGACCCAGCTCGCCCTCGGTCTCGACGTCGCCGCTGGAGAGGATGTTCTCGGTGCAGGTGACAAGTGCCACATCGCCGAGCACCTCGACCTCGACGTCGGTCAGGAAGAACTGGATGTAGTCGGTGTGGGCCATGATCAGCGCGTACGAGCGCAGCACCGAGGCCCGCCCGCGCAGCACCGGCCAGCCCGGGTGGACGCAGACCGCGCCGTGCACGTCGTCCGCGTCCGCGCCGGACACCCAGGCGTCCGTGAGGGCGTCCAGGTCGCCCTCCTCCAGGGCGGTGTAGAGAGCCAGGTTGGCCTCGGTGACGGCGGCGACGTCCGCGTCGCTGCCCGTGGGGACGCCGGTCACCCGGCGGCTCGCCCGTCCCGCAGCTGACGCGCCTCGCGCAGGGCGGCCTCGACCCGCACCCCGTCCGCGCTGGCGGTCACCTCGTGCACCCGCACGGCCCACGCCCCACCGGCCGCGGCCAGCGCGGTGACCGCGGCAGTCGCGGCGTCCCGCTCACGCGCGGGGCGCAGCTCGCCCGTGCGCGCGTCGGCCAGCAGCGTCCCGAGGAAGCGCTTGCGCGAGGCCGCGACGAGGACCGGCCGCGAAAGCCGGGCCCAGGCGTCGAGCCGGGCCAGCAGCGCCCAGTCGTCCTCGCGGGTCTTGGCGAAGCCCAGCCCCGGGTCGACGATCACCTGCTCCGGGCGCACGCCGCCCGCGACGACCGCCTCCATCTGCTGCTCGACCTCGCGGACCACCTCGCCGACGACGTCCTCGTAGCGGGCCAGGGCGTCCATCTCGGTCGACTGGCCACGCCAGTGCATCACCACAAAGGGGACACCCGTCTCCGCCGCGACCTTGACCATCGTCGCGTCCGCGCGCCCGCCGCTGACGTCGTTGATCACCTTCGCCCCGGCGGCGACGGCCGCGTCCGCGACGGCGGCACGCATGGTGTCGACGCTCACCACCACGCCCTCCGCGGCGAGGCCGCGCACGACGGGCAGCACGCGCCGGAGCTCCTCCTCCTCCGTCACGCGCTTGGCCCCGGGACGGGTGGACTCCCCGCCCACGTCCACGAGATCGGCTCCACGCCGCGCGAGCTCGACGCCGTGGGCGACGGCCTTGTCCGGATCGAGCCAGAGCCCTCCGTCGGAGAAGGAGTCCGGGGTGACGTTGACGATGCCCATCACCCCACAGCGGCCCCAGTCAGGCAGCCCGGGGAGGGTACGGCGCGGAGTTTCCATGCCCTGATTATCCCGCCAGGCGCTCCGCTGAAGTTCCGGCGGCCAGATGCACTTTCCCCGCGCCCCCAAAGAAACCGCAACTACCTGGGGGCCGGGATGGTGATCGCCTCGTTGGGGTCGGAGACCGCCCGTTGGAAGCGCCGGAGCGACTTCGGCAGCTCCATGACGATGAACGCCTCCGCCTGGAGCGCCGCGATACCGATGCGCGGGAGATCCGAGGCGCTCGGGTAGACCAGGAACCGCGGTTCCCAGATCGGGCGGAACTTCGCGTTGAACTTGTACAGCGACTCGATCTGGAACCACCGCGACAGGAAGACCAGCAGCCCGCGCCACGCCCGCAGCACCGGGCCCGCACCGATCCGCTCGCCGCGCGCCAGCGCCGAGCGGAACATCGCGAAGTTGAGCGAGACCCGGTTGACGCCCAGCGACGGACCGGCCTCCAGCGCCTTGACGATCAGCAACTCGTTCAGGCCCGGGTCGGCGTCGCGGTCGCGCCGCATCAGCTCCAGCGAGATGCCGTCCTTGCCCCACGGCACGAAGTGCAGCACGGCCCGGATGTCCGAGGCTCCCTCGGGCGCCCCCTCGACTGCCTTGTGCGCGGTGACGACCACACAGCCCTCGTCGCGGACGTCGCCGAAGCGGCCCAGCGCCATGGAGAAGCCGCGCTCGGTCTCCGTGCCGCGCCAGGTGTCCGCGGCGTGACGGATCGCCTCGCGCTCCGTCGCGTCCAGCTCCTCGACGCGGCGGACCCGGCACTCGTAGCCGGCCCGCTCGATGCGCTTCACCATCTGGCGGACGTTGCGCATCGCGCGGCCCTCCAGCGTGAAGTCGGCCACCTCGACGATGGCCTCGTCGCCGATCTCCAGCGCGTCCAGGCCCGCCTCGCGGGTCCAGACCTCGCCGCCGGTCTCGCTGCAGCCCATCACGGCGGGGACCCAGGCGTGCCGGTAGGCCTCCTCCATGAAGCACTTGATCGCGCCCGGCCACGCCTCGACGTCGCCGATCGGGTCGCCCGAGGCGAGCATCACCCCGGAGACGACGCGGTAGGCCACCGCCGCCTTGCCGGTGGGCGAGAAGATCACGCTCTTGTCGCGCCGCAGCGCGAAGTAGCCGAGCGAGTCGCGGACGCCGTGCTTGACCAGCAGCTCGCGGACCCGCTGCTCCTCGGACGCGTCCAGCCGGGCGACCGGCTTGGACGGGCGCAGCGCCAGCCACGCCGTGCTGACCGCGGTGAACAGGCCGAGGCCGGCCAGCGAGTAGTAGACCAGGTCGCCGGTGCGGTCACCGACGTACGAGATCGGGCCGCCGATGCCGAGCAGGCCCCAGAAGACCTCCCAGAATCGTTCCCGCAGTGTGGGATCGCCCACGGTCGTCTTGGCGTGCGAGCTGACGATGATCAGGCCGAAGCCGAAGCTCAGCGCGAGCATCAGCACGAAGTTGAACAGCGCCCGCCAGCGCGTCCGCGGGTCGGACAGGGCGTAGAACTCGCGGTGGTTGACCAGCAGCAGCACCCAGACGACCAGCGAGATCACCGCGGTGCCGGTGTGGTGCCAGCGCAGCAGCTCGACCAGGGCGCCGACCGGCAGCAGCACGGCGACGGCACGGAACGCCCGCGCCTTACGGCGGCGCAGCGCGTGCGCCAGCATGATCAGCAGGATGCCGACGACCAGGGACGCGGCCGTGGCCAGCGTGGTGACCGTGCCCGGCAGCAGGCTGGCGATCTTGTGCGCGTCGCTCTCGCGGAAGTGCGGCTCGAGCCCGGCGACGATGTCGAAGATGCCGATCAGGGCCGTGGCGTAGCCGACTGCACGTGGCACCCAGGGACGGGAGACCTTGGGGATCGGCAGGCCCTTGCGGGTCGGTCGCTCGGTGGCCACGGGTTCACTCATGGGAGCAAAGCGTAGACGCACAGGTAAGGACTTGGTTCCCGGTGGGACATCCTAGGTGATGAGCGCACATGAATAGCAGGCGTACGGGGACTACAGTGCGGGTGCTCAGGAACCGCTCAGGCATGCTGGAACGTCGGAGCTCCGGACCCGAACCACCAATCGGGTCGGAGCAGGACACGCCGCGTCGCCGGACAGCGACGGGCGGTCATCGGGACAGAGGTTTGGGCGCAGGCACGACATGGGACTCACCAGCAAGAAACTGGAGCTGCTCGTCGCACTCCTGGCGATCGCCAGCTTCGTCGGAACGGTCTGGCTCTGGCCCAGGCTGAGCGGGCGCAACTGGAAGGCCGTCAGCGGACGGGTCGGGACCCTGCTGCTGAGCCAGGTGCTGAGCCTGGTGGCGATCGGGCTGGTCGCGAACAACTGGGGCGGCTTCTACAGCTCCTTCAGCGACCTCTTCGGCACGGACCAGGGTCCGGCGCCGACGATCGTCGACCACACCAAGCAGACGTCGGACGGCAAGGGCGCGGGCAGCGTCACCGTCCAGGCCAGCAAGCCGGTCGCGCTCCAGCTGGGCGGCTCGGACGCCGGCGCGAGCGGCGGCTCGGTCCAGCAGGTCGCCATACAGGGCGGCTCGACGGGCCTGACCGAGCCCGCGTTCGTCTACCTGCCGGCCGCGTACAAGGACCCGGCGAACGCGCACAAGAAGTTCCCGGTGATGGTCGTCTTCACCGGCTACCCGGGCACGCCGGACAACCTGATCTCGCGGATGAAGTACCCGACGATCGCCGCGCAGGACATCTACCGGAAGAAGATGCCGCCGACGGTGATGGTCCTGATGCGGCCGTCCGTGGTGATGCCGCGTGACAACGAGTGCCAGGACGTCCCCGGTGGGCCGCAGGCGCAGACCTTCTTCTCGAAGGACCTGCCGCGTGCGCTGGCCACGCAGTACAACGTCTCCACCGCGGGCAGCGCCTGGGGCGTGATCGGCGACTCGACCGGCGGCTACTGCGCGCTGTCGCTCGCGATGCGGGAGCCCGGCTCGTTCACGGCTGCGGCGTCGCTCTCCGGCTACTACAAGGCCGCTGAGGACTCCACCACGGGCAACCTGTTCGGCGGCAGCCAGGACCTGCGGAACCAGGCCGACCTGATGTGGCGCGTGGCCCACCTGCCGGCGGTGCCGGTGTCGCTGCTGGTGACCAGCAGCAGGACCGAGGCGGACTACAAGGACACGCAGGCGTTCATCAAGGCGGTCGAGGCGAAGCCGCCGTTCGCGATCTCCTCGCTCTTCCTGGCCTCCGGCGGCCACAACTTCACCACGTGGAACCAGGAAACCCCGCTGGCCCTCCCGTGGGTCGCCAACCACCTCCTCGTCCCCACGGGCACGGGTACCGCCTGAGCTGGTCAGCAAGCGGGGAAGTTGCACTTTCCTCAGGGGCGCGGGGAACTGCGCGAGAAACCACTGACGAGCGGATGGCCCTGCACGTTCGGGGCTCTACCTGAGTGGGTGGCTTGTCGCGCAGTTCCCCGCGCCCCTGATAGTGCAACCGCCCACGCGCCGAAGACTCAGCGTCCGATGATCAGGCTCATGGCCTCGGCGCGGGTCTTGCCGTCGCGGAGCTGGCCGCGGACCGCGGAGGTCATCGTCTTGGCGCCGGGCTTGCGGATGCCGCGCACGCTCATGCACATGTGCTCCGCCTCGATGACCACGATCACGCCGCGGGCCTCGAGGATCCGCAGCAGGGAGTCGGCGATCTGCGTCGTCAGACGCTCCTGCACCTGGGGCCGGCGGGCGTAGACGTCCACCAGGCGGGCCAGCTTGGACAGGCCGGTGATCTTGCCGTTCTCGGCAGGTATGTAGCCGACGTGCGCCACGCCGTGGAACGGCAGCAGGTGGTGCTCGCAGCAGGAGACCAGCTCGATGTCCTTGACCAGGACCAGCTCGTCGTGGCCCAGGTCGAAGACGGTGGTCAGCACGTCCTCGGGCTCCTGGAAGAGCCCCGCGAAGATCTCCTTGTACGCGCGCGCCACGCGCGCCGGCGTGTCCTGCAGGCCTTCGCGGTCGGGGTCCTCACCGACGGCGATGAGCAGTTCGCGGACCGCGTCCTCCGCGCGCTTCTGGTCGAACTCCCGGACGGCACCGGACGAACCGTCGATGGTTACCGGGTCGATCATGGGCGGTTCTCCTCAGAACGATCAGAACGAAAAACGTCGGACAAACGTACTGCTGCCCCAAGGCTAATAGCCTCGGGGCAGCAGCATTC
Organism: Streptacidiphilus sp. BW17; assembly: GCF_041262485.1. Lineage (NCBI taxonomy): Bacteria > Bacillati > Actinomycetota > Actinomycetes > Kitasatosporales > Streptomycetaceae > Streptacidiphilus > Streptacidiphilus sp. BW17. The sequence continues at coordinate 43,254 of NZ_JBGCCR010000020.1, read as the reverse complement.
ATTCCGGACGCCCGTGACAGGCGCCTTACGGGTTACAGCTCAGGCTGGTCCAGTCCCGGCAGCGGCGGGAGCGTGGTGCCCTTGTCCAGGGACGGGGCCGCGTCGCTGACGCCGTTGGTGAGGGACAGCTCGCGCGGCGACTGCACCGGCGGGCGAGTGGACGGGGTCCGACGCGGCGAGCCGGTCCAGGCCGGACGCGGCGGACGCTTGACGATCGGGGCGAAGATCTCGGCGAGCTGCTCCTTGTTCAGGGTCTCCTTGTCGAGGAGCTCCAGAACCAGGGTGTCCAGCACGTCGCGGTTCTCGACCAGGATCTCCCACGCCTCGTTGTGGGCGTTCTCGATCAGCTTCTTGACCTCCTCGTCCACCAGGGCGGCGACCTCTTCCGAGTAGTCGCGCTGGTGGCCCATCTCACGGCCCAGGAAGGGCTCGGAGGCGTCGGTCCCGAACTTGATCGCACCGAGGCGCTCGGTCATGCCGTACTGCGTCACCATGGCCCGCGCGGTGGCGGTGGCCTTCTCGATGTCGTTCGACGCGCCGGTGGTCGGGTCGTGGAAGACCAGCTCCTCCGCCGCGCGACCGCCCATCATGTAGCCGAGCTGGTCGAGCATCTCGTTGCGCGTGGTCGAGTACTTGTCCTCGTCCGGCAGCACCATCGTGTAACCGAGGGCGCGGCCGCGGGAGAGGATCGTGACCTTGTGCACCGGGTCGCTGTTGGGCGAGGCCGCCGCGACCAGGGCGTGACCGCCCTCGTGGTACGCGGTGATCTTCTTCTCCTTGTCGGACATGATCCGCGTGCGCTTCTGCGGACCCGCCACGACGCGGTCGATCGCCTCGTCCAGGGTGTTGTTGTCGATCAGCTTCTTGTCACCGCGGGCGGTGAGCAGCGCGGCCTCGTTGAGGACGTTGCTCAGGTCGGCGCCGGTGAAGCCGGGGGTGCGACGGGCGACGGCCTGCAGGTCGACGTCCGGGGCGACCGGCTTGCCCTTCTGATGGACCTTGAGGATCTCCAGGCGACCGATCAGGTCGGGCCGGTCCACGGCGATCTGGCGGTCGAAGCGGCCCGGACGCAGCAGCGCCGGGTCGAGGATGTCGGGCCGGTTGGTCGCCGCGATCAGAATCACGCCGCCCTTGACGTCGAAGCCGTCCATCTCGACGAGCAGCTGGTTCAGCGTCTGCTCGCGCTCGTCGTGACCACCGCCGAGGCCGGCGCCGCGGTGGCGGCCGACCGCGTCGATCTCGTCGACGAAGACGATCGCCGGGGCGTTCGCCTTGGCCTGCTCGAACAGGTCGCGGACGCGGGAGGCGCCGACACCGACGAACATCTCGACGAAGTCCGAACCGGAGATCGAGTAGAACGGCACCCCGGCCTCGCCGGCGACGGCGCGGGCCAGCAGCGTCTTACCGGTTCCGGGCGGGCCGTAGAGCAGCACACCCTTGGGGATCTTGGCGCCCACGGCCTGGAACTTGGCCGGTTCCTGCAGGAACTCCTTGATCTCCTGGAGCTCCTCGACGGCCTCGTCGGCACCCGCGACGTCCGAGAACGTCGTCTTCGGGGTGTCCTTGGTGATCAGCTTCGCCTTGGACTTGCCGAACTGCATGACGCGCGAGCCGCCGCCCTGCATCTGGTTCATCAGGAACAGGAAGACCACGACGATCAGCACGAACGGCAGCAGCGACAGCAGGATGCCGACGAAGGCGTTCTGCTTGTCCTGCTTGACCGTGTAGCTGCCGAGCTGGCCCTTGTCCACCGACTGCTGCAGGTTGGTCTGCAGGTCCGCCGCGAACTGGTCAGAGGCGTACTGCGCCTGGATCATGTTCGTTCCGTCGACGGTCTTGCCGTTCTTGAGCTGAACCTTGATCAACTGACTGTCGCCGGTCGTGACCTGCACCGACTGGGCGTTGCCCTGGTCGATCTGGCTGATGACCTGGCTGGTGTCCTCGGTCTTGTAGCCCTGGGTCGAGGAGACGACCTGCATCAGCACGACTACGGCGAGGACGGCCAGAACAATCCACATCACCGGCGCACGGAAGTATCGCTTCACGTCCATCCATGCGGGGCGACCAGAGCCGCCCCGTCCCTCCTGCCACTGTGCGGCACCTCGCGGCTCCACGCCGGGCGGTGCGTCCTATGTCTGTGTTTGTCCTCGACCGTCCCCGATAGGAACAGCGAATTATTGGACGGTACCGCAGCCATTCTCCATCTGAACGATTGCGTTCCCGTGTCAAACGGCTCTTCCCAGGGTCCAACGGAGGGAAACCGGACACTGTTCCCGCCCGGTCCACTCCGCGTGGACGACCTGGTGAGAGGTCGGGTGAGAAAGTTCCTCAGCCGCCGTAGACGTGCGGCGCGAGCGTGCCGACGAAGGGGAGGTTACGGAACTTCTCCGCGTAGTCCAGGCCGTAGCCGACCACGAACTCGTTGGGGATGTCGAAACCGACGTACTTGACGTCGATGGACACCTTGGCCGCGTCCGGCTTGCGCAGCAGGGTGCAGACCTCCAGGGAGGCCGGGTTGCGCGACTGCAGGTTGCTGAGCAGCCAGGACAGGGTCAGCCCGGAGTCGATGATGTCCTCGACGATCAGCACGTCCCGGCCGGAGATGTCGGTGTCCAGGTCCTTGAGGATGCGGACCACGCCGGACGACTTGGTCCCCATGCCGTAGGAGGACACCGCCATCCAGTCCATGGTCAGGTCCGAGTGCAGGGTGCGGGCGAGGTCCGCCATCACCATGACCGCGCCCTTGAGCACGCCGACGATCAGCAGTTCCTTGCCCGCGTAGTCGCGGTCGATCAGCGCGGCGAGTTCCGCGAGCTTGGCGTCGATCTCGTCCTTGCTGATGAGCACCTTGGCAAGGTCGGTGCCCATGTCCTTCTCGTCCACCCGTGCTACTTCCTCAGAGCTGGAGATCATGGAGATCGCAGAGTCGTCCACCCTGCGGCTGCATGCTCAACCTTACGGGAGCGACTCAGGCACTCAGGCACGCCGGAAGGGCTCAGGCACGCCGGAACGTGAGGCGGCCCGACTGGCGGCGCATCCGCACGTTGCCGGGCAGGTGCACCGGGCCCTGGCCGCGCCAGGAGGTGACCAGCAGGTCCATGGCCTCGACGTGGCGGGCGAAGAGCTCTCCGCCGGGCGCACCCGCGTCCAGCGCGGCGCGACGCAGCACCCGGCGGCGGACCGCGGCGGGCAGCTCGGCCAGGCGCGGGGCGTCCAGGCCGTCGGGGTGGCTGACGTCGGTCTCCACCTGGGCCGCCCAGACGTCCAGGGCGTCGGCGTCGTCGCGGAAGAGCCGGGCGGTCCGGGCCAGGGCCTCGACCACGCCGCCGCCCAGGTGCTTCTCCAGCACCGGCAGCACCTCGTGGCGGACGCGGGCACGGGCGTAGGCGGGGTCGATGTTGTGCGGGTCGTCCCAGACCGGCAGGTCGAGCACGGCGCAGGCCTGGCGGGTGGTGGCCCGGTCCAGCTCCAGGAAGGGGCGACGGTAGCGGCCGGTGACGGCGGGCATCCCGCTGAGCGAGCGGGTGCCGCTGCCGCGGGCGAGGCCGAGCAGGACGGTTTCGGCTTGATCGTCGCGGGTGTGGCCGAGGAGGACGGCACGGGCACCATGGCGCTCGGCGGCGGCGGCGAGCGCGGCGTACCGGGCGTCCCGGGCGGCGGCCTCGGGGCCGCCGTGGCCGCGGGCGGCGGGGACGTTCACGCCGAGGGCGTCGACCGGGTCCAGTCCGAGGGCGCGCAGCCGGGTGGCGACCTCCAGGGCGCGGGTGGTGGAGCCGCCCTGCAGGCCGTGGTCGACGGTCACGGCGCCGGCGCGGACGCCGAGCTTGGCGGCTTCGAAGACGGTGGCGGCGGCGAGCGCCATGGAGTCGGCGCCGCCGGAGCAGGCCACCAGCACCAGCGGCGCGGAGTCGGCGGGGCGCGGCCGTGGCTTTCGGTACTTGGCGTGACGGGGATCCACGTCACCGACTGAAGTCAGAAGAGGGCGCGGGCCGGCGGCGCGCAGCGCCTCGTCAGATGGGTGGTGGTGGGAGACGGGGGGGCGGGCGTCAGGTTGTTCCGCACCGGCGAAGGTGGCCGGAACGGCGGGGATGTCGTCGGCGAACTCGGCAAGCACCCGGCGCACCGCCAGGCGTATCGCCGCCACTGCGGGGTGGGGACCCATGGTCGATCACTCCTCGGAGCGTGCGGTTGGGGAGCAGGGCCTCCGCAGGAGGCTGCCGCATCTTCTCATACCCAGAGTGACCGGCTGGTCGCAGATCGTCGCAGAAGTCACGTCCGACACGCTGTTGCGTCGTCGTCGTGCATCTTCTGTTCCCGCGTTCGAGTGAACCGGCCTCGAAGACGGACCGGAGTTGACGCCGGCTCAGCGGTGCATGCGGGCCACCCAGGCGGCCGGATTGTGGATCTCCTCCTTGGTGGGCAGGGTGTTCGGGGACGTCCAGACCTTGTTGAAGCCCTCCATGCCGACGGCGTCCAGCACCGCGTTCACGAAGACCGCGCCGTCCTGGTACTGCCTCAGCTTGGCGTCCATGCCGAGCAGGCGGCGCAGCAACAGGTCCATCCGTCCGGCGCCCTTGGCCCGGCGCTGCTGGAACTTCTCCCTGATCTCCCCCACGCTCGGCACGACCTGCGGGCCGACCCCGTCCATCACCACGTCGGCATGGCCCTCCAGCAGCGACATGACGGCCGTCAGCCGGCCGAGGATCTCGCGCTGGGTCGGCGTCTGCACCACCTCGACCAGGTTGCTGGGGCTCTGCCCGCCGCCGCTCAGCGCCTCGCGCAGCCGCTCGACCAGGGTGGCCGGGTCGATCTCGGTCTCCGCCAGGAATGCCTGGATCTCCCCCTCGATGTGGTCGCGCAGCCACGGCACCGAGGTGAACTGGGTGCGGTGGGTCTCCTCGTGCAGGCAGACCCAGAGGCGGAAGTCGTGCGGGTCGACGTCGAGTTCGCGCTCGACGGCGACGATGTTCGGGGCGACCAGCAGCAGTCGGCCGGGCGGCGTGGCCGGCTTGTCCATCGCGGAGAGGTCGGCGGGCACGTCGGCCGGGGCGAAGGTCTCGTACTGGCCGAGGACCTTGGTGGAGAGGAACGCCAGCAGCAGGCCCAGCTCGACGCCGGTCACCTTGCCGCCGACCGCGCCCAGCGCGGCTCCGCCCGGCGTGGCGGCCCTGCGGGTCGCCATCTTCTGCACCAGCGGGGAGATGACGGTACGGAACCCGGCCACGTTGGCCTTGATCCAGCCGGGCCGGTCCACGACCAGGACCGGCGTCCCGCCGTGTGGCGAGCTCAATCTGGTGTACTCGCGGACGTGGGCCTCCGCCTCGCGGGCGTGCGCGCGCAGCTCGGCGACGGCGGCGCGGGCCTCCTCGCGGGTGACCTCCGGTCCGGGCCGCGCGAAACGGCTCGCAGTGGCGACCGCGAGATCCCAGTCGATCATGTCCGTGCCCTTGCTACCGCTGTTACCGCTACCACCGGCGCTCGTCATGCGTTCAACCGTACGTTCTCTTCGGCGTTCTGGGGACCGTATGCGGCCGCGCGCCCGCGCCGTGTGCCCTGCCCCGGGTGCCCTGCCTCGTGTGCCCTGCCCGTCGCCTACCCGCCGCAGCCGCACTGGGCGACGGCGGAGGCGAGGCGGTCGAGGCCGTCGCGGGCAGTGGTGGCGTCGCCACCCGCGTGGGACATGAACGCGAAGGCGAGCAGCCGTCCGCTGCGGTCGACCACCAGCCCGGCCAGGGTGTTGACGGTGGTGAGCGAGCCGGTCTTGGCCCGGACCACGCCGAGTCCCGCCTCGGTGCCGTCGCCGCCGTAGCGGTTGTCGAGCGTGCCGGTGAACCCGGCCACCGGCAGGCCGGTGACGATGGAGCGGAGCTCCGGGTGCGCGGGCGAGGCGTCGAGGACGAGCAGCTGCGTCAGCACCCGTGCCGGGACCGCGTCCTGGTCGCTGAGACCGCTGGCGTCGAAGAGCCGGGCCGAGCCCCAGGTCACGCCCAGACGGGTGAGCGTCGACATCACCGCGGTGACGGCGCCCGAAAAGGTGACCGGCTGGTGGGCGGCGACGGCGCAGGCGTGGCCGAGCGACTCGGCGATGTCGTTGTCGCTGTTGGTCAGCATCTGCTCGACGACGTCGCTGAGCGGCGCGCTCTGCACCTGCGCCAGGGTCGCCGCACCGGCCGGGGCCGTGCCCTCGGTCGGGGCCGGGTCGGCCTGGACCCCGTCGGCGGCCAGCGCCGCGGCGAACTGGGCGGCGGCGTGCGCGGCCGGGTCCGACCAGCGCGGGGCGTTCTCGGTGCTGGTCGGGTCGATCCGGCCCTCGTCCGCGGTCAGCGCCTGGACCAGCGCGATGTTGTCGTTGACCCCGATCGGGTGCAGCGCGGGCCCGCCGAAGAGCGAGATGTCGTAGTGCAGCGCGATCGGGGCGCTCGCCGCTGCCTTGGAGCCAGGGTTCTGCGCGTGGGCAGGCTGCTCCGCCCGCAGCGCGGTCGCGGTGGCGGCGGCCAGGGCGGTGAGACTGTCCGGGCCGCTGCTCGCGCTGAGCGTCGCGTCACCGCCACCGACCAGCACCAGGCCGGTGCGGGCGTTGCCGACGACGCGGGTGGTGAAGGTGTGGTCGGGACCGAGCAGGGTCAACGCGGCGGTGGCCGTGGCGAGCTTGTTGGTCGAGGCGGGCGTCTGCGGCTGGTCGGCATCGGAGCTGTAGAGCGTCCGGCCGTCGGCGACGTCGACCACGTCCGCGGTGACGGTGCCGAGCGTGGGGTCCGCCAGCGGTCCGCCGAGGGCGCTGCTCAGTCCGCTCTGCGTCGGCAGTCCGGCGGTGCCGACCGTGGCGCCCACCGGGGCCAGCACGGCGGCGGCCTGCTGCCAGGACGGCCCGGCGGGCTTCGGCACGCCGTGAGCGCCGCCTGAGGCACCGCCTGTGGCACCGCCGAGCGCCTGCTCGCTGACGCGCTGGCCGCCCGCCCACGGGCCGGTCACGGTGATCAGCACGAGCGCGAGCACCAGGCCGGTCCCGCCCGCGATGCCGGCCACCTGCCGGGTCGGTGCGTACGCGTATCGGCGCCCGATCCGCGTCGCGTGCGGCAGCAGCGGGCGCAGCCGCGTCCCGAGGGTCCGCGCGGTCGTCACCGCCTGCGCTCTGGTCCGCACGGTCACCCGTGCCGCCTGCTCCTTCGTCCGCTCTCTCGTCCGGGCCCATGCCCGAGCCGTCGTCGCAGCCCGTGCCACCCACACGGCCTGCGCCGTTGCCCGCCAGTTCCCCATCCGGCCCTTCCCCATTCCTGAGCACTCCACGCCGTAGGAGACACTATTGGCTGCACCCACTGATATTGGAGGAGAGCCTTGGAGTTCGACGTCACGATCGAGATCCCGAAGGGTTCGCGGAACAAGTACGAGGTGGACCACGAGAGTGGCCGCATCTACCTCGACCGCATGCTCTTCACCTCGACCCGCTACCCGGCCGACTACGGCTTCGTCGACGGGACCCTCGGCGAGGACGGCGACCCGCTCGACGCGCTCGTCATCCTCGAGGAGCCCACCTTCCCGGGCTGCGTCATCAAGTGCCGCGCCATCGGGATGTTCCACATGACCGACGAGGCAGGCGGCGACGACAAGCTGCTCTGCGTCCCGGCCTCGGACCCGCGCTGGGAGCACCTGCGCGACATCCACCACGTTTCCGAGTTCGACCGCCTGGAGATCCAGCACTTCTTCGAGGTCTACAAGGACCTGGAGCCGGGCAAGTCGGTCGAGGGTGCGCACTGGGTCGGCCGCGCCGAGGCGGAGGAGGAGATCACCAACTCCGTCAAGCGCCTCGCCGAGTCCGGCAAGAGCCACCACTGACCGGCGCCTTCGGGCACGACCGGCGCCGCCGTCCCTCCGCACCGGACGGCGGCAGCACCTGAGCCCAGCGGACCCGCGTCCGCTGGGCTCAGGCATGCCCTGGGGCTACGTCGAGGCTAGGTTGGGGCTCATGGCTGAGATCCATCGCACGACCCTGACTCCCGGCAAGCTCGAACTGCTCACCGCGTGGCTGTCGCAGCAGAGTTGGTACCTCGGGGGCGGCGGTGACGGAGATGCCGGTGCCGTGACGCCGGAGCTGTCCAGGGCGGGCGGATTCCGGCTGGACGACCCGGAGGGCGAGGTCGGGATCGAGTTCGCGGTCGTGCGCGACAGCGCAGGGCCGGAGCCGGTGGCCTACCTCGTGCCGATGGCCTACCGCAGCGCCCCGCTGGAAGGGGCCCCGGCCGAGGCCCTGATCGGGACGGCCGAGCACGGCGCACTCGGCACCCGGTACCTCTACGACGGCGAGCAGGACCCGGTGGTGACCGCCCAGCTGCGCGCCCTGCTGCGCGGCGAGGTGGTGCCGCAGGCGCAGAGCGAGAGCGACACCGTCGACCCGACGGTCACGGTGCACGGCACCGGTTCTGTCGACGGCGTTCCCGTCGAGCTCAGCCGCGTCCTGCACCCCGCCGGGCCCGACGACGAGCCCCGCCGCCACGTCGCCGCCGGGTGGACGCTGGCGGACGACACGACCGTACGCGGCGTCTTCGCCCGCGCCCTGGAGGGGTAGCTCCAGGACGTCCCGGCGAGACCCGGTCCTGGAAACAGGCCCTAACGCGGGGGGACCGGGTTGTCGTAGATGTTGTCCGGGGTCACGATCTCGGTGATCGCTCGGGCGAGAAGGGTGGACGGCTCCTGGCCCCCGGAGCTGATGTCCGTGTTGATCAGAAGCACCATCGTCGCCTTCTGCGAAGGCAGGTAGACGGTCACGCTCTCGTAGCCGGGCGTGGAACCGTTGTGCCCGATCCATCCGCTGGTCTCGAAGATGCCGAGGCCGTAGCTCGTGCCAGGGAAGCCGGTCGGAAGCACCTTGAGCCGCTCCGCCTGGGTCTGCGGGCTGAGGAGGGTTCCGGTGGCGACGATCTCGGCCCAGCGACGCAGGTCCTGGAAGTCGGAGATCATCGCCCCGGCCGCCCACGCCCAACTGGAGTTCCAGTGGGTCGTGTCCGCGACTTTGCCGCTCAACGTCTGGTCGGTGTAGCCGTGCGCGTGCGGGTCGGGGATCTCAGCGCCCCGGGGGAACCACGTGCGGTGCAGGCGGGCCGGGCGCAGCACCCGCCGGTGGATGAAGTCGGCCAGGCCCAGCCCGCTGACCTTCTCGACCACCAGACCGAGCAGGATGAGGTTGGTGTTGGAGTACTGGAACGTCTCGCCCGGCCGGAAGGTGTTCTTGTGCCTGAAGCCGTACCCGAGCAGCTCCCACGGAGTGAACGAGCGACCCGGGTCACTCAACAGCGCATGCGTGAAATCCGCGTCCGCGGTGTACGGGAACAGGCCGCTGCGCATCTCGGCGAGCTGACGCAGCGTGATCCGGTCACCGCACGGGACGCCGTGGATGTGGGCGCAGATCGGGTCGTCGAGCCGGATCCTGCCCTCGTCGACGAGCTCGAGCAGCGCGGTGACCGTGAAGGTCTTGGTCTCGCTGCCGATCCGCATGAACAGGCCGGTGGCCATCGGTGTGCTGGTGGCGGTGTCGGAGACACCGGTCGCGCGGGTGTAGCTTCCCCTGCCCGGCAACCACACGCCCGCGATGACGCCGGGAATCGCGGCCTGCTTGCGGACGCCCTCGATGGCCGCGTCCAGCCGAGCGGTCAGCTCCGGGCCGAGACCGCCGGGCGGGCAGTCGTCCCCGCTCTGCGGCGCCCTGCTCCTGGCGTGAGCCGCCGCGGTGGAACTCGTCGCCATCGGGGCCAGCACCGCCGCCGCGAGGAGCGCCGCGGTGAATCCACGGCGGGAGGGGGTACTTTGCATGTCGGACGCCTCTTCCGGGTCAGGGGCTCAGGTGACCACGTCACCACCCGGACCCCGGCCGACGGCCCCCGCCCGGTATGCGTCCCACCGAGTCCACCCGTTTGGAGCCGCGCGGGCATCCGCGTGCAACGGACGACCGGTCCACGAAACGAAGCAACTCAGGGGCGGGCGTAGAAGTTCGGGGTGCCCATGATCCAGAGCGAGGCGGTCTTCACCACGGTGCCGGTGCGCGGGGCCTCGATGATGGTGTCCGCGCCCGTGTAGAGGGCGACGTGGTAGATGCCGTCCGGCTGGCCGTCGTGGGACCAGAACACCAGGTCGCCCGGTCGGAGCTGGCGGTAGGTCAGCGGGTGCGACTGGGCGTACTGGTCGGCCGCGTAGTGCGGCAGCGCGACGCCCGCGCGCTGCCAGGCGCGCATGGTCAGGCCGGAGCAGTCGTAGCCGGTCGGGCCCGCGCCGCCCCAGACGTACGGGGTGCCGAGCTGGGCGCGGGCAAAGGCGAGGACGCTGTCCGTCGACAGGACCGACAGCGGAGGTGGCGTCGGGGTGGGTGCCGCCGCCAGGGCGGTCAGGCGGGCGGCCTCGGCGGCGAGGGCGGCGGCGTGTTCCTGGGTCAGCTGCAGCGCGGTGCGCTGGGCGTCGGAGAGCTGGGAGAGCAGGGCGGTCTGCTGCGCGTCGAGGGAGGTGACCTGGGCCTGCTGGTCGCTCAGCTCCGTCTGCGCCTGCTTCTGGGCGGCCTCGACCTTGGCGGCCGCTGCGGCGGCGCGGGCGTCGGCCTGCTGCGCGGCCACCGAGGCGAGGACCGCGCGGGACGCGGTGGCGGACGCCTGGTTCAGCGCGTTCCGCGCCTGGTCGGACGCGCCGGACGCGGCCTGTTCCGCCAGCGACGCCGCCACCGGGTTCCGCGCGGCGATCAGTCCCGCCAGCCCCGCGAGCTGCGGCGGCCCGCCGTCCCGGTACTCCTGCGCGGCAAGCGCGCCCACCTTGCCCCACGCGGCGGTCCGCGCCGCGTCCGCGCGGACGGCGATGGCCGCGGCGGCGGCAGCGGCAGCGGCGGTCTTGGCCCGGGCGGCGACGGCCCCGTTGTAGGCCTCCACCGCGGACTCGACCTGCACGTTCACCGTGGCCTCGGCGGCCTGCGCGCTCTGCAGCTGCGCCGCGACGGCGGCGACCTGCGCCTGCAGCGCGGCAGCGGCGTCCTGCGCGCTCTGCAGCGCGGGAGCGCCGGGCCCCTGCGGGGGCGCGGGCGGGGCCGTGGCGAGGAGTGCCGGCAGTGAGAGCACCACGGCGGCGGCGAGGATCACCGCTCTGTGGCGCGCGGGGCGACGGGGCTTCACAGGACGATTCTGGCTGACCGTCAGATTAGGACGCGCGGCGAGCGGGCCAGATGAGTGACGGGGCATCAGACTGCGCGCGAGACACCGCCGGCGTGCGGATGGCCCTGCGCGTTCGGCCTGCCAGGTGGGAGGGTGGCTTGTCGCGCTCACGCGGCGGAGCCGCAGATCAGCAGAGCTCCGCGCCCCTGGGTAGTGCAACCTCCCCTCGTCGAGACCAAACCGTCAGAGACGCTTGCTGCGCCCCGCCGCGATCGCGCGGCGGCGCGCGGCGGCGGCTCGGCGACGGGCCGACTCGGCGGAGGCGGGTGGGGCGGTGGAGGGGGCGTGCTTGGCTGCGAGCCTGTTCAGGCGAGCCAGGCGGCGGACGCGGGCCTGGTCCAAGGGCGCGTACACGGCGTGTTCGAGGCGGGCGGTGACGCGCTGGGCCATGCGTTCGGCGAAGAGGTGGGCGCGGGTGGGTTCCACGCCCGGAGGCGTCGGCTTGCCGGCGATGAGGTCGAAGAACCGCTGGCGGGCCGCGTCGCCGCGGCGGTGCCAGCGGGCCTCGCGACGGCGTGCGCGGGCGAACTTGCGCGGGCGGTGGGCGTACCGCCATCGCGCCCACGGGCTGCGCGGGCGGGCGAGCCGCACCGCGGCGATCCAGGAGAGGCCCGGGACCATGATCCCCAGCATCCCGCTCCAGAACTTGCCCTTGAACAGCGCGACGACCGTGAAGCACGCGTTGACGGAGATGATCACGATGAGGCCCCACCGCACCGGCGTCCCCGGCGTCACGCCGAGCGGGAGGTAGCCGAGGAGCAGCAGCCCGGTGAAGAGGATCCCGATGATCACCGCGTCGACGGACTTGCGGCCCTGTTCGCTCCAGTAGACGTCCTCCAGGTGCAGCAGCAGGGCGAACTCGTCCAGGACCAGGCCGCAGCCCATGCCGAAGAACAGGCCGGCGCCGTCGATCCACGGATGGCTGCCGTCCGTGGCGAACACCGTGAACCCGGCGCCCAGTAGGAAGAAGATGCCGAAGACCACGTGGTGGATGTGCAGCCCGCCCGGCGTCACGTTGCCGGGCCACCACTTCACACCGCGCCGGATCATCCGGACGCTGAACCGGATGAACAGGAACGACCCGATGAACCCGACCAGCAGCAGGAAGAGCGGCTGCTTGCCGGGGTCCTGGATGTGGTGGGCGTAGAAGTCCCAGAACGGCCGGCGCAGGTGCATGTGGTGCAGCAGCGGCGGATTCAGGAACTGCGGATGCATGAGCGGGGGATGCATGAGCGGGGGATGCATGAGCGGTGGATGCAGGAGCGGTGGGCGCATCAGAAGCCTCGCGTACGCTTCGCCGCGCCACGGGCCGGCCTCGGGCCCTCGCCCTGAGGCACCTTCAGGAAGAGGCGCGCCATCTCGCCACCGAGGTTCACCCCGACCGCCAGCGCCAACGCCACCGCCGCCGCGCGGATCACCGAGAGCAGGCCGGGGATCGGCTCGTTCTGGGTGAAGGAGAGCAGGCCGATGTAGATGAGCGAACCCGGTAGCAGCGGCCCGAGCGCCGCCGTCACATACGGGAGCGAGGACGCGTAGCGGTAGCGCGAGGCCATCTGGCCGAAGAGGCCGATCAGCATCGCCGCAGCGGCGGTGGCCACGATCGCGGAGACGCCCGCCTCGCGCAGCACGCCGTAGGTGGTCCAACCGACGCCCCCGAGGAGGGTGACGACCGGCAGTACCTGACGGGACGTCTGCAGCAGGACGGCGAAGAACAGCGTCAGCACCATCGCCGCCGGGAGCTGGATCAGCGGCGCGGCCCCCAGCGCGAGGGTCTGCTCGGGGTGCAGCCGGGCGCCGAAACTGACACCGACGTAGAGGACCAGGGTCACCCCGAGCACGATGCCGACGACCAGGTAGAGGACCTCCAGCAGTCGGGCGGCAGCGGTGATGTAGAAGCCGGTCAGCCCGTCGGCGACGGCTGCGACCAGCGCACGGCCGGGCAGCAGGGCGTACAGGCCACCGGTGATCACCACCGAGCCGCGCAGCTCGGAGCCGATCAGGGTGAGCCCGACACCGAGCGCGGCGGCGGGGGTGGCCGCGACGACGAACTGGTAGAACTCCGGCAGCCCGCGCGTGGAGATCAGCCAGGCGAGGCGGTCGCCGAGCACGGAGGCGGCGAAGGCGCAGATCAGCACCAGCCAGGCCTGCCCGTCGATCTTGCCGCCGACCAGCAGGGTGGCCGCTCCGGCCAGGCCGCCGGTGGCCAGGGAGAGCACCCAGGTCGGGTAGGGGTGCCGGTTGCGGCGGATCTCGGCGAGACGGCCGTAGGCCTCCTCGACGCCGACGTGCTCGGCCGTTATGTCGGCGACCAGCCGGTAGACCGCCGCCAGTCGGGTGTAGTCGGAGCCTCGTCGGCGCACCACCCGGGTGGAGGTGACCGGCGGCGCCATCAGCGACGGCTGGTAGGTGATCGCGATCAGGGTGAAGGTGACCTGCGGCTCGCAGCGGTCCAGGCCGAGCGCGTGCGAAACGCCGAGCATGGCGGCCTCGACGTCCTCGGCGGCCTCGCCGCTGGCCAGCAGCAGCTCGCCGATACGCAGCGTCAGGTCGAGGACGCGGGCGACCTTGGGCGGGCTCGGCTCGTTGCCGCGCTCCTCGGACTCGGTGCGCTCGAAGGCGGGCCGTTCGGACATCGGCGTGCGCAGCAGCGTCCGCATCCGGTCCGGCCAGGGGGCGGAGCCGGGCGCACCCTTGCGCAGCGAGACGATCGGTATGCCGGCGGTCGGGGTGTAGCCGAAGTGCGCCCAGTCGCTGTCGGGCTCCATGGTCTCCGTGGACACCTCGGAGGACGGCTCCAGGGAGGCGGGCGTGGTGCCGACCAGCTCGGCGTGGCCGAGCAGACCCGGAGTGACCGTCAGCTCGTCGCCCGGCTTCTCGTCCGGCTCCGAATCCGACGGCTCGCCCGGCTTGGCGCCCGGCTTCGCGTCCGACGGCTCGTCCAGCTTCTCGTCCGGCTTCTGGTCCGGCTCTTCGCCCGGCTTGCTGCTCGGCTGTTCACGCCCCGCCTCGGACTGCTCCGGCTCCTGGTCCGGACGTCCTGGCTGCCTGCCCTTGGGCACCTGCCGCTCCCCTCATGTATCCGGCTCCAACCTTGCCTGATCACGAGGGCTGACGCACACTTGCCCACCATCGTGACAGAACGGACACCTGGGCCGGAACGGGTTCACGTCGCGAGCAGGCCGCGTCCCAGCCAGTCGGAGTCGTCCCGAACGCCCGGGAGCGCGAAGAAGTAGCCGCCGCCCGTGGGCGAGATGTAGTCGACCAGCGGCTCGTCGATCAGCCGCGTCTGGGTCGCCTCGAACTGGCGGACGACGTCCTGCTGGTAGCAGCAGAAGGCCAGGCCCATGTCCAGGTCTCCGACGGCGTCGATGCCACGGTCGTAGTTGAAGCCGCGACGCAGGATCCGGGAGTCGTCGGTCCTCGGGGTGCGCGGGTTGGCCAGCCGGATGTGGGCGTCCAGCGGGATGGCGTTGCCCTGCGGGTCCTTGGCGTAGTCGGGGACGTCCGTCTCGTTCGCGCCGTCCAGCGGGGCGCCGGTGTCCTTGCGGCGGCCGAACATCAGCTCCTGTTCGGTGAGGGAGACCCGGTCCCAGAACTCGACCAGCATCCGGATGATCCGGATCACCTGGTAGCTGCCGCCGGTCGCCCAGGCGGGCTCGCCCGAGCCGGGCTGCACCCAGACCAGCCGGTCCATCTCCCGGCCGGAGCCGACGTCCGGGTTGGCGATGCCGTCCTTGAAGCCGAGCAGGTTGCGCTGGGTCCCGGTCGGACGCGGCAGGCTCTGGAAGCCGTCGATGCGCCACTTGACCTGCATCAGGCCACGGGTGTGCTTGGCGATGTCGCGCATGGCGTGCAGCACGGTGTCCTGGCGGGAGGCGCAGATCTGCAGGCTGAGGTCGCCGTGGCACTCGGCCGGGTTCAGGTTGTCGTTGGGAAAGGTCCGCATCGGGGTGAGCTTGGCGGGCTTCTGCTTCGCCAGGCCGAAGCGGGCGTCGAAGAGCGACGCCCCGACGCCGACGGTCACCGTCAGGTCGTCGGCGGGGACGACCGGGCCGAGGATGCCGTTGTCGGAGGGCGGCGCGCCGACGCCCAGGTCCGGCGGGTTGCCGCCGGAGGTGAGGAAGCGGATCCGGTCGGTCAGCGTGTGGAAGAGCTGTTCCAGGCCCTTGCGGTCCTGGGCGATGACGGTCATCGACAGGAAGGCGGCGAAGGCGGGCGCGGGGGTGGTGATCCCGGCCTGCTGCGGCCCGTGGAACGCGACGCTGCCGGTACTGAACGCGCCGTCGCCGGTGGACGCGCTGTCCGCCTGCGCGGACGTCGCGGTGGCGCCGGTCAGCGTCAGCGCGCCTCCGGCGAGGGCCGCACCGGCCGCACCCGCGCCGAGCGCGGACTTCACGAAGGTGCGCCGGGAGGAGCCGAAGCCGAACGGGCAGGAGCCGGCGGGGACGTCGGACGGGGTACCGGTGGCGTGGTCGGTCATCAGGCGGACTTCCGGATCTCAAGCAGGTCGGGGATGGGCGAGAGGTCTTCCAGCAGCTGGCCGAGCGCGCCGTTGAGGGTGGCGCGCAGCGTCGGGTCGAGCTGCTCGACCGGGGTCCAGCTGCCGTCCGCCTGCCGGGCCTGCTGCAGCAGAGCGCCGAAGCGGGTGATGTCGGCGTCGACGGTGCCGAGCAACTGCGGGCTGCGGGCGCTGATCAGCGGGCGGAGCAGGGTGAGCAGCTCCTTGGTCCCGGCCAGGTTCGCCTGCGCGGTGGCCAGGTTGGTGCCGCTGCCCTCGTCGGTGTCACCGGTGAGCTCGAACTGGAGGGTGTTCTCCAGGATCTCGTGGGTGCGCAGCGGCAGGTCGGACGGGTCGAAGTCCTGCGCCGGGAAGGCCTTGCGCAGCCCGGTCACGTCGGTGGCCAACTCGTCGGCGACGGGCGCGAGCTGAGCGGCGGACTGGCCGTGCCAGAGGCCGTACTCCAGGCGGTGGAAGCCGTGGAAGTCCGGGTCGGCAACGCCCAGCGGCAGCCCGTCGGCGCGGCCGTTGATGCGCTTGTCGAAGTCCTCGAAGGTGCCGTAGGCGGCGCCGAGGGAGGAGTACTGGACGTGCGCGGTCAGCCAGTCCTGCCTGGCGGCGGCGAGGTCGCCCGCGTGCACGTCGGCGGCCAGCTTGGCGGTCTGGCCCTGCAGCGTGGCCAGGCCCGCGTCGACGTACTGCTTGTAGGCGGCGAGCGGCGCCGCCAGGTCCTGCTCGGAGACGGGCAGCACGGCCGCGACGGCGGCTCCGCCGGAGACGGTGACGGCGGCGGAGGTGACCGCCTGACCCCCCGTCGGCACGCAGCGCCAGGCGTAGCTGCCGGAGCCGATGGTGGCGACCAGGGCGCGGGTGGTTCCCGGGGCCAGCCCCTCGATCTCGCCGTAGACGGCGTTGGTGTCGGGGTTGATCAGGTACACCTCGGAGGTCTGCCCGCCGGTGTTGCGCATCTGGAAGGTCTGCTGGCCGGGCTGCGGTGCGGGGAAGCCCTTGCCGCACTCGGTCGGCGAGACGGAGACGGTCGCGGCGGCGGCCGGCTTTCCTCCGGAGACGGCGACCACCGCGCCGGCGGCGACGGCTGGTACGGCGACCGCGGCGACGGGCACGAGCCACTTCCGTCGGCGTGGGGAGGCGGGCTCCGGAGCGGCGGCGGGCGCGGACTGCGGCTCGGGAGCGGGAGCGGGCTTGGGAGCGGGCGCGGCGGCGGGCTTGGGAGCGGGTGCGGGCGTACGGACACCGCGCAGAAAGAGCGTCAGAACCACGGCCAGGTAGGCCACATAGGCGGCGACCTGGAGCCAGGTCATCTGCGTGGTCAGGTTGAGGATGCCCTGGACCAGCGTCGCGTACCAGGAGTTGGCGTCGATACTGCCGCTCAGGTCGACCGCGAAGCTGCTGCCGCCGGGGAGGACGCCGCCCTCCTGCAGGTCGCGCAGACCGTAGGCGAGGACGCCTGCGGCGATGACGATGAGCCCGAGCCCGGTCCAGGTGAAGAACCGGGTCAGGTTGATCCGGAGCACCCGCCGGTACAGGCCCCAGCAGAGCGCGGTGGCCAACAGCAGGCCGATCGCGGCGCCGATCAGCGGGCCGGTGGACTCCCCCGCCGTCTGCGCGGTGGTCCAGATGAAGAGTGCGGTCTCCAGTCCCTCGCGTCCGACCGCAAGGAAGCTGGTGACCACCAGCATCCCCGACCCCATCGCCAGTGCCGCGCTGACCTTCTCCTTGAGCTCGCTGGAGAGGTTGCGCGCGTTCTTGCGCATCCAGAAGACCATCGCCGTCACGAAGGCGACGGCGATGACGCTGAGACAGCCGCCGAACGCCTCCTGCGCCGTGGCCGACAGGTTGGCGGAGGTGAAGGTGAGCACCGCGCCGAAACTGAGGGAGAGTCCGACCGCGGCGGCCACGCCCGTCCAGACCTGCGGAAGCCGACCCTTCTCGCCGCCTCTGACCAGGGTCGCGACGAGGATGGAGACGACCAGACCGGCCTCCAACCCCTCCCGCAACCCGATCAGGAAACTGGGAAACGCGTCGTCCCACATGCGAAGGACCCCTCCAGTACGGCAGCACGGACCGATCGCCTTGCAGCGATTAGGTTAGGCTTACCTTACTGGATGATCGATCGGGCTCCTTCAGGGGTGGGTCGGGACCGGAAAGCGGGAGGCGGGAGGCGGGAGCGCCTCAGGCCACGTGGACGTCGGCCGTCGCCGATGTCCGGTCCACGGTGTAGTGGTGGTGACCGACGCCGGCCAGCAGTTGCGCACGGAAGGCGAGCGTGCCGCGCTCCGCCGCCCGGACGGAGGCGTGGTACGCACCCTCCGCACCGCAGCCGACCAGGCGCCAGTGTCCGCCGTTCACCCGCTCGTCCACGCAGAGCCGGACGACGTCGCCGCCGAAGTCGTCCGAGGCGCCGAACGCGGCGAGGTGGATCCGGGCGCCCAGCGCGACGGAGTGCGGCGTACCTCGCAGCTCCACGGAGGACTTGGCGAAGGCCGGGGCGGCGGTGACGACGGTGGCGACGGCCAGACCGGCGGCGACGAGCGACGAAGCGACAAGCGCCGTGGTGGCGCGACGTGTGGACATGACGGTCCTCGATCTGTCACTGGAGTGGGGGCTGCGAGTGCCCGCTACGGGCGATGACAGCCTGTCGAGATTCGCAGATCCAGGACCCGTCTTCAACCGGCCGAACGGCGGGGTCGAGGCAGGACGTCAAGCCGCCGTGAGACGGAACACCGGACGGGCCGAACCGTCGCTCGACGAGGCGAACTCCAGTCGGACCGGGGCCCCTTGCCAGATCCGGTGCGCGGGCGCGGGGGCCAGCTCGGCACGGATCCGGAACCCCTCGTCCAGCTCGACGACGGCGCTGCTGCCCAGGGCGTGGATCCTGCCCCTGCCGGTGCTCAGCTCCCAGTCCAGGTCGGCGCCGCCGCAGCTGGTGCAGAGCACGCTGAAGCCCGGGAGAGAGGTGGCGCACCAACGGCACCGCAGGTAGCGCAGCTCGCCATGGGCGAGGCCGTCGTGGAACATCGCGCTGGGATCCGCCTTCATCGGTTGCCTCCTCCAACCTTCACGAACGATCGTTAAGTTAGGACGCGGATCACGCCGCTGTCCAGTGGGAGGACAGCCGAATTCTGCGTAGAATCACCGAACGATCGCTCAGTCACACGGGTCGAAGCTCGCCACACGAAGGACGGTTCCGATGCGCCCTGCCGGTCAGACCGCGCTGCTGGAGGCCGCCCGCCAGGAGTTCGCCGAGCGGGGCTTCGGCAGCGCCTCGATCAGGGACATCGCCCAGCGGGCCGGAATGAGCCTGTCAGCGATGTATCACTACTACTCCGGCAAGCAGGAGTTGCTGCACGCCCTGCTGGACGAGGGCATGGACCGCTACGTCGCCGCGGTCGCCGACGCGCTCGGCCGGGTCAGCGAATCCCCTGCGGACCGGCTCAGCGCGGTGGTCGCGGCGACGACCCGCTTTCGCGGCGAGCATGCCGCGCGGAGCAACATCCTGCTCCTGGAGGAGCGCAGCCTGGACGGCGACCGCTTGGAGCGATACGCCCGCAGGCAGGCGGAGGCCACGAACTTCTTCCGCGACCCGATCGACGCGGGCGTGGCGTCGGGCGAGTTCCTCACGCCGTACCCGGACGAGGCCCGCCGAGCGGTCATCGCGATGTGCAACGCGGTGGCCCAGTGGTACCGCGAGGACGGTCCGCTGAGCCTGGACGCCTTGATCGACCGGCACGTTGAGCTGGCGCTCACCCTGGTCGACTACCGCCCGCAACGGAACTGGTCCGCACGCCGGTAGTCGCACCACGTAAGGGGCGCGGGGAACTGCGCGAGCACCGGCTCAGCCCGTCACGCCCACGCGGCGGAGTCGCAAATCAACACAGCCCCGCGCCCCTGATAGTGCAACTACCTGCGCGAGCACCGGCTCAGCCCGTCACGCCCACGCGGCGAAGCCGCAAATCAACACAGCCCCGCGCCCCTGACAGTGCAACTACCGCACTGCGAACAGTCGGCGTCAGCCGTTCTGCTGCTTCGCGACCTGCTCGCGGACCTCGTCCATGTCGACGGCGCGGGACTTCTCGATGACCTCCTCCAGCGCGGGCGCAGGCAGCGCGCCCGGCTGGGCGAAGATGACCGTGCGGTCGCGGATCACCATCAGCGTCGGGATGGAGCGGATGTCGAACGCCGCGGCCAGCTCCTGCTGCGCCTCCGTGTCGACCTTGGCGAAGACCAGGTCCGAGTGCTTCTCGGACGCCTTGTCGTAGACGGGCGCGAACTGAGTGCACGGGCCGCACCACGACGCCCAGAAATCGACGAGTACGAAGTCGTTCTTGTCGACGATCTCGTTGAAGTTGTCCTTGGTGAGCTCGACCGTGGCCATGTTCCGCACCTCTCTCTTGGTCCGCTTCGATCCGACTCGGTCCGCCGGGTCCAACAGATGCCCTTTCCAGGCTATTCCGTCCCTTCAAGCCCCGGGTCGTCGCGGAGCGTGTCGGCGAGGCCCTTGGGGTCGGTGCCGAGGGTGCGGTAGACGGCCGCCAGCAGTTCCTGGACCCGGTGCGGGGTGATCGACATCGACTCCGCGACCTGGTGCACGTCCTTGCCCCCGGCCGTCAGCCGCGCCGCGTGCAACTGCGGGGCGGTGAGGTCGCGGGAGGGCAGCGGACGCAGCTTGTGCGGGCTGACGCCGGAGGCCTGCAGCTCCCGGCGGGCGCGGTCGACCAGGCTGGTCGCGCCACAGCCACGGGAGATCTCCAGGCCCTGGTCCAGCGCGACGACCGCATCACGCAGCCGTCCGACGCGGCGCAGCGCGGCACCGTAGTCGACCAGTGCCTGGGCGTGCTCGTACGCGGCCGGGGACTGGCCGAGCAGGCCCACGGCCTGCTGCAGCAGGTCCACCTCGTTGCCGGGCTCGGCGACCTGCGCGCAGTGGCGCAGCGCCATTCCCTCCGCCGAGTTGGTCCCGGCCCGGGAGGCGCGCTTGTACGCCTCGGCGGCCAGCGCCCGGGCGCGCTCCGGCTCGGTGTCCTTGATCGCCACGGCGAGGTGGCTGAGCCAGGGCGACCAGACGGTGTTCTGCCAGCCGCGCGCCTCCAGCGAGGCGCCCGCCTTCTCCAGCTCCACCGCCGCCTCCGCGCGGCGGCCCTGGGCCAGCAGCAGCTTGCCGTAGAGGGCGGGTGCGTCCGGCAGCACCGGCGCGGGCGGGAAGTTGGCGGGACGGAACTCGTGCTCGGCGGCCAGGCGGACCGCGTCGGTGATGCGGCCCTGCGCGAGCATGGTGTCCACCAGCACCGCGACGATGTCCCACTGGAGCGGCATTCCCCGGCCAGACCGCTCCGACTTGCGCAGCGTGCTGTGCAGGAACTTCTCCGCATCGACCAGCTTGCCGAGCCGGAACAGCACCAGGGCCTGGAAGAAGTTGGCGAAGCCGAGGTGGCCGCCGCTCCAGCCCATCAGCTCGAACTCGCGTGCGGCGTCGGCGAAGAGGTCGCGGGCGCGGTCCAGCCGGTCGTTGTAGATGTAGGTGACGCCCAGCATCACCGGGATCTCGAAGCCCCAGGTCTGGTTGGTCCAGCCGAGGCCGTCGGCCGGGAGACCGCGCTCCAGGCCGTGTTCGGCGAGGCCCAGGGCCTGGGTCGAGTTCTCGCCGCGCATGGTGAGGTCCCAGGCGCGCAGCACCTGGACCGCGCGCGAGCCGTCGTCGCGGCCGGCGAGGTGCTGTGCGGCCAGCACGTCGAGCTGGCGCGAGGTCTCCTTGCCGTCCACCTCGTTGCGGAGCAGCAACCGCCACATGAAGGACGCCGCCTGCAGCCGGGTCTTGGCCGGGCCGTCGGGCATCCGGGCGATCTCGGCGCCGGTGACCGTGACCGCGTCCTGGACCCGGTTGGTGTGGGTGAACGCCTGCCCCAGCCGCATGGTGGCCTTCTCGCGCAGGCTCTCGTCGAGGCCGGGGACCTCGTTCATGGCGAGCCGCAGCTGGTTGACGGTGTAGCCGGGGTCGATCAGCCGGACGGAGCAGGCGAGTTCGTACCGGATCTCGGCCACCTCCTCGTCCGCCGGGGGCTCGCGCAGCGCGCGCTCCAGGCAGCTGCGGGCGGCCTCGGGCGCGCCCATGGCCAGGTGCTCGTGGGCGGCGGACCGCAGCTGCTCGACCACCTGCGGGTTGTCGTCCGGGTGCAGCTGGATCAGGTGGCGGGAGGCGGCGGCCATGCCCTTGCCCGAGCTGATCACCTCGTCGGCGGCGCGGCCGTGGATGCTGGTGCGCATGGCCGGGAAGGTGATCGACTGGTAGACGGCGGAGGCGACCGTCGGGTGGACGAACTGGTAGTCCCGCCCGTTGCGGGTCAGGATCGACTCGTCGACCAGCTTGGTGACGGCGGTCTCGGCCTGGTTGAGCGGCAGCCCGGACACCCGGGAGATGGTCTCCATCTCGAACGCGGTGTCCAGTACGGCGGCGGCGAAGGCGGCCCGCTGGACGTCGGTGCCCAGCCGCTCCAGGCGCTTGCCGATGGCCGGACCGCTGCCCTGGGCGACGAGGCTGCGCAGCTGGTCGATGTTCTCGTCGATCGCCTCCAGCTTGCCCTCGCGCAGGCGGTCGATCAGGTTGCTGACCTCCAGCGGGTTGCCCTCGGTGATGGTCCAGCAGGTGTGGCAGAAGAGGTCGTCGGCGTCCTCGCCGAGCCGGTTGCGGACCATCGCGTCGACCGCGCTGCGGCCGAGCCGCCCGAGCTCTATCAGCTGACCGCGACCGCCCAACTGCCGCAGTTCCTCGCGCAGTCCGTCCTCGACGCCCTCGGGCAGCTCCTCGTTGCGGTAGGCGAGGGCGACCAGCAACGGCAAGGGCGAGATCTGGCCGAGATAGCCGGTCAGCCAACCCAGCGACTCCTTGTCGGCCCAGTGCAGGTCGTCGACGACCATCAGCACCGGCCCGCGGTTGACCGCGAGTTGGGTGACCACCCAGCTCAGCGCCTCGAGCACACCGAAGGCGTCGGCGGGCTGGTCGCCCGGCCGCGGTGGGACCAGGCCGAGAGCGGGCGCGGCGATGTCGTACCAGCCGCCGAAGATCTCACGGCGCTTGGCCTCGGTCATCTTGGCCAGCGCGGGCTGGAGCAGGTTCCGGGCGACGTGGAAGGCCGCGTCCTTCTGCTGCTCACCGGCGCGGGCGTGGAGCAGCAGGATGTCCTTGCGGCCGTCCGGACCGACGGCGTTGGCAGCGTTGCGCAGCCGGTGCAGCAGGCTGGTCTTGCCGAACCCCGCGCGGCCCCGGTAGAGCAGCAGGCCACCGGGGTTGGTGTCGCCCGCAGCGACGTCGGCGCGGAGCGCCGTCAGGGCGGCCTCGCCCTGCCCGATCGGATCCTCACGCTCGTAGAGCTGACGCTCTTCCACGACCTGCTCCGCTCTTGCCGGCTGGCGGCTGTCGTCCCCGTGCTCGTCCGTCGGCCCGCCGATGGGTGATCTGCGGGCGGTCGGCCTACGTCCTGCTGCGGCCTGACGTCCTGTTATCCGGTTCGAGCCTAACCAGCCCGGACGGCCCGCGCGGGCGTATCGGCGGATCCTGTCGCTGTGTTCAGGACAGACCACTTCCGCCAACTCTGGTCGATAATTGAGCATATGGCCGACCGATTGCTCAACAAGATTGATCGGTTGAGCTAACGTCGGTCCTGGTTCGTACGGGGGGACCGCCGGACCGGTCGCGGGCTGAAGCAGGCCGGACAGGACGAGGGACGAGGAGGACGAGCCGATGAACACGAGCGCGGGCGAGATCACGATCCCCGGGCAGGTGCGGGTCAACCCGCTGCGCGACGCAGCCGCCGCACACAACCTCGACTGGCTGCGGGCGCACGGCATGCTCCGCGACGCCGAGGCAGAGCGGCACTACGACCGTTGGAACATACCGCAGTTGGCCGCGGTCAGCTTCCCGGACGCCGGGCTCGCGGACCTGTGCCTGGCGGTGGACCAGTGCGCCTTCTACTTCCTCTTCGACGACCAGTTCGACGCCGACCTCGGCATGCTTCCGGCCGAAGTCACCAGAGTCTGCGCCCCGTTGATCACCACCCTGCACACCGGGCGGTCGCCCGAGAAGCCCTCGCCGGTGGAGTCGGCCTTCGCCGACCTGTGGCGCCGCGAGAGCCAGGGCATGTCGCCGCGCTGGCGCGCCCGCGCGGCGCACCACTGGGAGGGCTACTTCAGCGCGCACCCGAACGAGGCGCTCGGCCGTCGCACGCTCCACACGGACGACTACCCGAGCCGCGCGGCCTACATGGTGCTCCGGCGCGGCGCGTCGGGCGTGGACACGGTCCTCGACATGGTCGAGCGGATCCTCGGGGAGATCCCCGCCACCATCTTCCACAACCCGCAGGTGACGCTGATGCGTCAACTCGCCGGGGACGCACCGGCGGTGAACAACGACGTCTACTCCTACCCGAAGGAGGCCCCGCGCGGCGACGTCTACAACCTCGCGGTGATCCTCCAGCACGAGCGCCAGTGCGGCCTGGACGAAGCCTTCGCCCTGGTGCACGGTGACGCCATCCGGATGGTCGACGAGTTCTACCGCCTCAACGAGCTCATCCCGGAGCTGTGCGTCTCGCTGGGGCTCACCCCGTCGGAGACGGAGGCGACCCTGCGGTACCGCGAGGGTCTCGCCGACTGGATGCGCGGCTACTTCACCTGGGAGGCGAGCACCATCCGCTACCGCCCCGAAGGGGCGCTGCCGTTGGACCAGCCGAACTATCTCGAAGAGCTTCTCTGACAGGAACGTTGCCACACTCAGGGGCGCGAGCAACCACCCTGTGCGGATGGCCCTGATCGTTCAGGGACTTCCCCCGCAGGGTGGTTGCTCGCGCCAGTTCATCGCGCCCCTCAGGTAGTGCGACTGCCCCTTGGTCTCAAGCTTCGGCAGGCACCGGCACGGCCCGCTGTTCGCGGCGGGTCGTCAGGTAGATCGCGCAGGCGCACAGAACGACCGCGATCGTCGCGCACAGGGCCTGGTACGGCACCGTCGTGATCAGCGCCGCGCCGGCGGCAATGCCGACCGACTGGCCGCCGGTGACCAGGAAGTTGTCCGCGCCGGAGACGCGGCCCAGCAACTCCTCGGGGGTGTTGAGCTGCATCGCCGACATCGCGCCCACGATGATCAGCGGGACGCCCGCTCCCAGCAGCAGCCCGCCCGCGACGACGACCCAGTCGAGCCGCACCATCAGCAGCAACGCGCCCCCCGAGACCAGCGCCAGCCCGAGCGCCGCGAGCAGCCCGGGGCTGGTGCGCTGCATCAACGGTCCGGCCAGGATGCCGCCGACCAGGCCGGAGATGCCCATCGCGGTGGACAACACGCCCATCCAGGACGGCGCGTGGTGCAGGCCGGTCGTCGCGATCGCGATACCCAGCGTCTCGAAGAAACCGACGACGAAGAGCGCCACCGTCATCACCAGCGTCAGCTGCCGCAATACCGGAGTCCGCATCAGATAGCGGAAGCCCTCCGTCGTCTCGCGCAGCCAGTGGCCCTCGCTCGGCTGCGGACGCTCCTCCTCGACGCGGATGAACGACCAGCACAGGACCGAGGCCGCGAAGGTGGCCGCGTCCAGCGCGGCGACCGCGCCGCCGCCCGCCAGGGAGAGCAGGCCGACGCCGAGCGCCGGGGTGATCAGACGCTGGCCCTGCGTCAGTGCCTGGGTCAGGCCGTTGGCGTTGCCCAGTTGCTCGGCCGGGACCAGCTGCGGCAGCAGCGCCGTGGTGGCCGCACTGGTGATCGAACTGGAGATCCCGTAGAGGAACATCACCACGAAGACCAGCCAGACCTGGTCGGCCTGGTGGACCAGCGCCAGCGAGAGCACGAGCAGGCCGGTCAGCGCGTTGGTGAGGATCAGCAGCCGACGTCTGCGGACCCGGTCGACGAGTATGCCGGTGAGCGGCGAGAGGAGCGTGCCGCAGGTGAGGCAGAGGAAGGTGATCCCCGCCGTGGCCGTGGAGCCGGTCAGCTCCTTGACCCAGATGGCGGCGGCCAGCCAGAGCGCGTAGTCGCCGATGGTGCTGAGGGTGTTGCCGAGGAAGAACAGTCGCATCCGTGATGTTGCGAAGAGCTCGCCCATGGCGTCTCTCAACCTTCCTGCTGGTCCAGTGAGTAGGGGGTGGTGGAAACGATGAATTCGAACGGGACGGCGCCTTCGGGGCGCAGCGACGGGTCGTGGAAGCGCGGCCCCTGGATCGCCAACAGCCTTTCCATGAGCTCCTCCTGGAGCTGCGCCATCTCCTCCGGCGTGCAGAAGAGGAGGAACTGGCTTTCACCGGAGACCTTCTGGACCGCCCTCGGGTAGGTGTCCCGGTCCCGCTGGTACCGGCGCTTGCGCTCCTGCCAGCGCTCGGTCGTGACGTCCAGCAGCGTTCTTGCGGCCCGGGTGACCGCCGGATCCGGCTCGTCGTAGTCGAGCCGGAGGCTCACCGCGCCCGGTTTCCAGGGCCGTTCGCGGCCGACGCCGCCCTCGGCCTCCTCGACGAAGCCGTACTTGGCGAGCGACCGCAGGTGGTACGAGATGTTCGACGGCGTGCCGCCGACGATCTCGGCAGCCTCGGTCGCCGTCAGGGTGCCGTGCAGCACGAGCGCCTCGACCAGTGCCATCCGCAGCGGGTGGGCGAGCGCGCGCAGGGCGCGCGGGTCGGTGATCCTGCGCGGCGTGAGATCGGCGGCCGCTTCTGCGCCGCCCACCGGTTCGGTCGGTTCCATGGAAGGAACGTAGCATCGAAAGAATGCTTTCGAAAGGCTTACTTCGAAAGAGGTCTTTCGAACTTCGCTACGCCTCACGACCGAGCCCCGACCGGTACCGCGGTACCGCCGGGCACCGGGGATCGGTCCCGGCGTGCCGGGGCGACGGCCGAGGGCGCTTCTAGCGTTCTGCGCAGGGCTGCCGGACATACCGACGCGGCCCGGACGGACCTCGGAGGGAACCGCTCCCGTGATCGAAATCCAGCACCTGGTCAAGCGCTACGGCGACAAGACCGCCGTCGACGGCCTGAACTTCACGGTCAAGCCCGGTGTGGTCACCGGCTTCCTCGGCCCCAACGGCGCCGGGAAGTCCACCACCATGCGCATGATCCTCGGCCTGGACGCGCCGACCAGCGGCAGCGTCCTGGTCAACGGCAAGCGCTACCACCAGCACGCCGCCCCGCTCCAGGAGGTCGGCGCGCTGCTGGAGGCCAAGTCGATCCACCCGGGCCGCTCCGCCTACAACCACCTGAACTCGCTCGCCCTCACCCACGGCATCCCGCGCCGCCGGGTGGACGAGGTGATCGAGCTGGCCGGTCTCGGCAAGGTGGC
Organism: Streptacidiphilus sp. BW17; assembly: GCF_041262485.1. Lineage (NCBI taxonomy): Bacteria > Bacillati > Actinomycetota > Actinomycetes > Kitasatosporales > Streptomycetaceae > Streptacidiphilus > Streptacidiphilus sp. BW17. The sequence goes on along the minus strand of NZ_JBGCCR010000020.1, from coordinate 16,253 downwards.
CAAGAAGCGTGCCGGTGCGTTCTCGCTCGGCATGGGCCAGCGTCTGGGCATCGCCGCCGCGCTGCTCGGCGACCCGCAGACGATCATGCTGGACGAGCCGGTCAACGGTCTCGACCCGGAGGGCGTGCTGTGGATCCGCACGCTGCTCACCAACCTCGCCGCCGAGGGCCGCACCGTCTTCGTCTCCTCGCACCTGATGAGCGAGATGGCGCTGACCGCGACCGACCTGATCATCGTCGGCCGGGGCAAGCTGCTCGCCGACACCACCGTGGCGGACTTCATCGAGAGCGCGGGCGGCGACAGCGTCAAGGTCGTCTCCTCGGACGCCACCCGTCTGCGCGAGCTGCTTCTCGGCCCGGACGTCACCGTGACCGGTGCGGCCGGCTCGGAGGAGCTCCAGGTCAACGGCCTGACGGCGCGTGAGATCGGCCAGAAGGCCGCCGACGCCGGCATCGCCGTCTACGAGCTGACGCCGCAGGTCGTCTCGCTGGAGGAGGCGTTCATGGCGCTGACCGGCGACACCGTCGAGTACCGCAGCAACGGCAGCACGGGCGCCACGGGCGCGGGTGCCACCGGCAGCGCGGGCGACAAGGAGCAGAAGGAGGTCGTGGCCGCATGAGCACGACGCTGACGGCGACCGGTGACGTCGCTTCCGCCGGCCTCGGCGGCACCGACGCCACGCCGCGCTACAAGGTCACCTTCGGCCGCGTGCTGCGCGCCGAGTGGGCCAAGTTCCTCTCGCTCCGGTCCACCTGGATCACCCTGGGCGTCTCGCTGCTGCTGCTCGTCGGCATCGGCATCATGTCCGCCTACCGCTACAACCCGGCCGACATGCACGGCCCGGCGGCGGACGCCAAGGACGCGATCGCCCTGGCCCTACGCAGCGTCGAGCTGGCGCAGCTGGCCGTCGGCGTGCTCGGCGTGCTGGCCACGGCCGGTGAGTACACCACCGGCATGATCCGCTCCACGCTGACCGCCGTGCCCAAGCGCCTTCCGGTGCTCTGGTCCAAGCTCGGCCTGTACTTCGTGGTCGTGCTCGTCGTCTCCACCGCCGGTGCGTTCGCGTCCTTCCTGGGCGGCGAGGGCTTCCTCTCCGGCAAGCCGATCGCGCTGACGCTCTCCTCCGCCGGCGTGCTGCGCTGCCTCTTCGAGGCGGGCTTCTACCTGGCGCTGGTCGCGGTCTTCGGCGCGGCGCTCGGCATGCTGGTCCGCTCGGTCGCCGGCGGCATCTCCCTGCTGGTCGGCACCTTCATGCTGCTGCCGATCTTCCTGGACATCCTGCCCAGCAGCTGGAAGCCGAACGTGTCGCCGTACCTGCCTGGCCTCGAGGGCGGCGCGGGCGGGTCGATGATCTCGCTGCACCAGGCCTCGGGCACGCTCTCCCCGGGCAACGCCACCTGGGTGCTGCTGGTCTGGGTCGCGGTCGCCATCCTCGGCGCCGCGTACCGCCTGAAGCGCACGGACAGCTAGGACCCGCTGCAAAGACCTGCTGCACCGACCATGGGGGACGTGGAGCGGAGGCTGCCCCTCCGTTCGCGTCCCCCATGGTGCACTCTGAGGACATCATGCTGGGTTCAACAGTGAGTGGCACGACCGATCCCCTCTGGGACCATCCGCTCGCCCGCGCGTGGCTGCGCGTGCGGGCCTTCGACCGTGCGCGCCCGCAGCTGCTGGACTCGTTGATCGCCGCTTTCGTGCTGCTGATCGGCGTGGCCGGGCTCTTCCGTGGGGAGCACGACGACCTCTTCGGGATGCGTTCGGTCCCGGTGTGGGTGATCCCGGTGACAGCCGCCGCGCAGGCGGTGCCGCTGGTGTGGCGCAGGCGGGCGTCGCTGCGGGTCTTCGCCGTGGTGCTGCTGGTCTGCGCGGTGCAGTGGAGCCTCGGCGTCGCGCTGCGCAGTGACCTCAGCCTGATGATCGCCCTCTACGGCGTCGCCCGGTACGCGCCCCCGAGGCGGCTGCCGGTGGTCGCGGCGGCGGTGCTGCCCGTCGCGGCGGTACTGGCGTTCCGGGTGGAACCCCTGACACGGCAGCCGTGGGTGAGCCTCTTCTTCGTCGCCTGCGCGGTGACCGCCGCGTCCGCGCTCGGGCTGGCCGGACGGATCCGGCAGGCCCAACTGGCCGCGCTGGCCGACCGTGCGGCCACCCTGGAGATCGAACGCGGGCAGCGCGAAAAGCTCGCCACGGCCACCGAACGGGCCCGGGTCTCGCGCGAGATGCACGACATCGTCGGCCACAGCCTGGCCGTCATCATCGGCCTCGCCGACGGCGGCGCGGCCCAGGCCGAACTGCGTCCGGAGCGCGGCCCCGAGGTGCTGCGGATCATCGCCGAGACGGGCCGGGAGTCGCTCGGCGAACTGCGCCGCACCCTCGGCGCGCTCCGCGCCGACCTGCCCGACGGCGACGGGGAGGCGGGCGGCGGCGAGGTGCTGCACCCGCAGCCCGGCACCGCCCAGATCGCCGCCCTGTGCGAGCGGATCCGCGCGGCCGGGCCGACGGTCGGCTACACCACCTCCGGCGACACCGCGTCGCTGACGGCGGGCGTCCAACTGGCGGTCCACCGGATCGTCCAGGAGGCGCTCACCAACAGCCTCAAGCACGCCGGCCCGGCGACGGACATCCACGTCGCGGTCGCGGTCGACGGCCGCGCGGGCGAGGTCCGGGTCCGCGTCGACGACAGCGGCCCGGAGTCGTCCGGCGGACCGGCGCCCCGGGCGGAGACCGTGTGGCTGGAGTCGGCGCGGTCGGAGTCGGCCAGGCCCCAGTCCGCGCGGTTGGAGTCGGCCAGGCTTGAATCGGCCAGGCTTGAGTCGGCGCGGGAGTCCAGCGACCTTCCGCGAACCGGCGCCGGCCCGGCGGTGGGCGCGACGACTCCGGCAATCCCGCAGGCCGCTGCGCAGTTGTCGCAGTTGCCGGGGCACGGGCAGGGCCTGATCGGCATCCGCGAGCGCGCGGCGCTCGTGGGCGGCAGCGCGACCGCAGGACCGCGACCGGGTGGGGGGTGGACGGTGCGTGCCGTGCTCCCCACTAGGCTCGACGACGAGGACAACCCGCAGGAGCGCCCGTGACCACCGTCCTGATCGTCGACGACCAGCCGCTGCAGCGGATGGGCTTCCGGATGCTGCTGGAGAGCAGCCCCGAGACCACCGTCGTCGGCGAGGCGGCCCACGGCGCGGAGGCCGTCCGCCGGACCGCCGAACTCCGGCCCGACGTGGTGCTGATGGACATCCGCATGCCCGGCATGGACGGCATCGAGGCCACCCGCCGGATCGTCGCCGCCGGGGACCGCTCGCGCGTCCTGGTCCTCACCACCTTCGACCTGGACGAGTACGCCTACGGCGCGCTGCGGGCGGGCGCCTCCGGCTTCATGCTCAAGGACGCCCGCCCGGACGAGCTGCTCGCGGGCATCCGCGCCGTCGCGGCGGGCGACGCGGTCGTCGCCCCGGCGATGACCCGCCGTCTCCTCGACACCTTCACCGCGCACGGCGCTCCGCGCACACCCGGCGACGACCCGCGCCTCTCGCCGCTCTCGCAGCGGGAACGGGAGGTCCTGGCGGACATCGCAGCGGGCCTGACGAACGGTGAGATCGCCGCGCATCTCGTCCTGTCGGAGTCGACCGTCAAGACCCACGTCAGCCGCGTCCTGGGCAAGATCGGCGCCCGCGACCGCGTCCAGGCCGTGATCATCGCCTACGACGCAGGGCTGGCCAGACCCGCGTAGGCGCTCAGGGGCGCGGGGCTCTGCCGATATGCGGCTCCGCCGCGGGGCGCGAGACACCACCCTGTGCGGATGGCCCTGAACGTTCGGTGCTCCACCTGCGTGGGATGGGGGTCCCCCCGCCGAAGGCAGGGGTGGGGGTCCCCCCGCCGAAGGCAGGGGTGGGGGTCCCCCCGCCGAAGGCAGGGGGATTGTCGCGCCCACGCGGCGGAGCCGCACATGAGCAGAGCCCCGCGCCCCCAGGCAGTGCAACTACCTCGTCTGCCGAAGTCGTGCTACGTTTTTGTACTGACTGGTCAGTTCAAAGATAGGACGGGGGACGACGATGCCGGAGACGTACACCGGAGCCTCGGTCGTCGCGGAGGCGCTCACGCTGGACGGGCCGCGCGGGCCCGTCTATCAGGACGTCAGTTTCCGTGCCGCACCTGGCCAGTTGGTCGCCTTCGCTGGCGAGACCGGCTCCGGTCGGACCAGCCTGCTGCTGACGCTCGCGGGGCGAATGCACCCGTCCTCCGGGTCCGCCGCCGTCGACGGCGAGGCGCTCCCCCGCCGGGCAGGCGGCGTGCGGAAGGTCGTCGCGCTCGGGCCCGTGCCCGGGGTCACCGATCTCGACGGTGGCCTCACCGTCGAGGAGCACCTGACCGAGCGTCTGCTGCTGCGCCGCCACGGTCGCCGGGCGCAGCGTCGCCTCGCCGCCGCGCTCGACGGCGCCGGGCTGGGCGAGGCCGAACTCCCGCTCCGCGCCGACGCGTTGACCGCGCTGCAGGGCTTCCGGGTCGGGATCGCCGCCGCGCTGCTCGGCGCTCCGCGCGTGCTCGTCGTCGACGACCTCGGCGACCGGCTCAGCACCGCCGACACCGCCGCCGCCTGGCAGACGCTCCGCACGCTCGCCGACGCCGGGCTGACCGTCCTCGCCGCAACCCGCGAAGCCCCGCCCGAGGCGGACCTCACGGTAGCGACGCGTCCAAGCAACAACGCCGAGACCGCACAGCCGGAACCGGAGCAGACCCATGCGTGACCGCATCACCCGCCGCCGTCCGCTGCGCGCCCTCTCCCTGGGTGGGCTGGAGCTGCGGCGCTTCCGCCGCGGCTCGCTGCCCCGGGCCGCGATCGTCGCGGTCGCGCTGCTGCCGCTGCTCTACGGCGCGCTCTACATCTGGTCGTTCTGGGACCCGTACGGCAACTTCGACAAGCTGCCCGTCGCCGTCGTCGACCTGGACAAGGGCGCCGACGTCAACGGCAAGCCCATGAACGCGGGCCACGACCTCACCACCCAGCTGCTCGACCGGGACACCTTCGACTGGCACGACGTCAGCGCCGCCCGCGCCGACGAGGGCCTGCGCAAGGGCGACTACTACATGACGCTGACCATCCCGGCGGACTTCACCGCCCGGATCGCGTCCAGCGGCAGCACCCAGGGCACGCCGGTGGACGGCCTCCTGGAGGCGCGCAGCAACGACTCCAACAGCTACCTCAGCGGCATCATCGCCAAGACCGCCTTCTCCGAGATCCGCGCTGCCTCCTCGTCCAGCGCCGTGCGCGGCTACCTCGACCAGATCTACATCTCCTTCGGCGACCTGCACGACCAGACCGTCCAGGCCGCGACCGGGGCCGGTCAGCTCGCCGACGGCGCGCGCACCGCGCAGAGCGGGGCGCAGCAGCTCGGCGACGGGCTGCGGCAGGCGCACAGCGGGAGCGGGGAGCTGGCCGACGGGCTGAACCGGCTGCACACCGGCGCTGCCCAGGCCGCCGCCGGGACGGCCGAGTTGGACTCCGTGGTGCACGGCGTCACCGACAGGCTGACGCCGACGCTGCGCAGCCACGCGACCGAGATCCAGCAGGCCGCGCAGGCCGTCTCCCTGGCCGCCGCGACCGTGCAGCAGATCGCCACCCAACTGCCCGCGGACACCGCCAAGGCGGTCACCGACGCGCAGACCGCGCACACGGAGCTGCAGCAGGTCTACGCCCAGCAGTGCCCGGCCCAGGCGGCCACCGGAACAGCACTGCCCGCACCGACGACGGCAGCCACCTGCAACGCGCTCCAACTCGCGGTCCAGGCGTCCGCGCAGACCGTGCAGGTCGCCCAGCAGGTCGACAGCGCCGTCAGCGGTGACAAGGGCCGGCTGGCCCAGATCGCCTCCGACGCCGGGACCGTACGCGGCTACGCCGACCAACTCGCCAAGGACGCACCGCATCTGGCCGACCAGATCGACGCCCAGGTGGCGAGGATCGACCAGTTGAACTCCGGAGTCGCCCAGCTCTCCACCGGCAGCGCGCAGTTGGCGGGCGGTGCGGAGAGCCTGAACTCCGGCCTCAACACCCTGGTCGGCGGCGCGGACCAGCTCGACGGCGGCCTCTACAAGCTGGCGGGCGGCTCGGACCAGCTCTCCGGCGCGCTCCAGAGCGGCGCGGCGAAGATCCCCGACCTCTCCGCCCAGGCCCGCACGGACCGCACCAGCGTGATGAGCGACCCGGTCCAGCTCGCCCTGGACCGGCTCAACCCGGCGGCGAACTACGGCACCGGCCTCTCCTCGTACTTCATCCCGCTGGCGCTGTGGGTGGGCATGATGGTCGCCTACATGCTGCTGCGCCCGCTCAACGCACGGCTGTTGGCCGCCAACATCCCCTCCTGGCGGGCGGCGCTGGCCGGTTGGCTGCCCGCCGTGGCGATCGGAGCGACACAGGTCGCGGCCCTGCTCGCGGTGCTGCACTTCGCCTTGGGCTTGGAACTGGTCCGCACGGCCGGGGCGATCGGCTTCCTGCTGCTGACGACGGCGACCTTCGCGGCGATCCTGCAGTGCGTCAACGCCGTCTTCGGGACCCGAGGACGGGTGATCGCGCTGGCGCTGCTGATGCTCCAGCTGACCTCGGCGGGTGGCACCTACCCCGTGCAGACCAGCCCCGGCTTCTTCGGCGCGATCCACCCGTACCTGCCGATGACCTGGGTGGTCGCGGGCCTGCGGCGGCTGATCAGCGGCGGCGACCTGACCGTGGTGTGGCAGGGCGCGGGGGTGCTGGCCGGATTCCTGGCGGTCTCGCTGGCCTGCACCGTCCTGGCGGCACGGCGCAAGCAGGTCTGGACGGTCACCGCGCTCCACCCGGAGCTCGTCCTGTGACCGGCCGCACACAGCGGGAGGTGCGGGAGGATGACCTCATGACACGCACCGGCACCGGCACTGGAGCAGGCCCTGGAGCAGGCCCTGGAGCAGGCACGCGCCGCGAGCAGACCCGGCAGAAGCTCTTCGTCGCGGCCCAGCAGCTGATCGCGGAGCAGGGCTTCTCGTCGACCACGGTGGACGAGATCGCCGAGCGTGCCGGGGTCGCCAAGGGCACGGTCTACTACAACTTCAAGAACAAGAACGATCTGTTCGAGGAGCTGCTCCGGCACGGCGTCGGCCTGCTCACCGCGACGCTGCGCGAGGCGTCCGCCGCGCACCCGGACGCGCCGGTCGAGCAGCTCGACGCGATGATCCGCGCCGGCCTCGGCTTCATCGAGCAGTACCGGGCGTTCGCCCAGCTGCTGCTGTCGGAACTGTGGCGGACCAACCGCACCTGGCAGCAGACGCTGACGCTGCTGCGCGAGGACGCCGTCGCGGTGGTCCGCGCCTCCCTCGACGCCGCCGTCGCCTCGGGCGAGCTGCGCGAGGACCTGGACACCGGCCTGGCCGCCCCGGCGGTCTTCGGCATGGTCCTGGTCGTGGCGCTGGACTGGCTCACCTTCCAGCCGGAACGGACCCTGGACGACGTCCACGCCGTCCTGTCGACGATGGTCCGGGGCCGACTGACCCCGTAACGCCCTGGCCCCGTAACGCCCTGGCCTCAGCCGTTGGGGTCCAGCAGCAGGTGGATGTCGTGCGCGGCGGCGACGGCGCAGACGCCGCTCGACGCCAGCAGCGCGCAGAGCGCGAGCAGCGGCAGCCACGGCACGCCCCAGGGCATCACGGTCGGGACCGGCGGTGCCAGCAACGCGGCGACGCGACGCGGGACCGGCCCGGCGCTGCGCAGTTCGCCACCCTGCCGAAGGCCGTTGCCGGGACGCAGACCGTTACGGGGACGGCGATGCAGGCCACGGTGCAGCAGACCGCCGATTCCCAGCGCCGTGGCCGGGTTGCGCAGCGGCGCGTGCTTGGCGGCCAGCGCCGCCTTGCCGACCGCGCGGGCGGCCCGGCGGCGGTCGCCGCAGACACGGGCGGCGTGCTCGTCGGCCCAGCGCTCGACGGTGTAGGCGACGGCCCCGTTCAGCGGCCGGAGCAGCGGATTGGCGGCGGCGGCGAGATGCGTCACCGCGACGAAGGCGTAGTGGTGGGCGCGCAGATGGGCCCGCTCGTGGGCGATCAGCACCTCCCGCTCGCCCTCGTCGAGCGCGGCGAGCATGCCGGAGGAGACCACCACCCGCCCGGGCCGCCCCGGTAGCGCGTAGGCCTCGGGGGCGGGGTCGTCGACTACGACGTACTCCCCCGCGCGCGGCAGGCAGGCCGCCTCGAACCCGGCCGCGACCAGCGCCCTGACCCGTCTCCGGACCAGCCGCACGGCCGCGACCGTGGCGGCGGTGAGCAGCACAGCGGCAGCCGCCGCCTCCAGCAGCGAGACCGGATCGCCCTGCCGGACCGCCGTCAGCGACCAGTGCCCGAGCACCGCGGCCAGCGGCACCCGGATCAGCCCGGCCACCACCAGCACCCCGAGCGCCACCGTGCTCGCGCCCGCCAGGGCCACGGCCACGCCGGTCAGCAGCCAGGTCGCCGCCCGCGGCTCCAGCCGCTCGGCGAACGGCCGGGCCGGCAGCCCGGCCAGCGCGGGCAGCACCAGTGGCAGGTAGAAGAAGAGGTGGAGCGAGTCCAGCCCGGCGACGCCGGGAAGCGCGAACAAGACGTGCGTCACGCCGTGCAGCAGCTGGTGCGGGAGATCGTGTACCTGGGGCATGTCACAGCTGCCGTTCGCCGAGAAGGTGTCGCAGGATCTCCTCGTCGCCGGTCGACAGGTCGCCGATGAACTGGGCGAGGACCGCGTGGCGGTCCGGGTCGGCGTCCAGCGCCTGACGCATCCGGCGGGCGGTGAGGCCGTGGCGGTCGGCGACGGGACGGTAGGCGAAGGCACGCCCCTGCTTGACCCGGCCGAGCAGGCCCTTGTCGTGCATCCGGGTCAGCACGGTGACGACCGTGCTGTAGGCGAGCGTGTCGCCGAGCCGCGTAAGGACATGGCCGGGCGTCATCGCCTCGGACGAGGACTGGAGCAACTCCAGCACCTCCGCCTCGAGCGCGCCCATCTGCCGCCGCTCGTTCATACTTCGGCCAACTTCCATTCACCTGCTACGGTCCTGTAGAACTTCCGCAGCCAAGAGTCTGCCATGGTCGCCGAGCGAGCGAGAGACATCCTTCACATGAACAACCTGTTGGCCTTCGACGGCAGTGGGATCGACGGCGGCCTCTTTTCGTCGATCACAGGCATCGCCAAGGACACCCGGTGGCTCAACGAGCCGATCGACCTGTGGACCAACGCGGGCCTGCTGGTCTTCGCCGTGCTGATGCTGATCGGCTTCCTGCGCGCCCGGCGCGAGGAGACCGCGAGGCTGACGCTGGCACTGGCCGCACCGGTCTCGGTCGCGGTGGCCTTCGCGGTCGCCGAGGTGATCAAGAAGATGGTCGCCGAGGTGCGCCCCTGCTACTCGATGCCGCACGCGTTCATCGTCGACGCCTGCCCGGTCCGCACCGACTACGCCTTCCCCAGCGGCCACACCACGGCCGCCACCTCGGCGGTCGCGGCGCTCTGGCTGCTCGACCGGCAGCTGGCCAAGATCGCGGCGGCCTTCGCGCTCTTCGAGGGCTTCACCCGCGTCTACCTGGGCGACCACTACCCGCACGACGTGATCGGCGCGGCGATCCTGGCGATGCCGATCGCCTACCTGACCAGCTGGCTGCTGGGCCGCTACGCCCAGCCGGTCGTCGCCCGGCTCCGGACCGGCGCCCTGGCCCCGCTGCTCACGCGTCGCCCCTCCGGAGCGCACGCCCGCTGACCGTGCGCACCAGACCGCGCCACCGGACCGCGCGCACCGGGCCGAGCCGGCGCGCGACTGCCACGTGACGGACCCGCAAGGAAGGCGTGCGGGCGGGAACCAATGACGGATCGTCGGACGTATCCCCCACTGTCGGTTGCGATCCTGCCTCCGGCACGTTCAGTTTTGGGAGTGATTCGGTGACCTGCTTCTTCGACCCCCAGCACGGCTACGGCGCGGTCAACGTGGTGTGGCAGCCGCAGTGGGGCGTCCCGCGGCCGGTACAGACCTGCCAGGGCTGCGCCCAGCGCATCGAGACCACCCCGCCGCCCTTCTACACGCCGCAGCAGCAGGGCTACCCGCAGGCCGGCTACCCGCAGAACGGGTACCCGCAGCAGCAGGGTTACCCCCAGGCCGGATACCCGCAGGGCGGCTACCCGCAGCAGCCGCCGCGCCAGGGCCACAGCACGGGCGCGGTGATCGGCGCCGGCGTGGCCGGCCTGGTCGGCGGCGCGCTCATCGGCGAGATGCTCGAGAACCACGAGGAGAACCGCGACCGCCGCGAGGCGTTCGACGAGGGCCGCGAGTTCGAGGAACGCCGCGACTTCGACGGCGGCGGCTTCGAGGGTGGCAACAACTTCAACGGCGGCGGTTTCGACGGCGGTTTCGACAACGGCAACGACTTCAACGGGGACAACGGCGACAACGGCTTCTTCTAACCAAGCCGGACGAAGTCCGCTCCAGCTCAACGACGGCCCAGGTCAGCACAACTGACCTGGGCCGTCGTTCTCTGCGCCCCGGGGCTGACTACGCGCCGCCGGAGGCGCGTCCGCGCAGGGCGGTGACCGTCGCGGTGAAGGCCTCCTGGCCGTGCTGGGTGATCGACACGCGCGAGGAGACGTGGGTCGGCAGCTGGGCGGGCAGGATCTCGACCTCGACCCAGCAGGGGGCGTCGAGCTCGACGTACCGCTGGAAGGTGCTGTGCATGCCCGTGATCACCGGGATCTCGGGGTAGGCCACGGCGTACGCGGCCTGGCGGGCGGCCTCCAGGAGCAGCATGCCCGGGGCGTGGTCGGTGCGGTGGTCGAACAGTGCCGGGTGGGCGAGGTCGACGCGGAGCTGGTAGCGGTTCGGGGTGTCCGTCGGCGCGAGGACCACGTCGCGGCGGCGGTCGCGGCCCGCGACGGGCGGCGCGATCGGCGAGGCGGGCGTGAGGGCGCCGCGGACGGCGTGCTCGATGTCGGCGTACTCGCCGCGCAGCCGCTGGTAGATCGCGGGCGACTGGTTGGTGAAGTGCGTGTTCGCGGTGCCGAGGTGGACACCGTCGCGGGTCATGTCGACGTCCATGGTCAGGGCGGCCAGCCGGCTGCCTCTGCGGACCACCTCGGAGCAGGTGATCCGGGCGACGATCTCGGCCGGCGTCGGCTCGCAGACGAGAGCCGCCGGGCTGGCCGTCCAGGTCAGGTGGTCCCAGATCTGGCGGTGTCCGAAGGGGGCGTCGTAGCCGAGATGGCTGAGCAGCGGGATCGCCTGACGGACCGTCTCGACGAGGAGCAGCGGGTCGTGCCGGCCGTCCGCGGAGTCGTAGAAGCTGTGGGTGCGCGGCCATTGGGCCGCCACCGTGAAGTTGTCGTCGCCGTGTACCTCACACCCGGTCAGCAGCACCTCGCTCTGTGCGGCCTTGTGCACGTACTGGCGGGGGACGGTCGAGGTGAAGACCGGGTGGTGCGCAGCGAGAACCGTCATCGAGATGTCTCCTACGGCGTCAACAGCAGCCTGTTTGGGTGTTGGAGCATAAGAGTGCATAAGGGCGTAATACGGGCAGAGCCGCCCTGCGGCTTCCGTGTTCGGCGCCACAACCGATAAGATAAAGGACGATCGTTTTTTTTGTCGAGAGGTATTCAGGTGCCACCCAAGGTGAGGACCCGCCGTGAGCCGCAGGAACGGGCGGTACGCACCCGCGCGGTCATCCTGCGAGCCGCCGCAGAAGTGTTCGACGAGTTCGGCTTCAGCGGTGCGTCCATCAGCAAGATCATGAAACGCGCCGGGGTCACCCAGGGCGCGATGTACTTCCACTTCGGCTCCAAGGAGGAGCTCGCCCACGCCGTGATGATCGGGCAGGGCGAGGGCCTCCAACTGCCGGACGGAGAGGACGGCCTGCAGCGGCTCATCGACATCACGCTCCACCTGGCGCGTCAGCTGCAGACCAACCCCGTGCTCCGCGGCGGCGTCCGACTCGCCGTCGAGCAGGGCGAGTTCGGCATGCGTGACGACCAGCCCTACCAGCAGTGGGTCGACGTCTTCCGCGAGCAGCTGACGGCGGCCCGCGGCCGTGGCGAGCTCAACGAGGCGGTCGACGAGGACGAGTTGGCCGTCGTGCTGGTCGGCGCCTTCTCCGGCACCCAGCTGTTCTCGCAGATCACCACCGGACGGTCCGATCTGCCCGAGCTGATCTGCACGTTGTGGCGGTACCTGCTGCCGGCCGCCGCCTCGGACCAGGCGCGCGGTTCGTTCCGGATCGTGCCGGACGCGCCCGGCACGGTCTCCCGCAGCGACGCCACGGCACGGTGAGGGCGACCGTACTCGGTGCCACTGGCTTCGTCGGTGGCACCGTCGTCGGCGAACTGCTGCGCCGGGGCGTCGAGGTGAGGGTGGCCGGTCGACGCCCCCCGGACGAGCCGCATCCGGGCGGCGTCGAGTACGTGTACGCGGACCTACGGGATCCGGGCTCGCTGCACGGGGTCTGCGAGGGCAGCGACGTGCTGCTCCAACTGGCCTCGTACATCGGCCCCGACGAGGAGATGTGCCGGGCCGTCAACGAGCGCGGGACGAACGCCGCCGTCGCGGAGGCGCAGCGGGCCGGGACCGGGCACGTGGTGCTCCTCTCGACCGCGGCCGTCCACGGCGCCGGCCCGCACAGCGGGACGGCAGTGCTCGGGACCGGGACGCGGCCCGTGTCGGCCGCCAGCCGCACCCGGCTGGCAGGGGAACGGGCGGTGCTGGCCGCGGGCGGCACCGTGCTCCGGCCGGGGCTGATCCTCGGCGAGGGCGACCGCTGGGTCCTGCCGGCGCTCGAGGAGTTGCAGCGTCGGATCCCGGCCCGCTGGGACTCGGGGCGGGCCCTGCTGTCGGCGGTCGGCGTGCGCGACCTGGCCCGGCTGGTCGCGGGCGTGGCCGGTCACGGTGCGGGCCTGGGCATACGGCACGCGAGCCACCCCGCACCCGTCTCGATCGGCGAACTCCTCGACGCGCTCGCCCGGCACGAGCTGCTGCCCGCGACCGGCGAGCCGTGGCCGCTCGACCGCTGCCTGATACAACTCAGGTCCACCAATGGCTGGGTGAGTGAGCGTCAGTTCCGGCTCTTCGCCGAGGACCACTGGTACGCCGACGACGGGACCTGGGACACCGTCGGCGTGCCGCCCGGGGCGGGCCCGCTGTCCGGGCTCGACGAGGCGGCTCCCTGGTACCGCGCCCAGCTGACCGGACGGACGGGCGCGGAGTGACAGACCAGCAGTGGACATGCCAAGATGCACGCGTTCTGACGCCTTAAGTGCCAAATTCGTCGGGACGTTGTGGCAGGTCGGAACCCTGCCGACGGATCCCGGTTAGATTCCCCTGCACCTGATGCCACGCGTCGCACCCAACGCGCCGCAGGCGGACGGTGCATTCGAGGCGTCCCGGCGGAGCCGCTCGGGCGCCCGCTGCGGGATCGCAAACTTCATACCGGGAGTGAACATTGGGGCGACAGGAGAGAGCCGAACGGACCCGTCAGACCCTGGTGGTCGCCGCCGCCGTCGAGTTCGACCGGCACGGCTTCAGTGGCACGTCACTGTCCCAGGTCAGCAAGGCCGCCGAGGTGACGATGGGAGCGCTGTCCTTTCACTTCCCGTCGAAGAACGCCCTGGCGGCGGAGGTGTGTGCCCAAGGCGCCGCTGCCACCCGTGCGGTGCTGGACCGGGTGGTGGCCGCGCCACGTCCGGGCCTGCTGGCCGTGGTCGACCTGACGCTGGCGCTGGTGCACCTGCTGGAGCAGGATGTCCGCGCCCGGGCCTGCGCCCGGCTGGCGCGCGACCTGGCGCCGGAGCTGCCGAGCTGGAACTCGCTGTGGTGCGAGGACCTGCGCGAGCTGCTCGGCCGGGCCCGCCTCGACCGACCGGCCGCAGCCGTGGAGGGTCTGAGGACCCTCGTGCGGTATCTGATGGCCGGGGCCGAGGCGTCGATCCGGGCCCGCGCGGCGGGCGATGGCGCGGCTGACGGTGGCGTGGCAGGCGATGGCAGGGCGGGCAGTGGCGTGGCGGACGAGCTGGAGGGCGTCTGGGAGCTGCTCGACCGGGGCCTGGACCTCGGTCCGCTCCGTGCCGAGGCGAAGCTCGGCCGCACCCGATGACGTACCGATGACCGACGAACGCCGACGAACACCGACGAGAGGACGACTCCGAACCATGAACGGTGTACCCATGCGGGTCTCCCTGCTGCAGATCGAGGTGACGGAGCAGGAGGCCGTGCCGGACCGGCGTGAGCGCGTCGCGGAACTGGTGCGGCGCCAGGGCGGCTCGGACCTGGTCGTGCTGCCCGAGCTCTGGCACGTCGGCGCCTTCCGCTTCGACGCCTTCGCCGACCTGGCCGAGCCGCTGGACGGGCCGACCGCCAGCGCGATGAGCGAGGCCGCGCGCGACGCCGGGGTCTGGCTGCACGGCGGTTCGATCGTGGAGCGCGCCGCCGACGGCTCGCTGTACAACACCTCGTTGCTCTTCTCGCCGGACGGCGGGCGGCACGGCACCTACCGCAAGATCCACCGCTTCGGCTTCGACCAGGGCGAGGCGGCGCTGATGTCGCGCGGCGAGCAGGTCGTCGCCACGCGCCTGCCCGGTCTGGAGCTGACGGCCGGTCTGGCCACCTGCTACGACCTGCGGTTCCCCGAGCAGTTCCGGCAACTGGTGGACGCCGGAGCCGAGTTGCTCGTCGTACCGGCCGGGTGGCCGGCGCGGCGCCGGGCCCACTGGTCGCTGCTGGCCCGCGCCCGCGCGGTCGAGTCGCAGGCCTACGTGCTGGCGTGCAACACGGCGGGTACGCACGCCGGGGTCGAACAGGCGGGGTTCAGTGTGGTGGTCGATCCGTGGGGCGAGGTGGTCGCCGAGGCGGGGGCGGGCGAGGAGGTGCTCGTCGCCGACATCGACCCGCGGTCCGTGGCCGCGATCCGGGCGGAGTTCCCGGCCCTGCGCGACCGGCTCCTCGGCCTGCCACAGCCGGTGTGACGGGCAGCGGGCGACGTGCTGCCCACGCCAGGTCCAAGGTCCTGTCCGACCGGGCCGAGGTCCCCCGACGCCGGTCAACGGCGCGGGGGGCCTTCGTCGTTGAGGCACTGTCCGGGATCCGGCAAGTTCTTCCGAGCAACCCCCTTGTGTCCGCCGACAGGGTGTGTAAAGCTTCTCGGCGAGCCCGTATGTCTTCTTCCAGGTGCTCATCTCCAGCCGCGCCCCGTGCGCGGCTTTTTGTTTTCCCGCTTCGTTTTCCCTCTTCCGCCCCGAGCGCGCGATCGGCGCGCGGGTCGGCCGTCTACTCGTATGTCCTCTCGCACGGCAAGGAGTTGTGATCGTGGCGGAGTCAGTCCAGCACGACGAGCAGTACTGCACCTCGACCCGCTGCAGCCGGATCGAAGGCACCGGCCAAGCCGGCCCCGCCTCGCACCGCCGCCGCGCGGCTCCCGGATCCCGGCTGTGCGGCTCCTGCCGTGCCGCACTGCTGCGGGACCTCGCGGCGCTGCCCGAACTCCACGCCGAGAGTGAGGAGTTCCTGCACACGGGGTCGACCGATTCGGTCGCCCAGCGGATCACCGGCAGCCGGGAACAGCGCATGCCGGTGAGCTCGGGCGCCCTGGAGGCGCGGCACGACGCCGTCGCACGGCTGTCTTCCTGGACCCAGGCGCTGCTCGACGAGGTGCCGTCCGCCAGGGCGCCGCGCCGCGCCGTCGCCGACATGGCGGCTTTCCTGGCCCAGCACGCCGACCGGCTCGCGGCCCATGCCGCCGCCGGGTCCGCCGTCGACGAGATCGCCGCGACCGTGGCGGCGCTGCGCGCGCTGAGCGCCCCGCAGCAGACCGGTCTCGTCCGGCTCGGCCAGTGCTCCGAGCCCGGGTGCACGGCGCCCGTCTCCATGCCGAGCCGGGGCGGCGAGGCAGTGGTGCTGCGCGGTCCCATGTGCGCGGCGGGACATGTGCTCACCCCGCTGCAGTGGCTCGTCCAGGGGCAGTCGGGCACGGGCCGGACCCGGCGGGTGTCCACGGAGCTGGCGGCGCTCGCGCTCGGCGTGCAGGAGGGGACGATCCGCATGTGGGCCCGGCGCGGCAAGCTCACCCGCTACGGCACCCGGCAGAGCGCGCTGTACGACCTGGAGGAGCTCACCGCGCTGGCCCGGGACCGCGAGGCCGCCGTCGCGGGGTAGCGGACGGCAGGACAACACGACAGACCTCCCCGTCGGGGGGGGGGGGGGGGGGGGGGCCGGCCCCCCCCCCCCCCCCCCGGGGGGGGGCCCCCCCCCCCGCGGGGC